>NZ_QTPQ01000025.1:0-130709 GCF_003853425.1 Burkholderia sp. Bp9140
GCGCTCACGGGCCTGCTCGTGACGACGTTCGCGTTCCTCGGCGTCAACATGTTCCTGTCCGGGCTGCACAGCTACGGACAACTCTGAAGCGCGTGCGGCGCGCCTACCGTGTTCTACCCATGCACTTCGGCGGGCATTACCCCTACAAGCCGGAGGCATGCCGGGCAAGAATGTCCTGACGAGCATCGCCGCATTGCGGGTGTGACGTAGGAGGAACTGCCATGAGACGTGTCTATTTCCTGGTGCCGACGGCGCACTGTGCGCAGTCGGTCGTCGGCGAACTGCTGTCGCTTCGAATCGAGTGGCGGCATATCCATTGCATCGCGAATCACGATGTCTTGCGCGACGGCTTGCCGGAAGCCACGCTGGTGCAACGCAGCGACCTTTTGCCGTCGCTCGCGCGCGGCACCGTCGTCGGTTTTGCGACCGGCATGCTGCTGGGGCTGATCCTTCTGGTGTTCCCGCCCGCGGGTTTGCCGATCGGTGGCGGCGTCGTCGTGGCGATCACGCTGTTCGGTGCGGCCTTCGGTGCATGGGTGGCGACGATGATCGGCGTCGACATGCCCAGCACGCGCCTGAAGCGCTTCGAGGACGGCATCGAGCACGGTGAACTGCTGCTGATGATCGACGTTCCGACCGACCGCGTTCACGAGATCGAGGACACGATCAAGCTTCACCATACGGATGCGCATCTGCAGGGAGAAGACCCGACCGTCCCGGCCTTTCCATGAACCGTCGGCCGGCCGAACGCCGGCGCGCTACGCGTTGCCGGACGCCATCGTTTCATGGCGCCGGGCAACGCGTCGTGCACGCGACGCAGGCGGCATTGCCGCGTGCAGGCCGCCGCGAGTCTCGCGTGTTTCAACTCGCGGCGAGCAGCCGTTTGTAGCGCGCGAGCACGCGCGGCACGTACTCGCGCGTCTGCGGCAGCGACGGGATGCGATACCCGGCCCGAATCACGGCGTTCTCTCCGGCATTGTAGGCAGCGAGCGTGAGCTCGACGTTCTCATTGAACAGGGTGAGCAGGAAGCGCAGATACCGTGCGCCGGCCAGCACGTTGTCACGTGGATCGAACATGTCGCCGCCCGAGAAGCGCCGCGCCGTTTCCGGCATCAACTGCATGAGTCCGAGCGCGCCTTTGTCCGATACCGCCTTCGGGTTGTATCCCGATTCGACGTCGATCACGGCGCGCAGGAGTTCGGGCGGAACATTGAACGCCCGACTCGCCTCGGCAATCACGTCCGCGAACGACGACGCGACAGCCCGTTTCGGCATGGCCCGCTTCGTCGCGGATTCGGCCGGCCGGGCGGCCGCGACGATCACTTTCAGATTGGCCGTGCCGGGCACGTTGGTCAGGACGATGACCCCGTTGCTCGCCACCGTGCCGAAGATCTGCGCGTGCGCGGCGCATGACCATGCCGAGCCGAATCCCACGCATGCGGCAATGACGGTCTCGCACAATCCGGATGAACGGCGGCGGTGCATATTGATGGCCTCCTGCATCTGCATTGTCGTGGCCGGGTCATCGCATCGACAATGGGGCACCCTCCTACACTTCGATGCCGGACGAGACGCCCCGCGGCGGCGCTGCAAAACTGTTACACAAGTAATCGCCGGTAGCGGGCGGTAATCCGATGAAGTTGACAATCCTTACGCGGACCGGTTGTTTTCTGCTCAATGCAACTGTTGTTGCAGAAGAAATCGTTTCCTGCCATGCGGAAGCGATCGGATAGTCCCGCCATCCGTAGTCCTACGGATGCGACGCGCACGCCCAATCGATTCAACCCTGCAACATTCCCGCCATTGCGCGACGTTTCCGCAGGCATGTGCCCGGCGCGGGCGCTGGCACGCGGCGCGGTGGCGCGAACCTTGCTCGGACGACGGGCGTGGCCAGTCGCTCGCGAGGCGGGCCACCAGGCCGGACCAAGGAAAGCATCAGAAAAAGCGTCCGGCACCGTGCAATCGGGGCATTGATGTCCGACGTGGTGCAAGCGCGGGAAAACTTGGGGGGGAGTCGTGAATACCAAATATCGCGTGATCATTGCAGAGGATCACGATCTGCTGAGAAACGGGCTCCGGTCGATGCTTTGCGCACAAGGCGAATACGAAGTCGTCGGCGAAGCGCGGGACGGCAAGGAGGCATGCCATCAAGCCATGACGCTCGCGCCGGATCTGATCCTGATGGATCTGTCGATGCGCGGGATGAACGGCATCGATGCGAGCGCGACGATCAAGCGTCGAACGCCGGCCATCCGGATCGTCGTGCTCACGGTGCATCAGAACGAGGAATACGTGCGCGAGGCACTGCGCGCGGGCGTCGACGGCTACGTGCTCAAGGACGTTTCGTTTGACGAATTGCTGCTCGCGATGCGCATGGTCATGCAGGGGAAGAAGCACCTGAGTGCGGATGTGTACGGCTACATGGTCGACTCGTTCGTGACCGGTCGCGAAATGCCCGCGCCGAAAAAGGCCTGGGACATCCTGACCGCGCGCGAACGCAGCGTACTGAAACTGATCGCGGAAGGGCGTACCAACCGGCAGGTCGGCCAGTACCTGAACCTGAGCCCGAAGACGATCGAGAAGTATCGGGCGAGCATGATGCACAAGCTCCATCTCGCGAATCTGACGGAGCTGGTGCTCGTCGCGATGAACATGGGGCTGTTGACCACGCTGGCGGCGAAATGCGCGGAACCGAACGTGGACGACGTGCCGGCGCACCCGGTCGTCGACGGAGGGGCAGACGCAGTCGCGCGGCTGGACGACTATCCGGCAGGCAGCGCGAAGCGCTGAGCGCGGCTGCAGGTCAGAGCGGCCAGGTTGCCGAGACGCGCGTACCCGTCGTGGCGGACGACCGGATCGCAAACGTGCCGCCGTGCGACTCGATGCGGTGCTGCATGCCGATCAGCCCGAGCCCCGCCGCGCGCGCGTCGTCCGTCGAAAGCGGGTGACGCTCGTAGCCGACACCGTTGTCGTCGATCGTCAGCAGCAGGCCGCCCGCGTCGTGTTGCAGGCCGATCAGGATTTCGGTGGCCTGCGCATGCTTGACGACATTATGCAGCGCCTCCTGCGCGACCCGGAACATGTCCGCCTTCAGATGATCCGGAATGTCGTCGTCGTCGACGTCGCAATTGAACTCGACCGACAGCTGGTTCGCGTCGCGCTCGATGTGGCGGCACAGCGAGGCGAGCGCGGCCGGCAGCCCGAGCCTGTCGAGCATGGGCGGCTTCAGTTCGCCGCAGATCTGGCGCACTTCGCCGATCGTCTCGCGGATCCGCAACACGGCGACGTCGAGCAGATTCGTCGCGTCGACAATCTCGCCGCGGCGAATGCGCATGAGCGCGTCCTCATTCATCAGCTTGATGAGTGTCAGTGCCTGGCCGAGCCCGTCGTGCAATTCCGCGGCAAGCCGATGTCGTTCCTTCTGCTGGCCCATCAGCAGATACGTGTGGCGGGCATGCACGCCCGCATCGTTCGCCGCGGCGCCGCGCCGTTCGGGCTCGGGCGTCGACGGTTCCTCGAACAGTGTCAGCGACAGGTGGGTGTCGGGAAGCGCCTGCTGATGTACGACGAATCGCGCGGGATGGCCGCTTCGCCCGCTGAGCATCGCCGTGAACGAATGATGCTGAAGGGCGGCGCTCGTGGACAGTTCGTTTGCCAGCTCGGCGTGGGCGTCGTCGGGCGCCAGGTCGAATAGATGCAGGCCGACGAGTTCGGCGGTCCTGTACCCGAACAGCGCCGCGGCACTGCGATTCACCGATACGAAGGTGCCGTCGTCGGCAAGTATGGCGAGCGCCGCGCCACGTGCATCGGTGACGATAGCGGTGCGGCGATCGTCGGGACGAAGCGCACTGCGCAGCTTGCGCATCGCGTCGATCAGATCGAGCAGCCTGATCCGTGGCCCTTCGGGCTGGCGTTCAGTCATGGTGGCTCCCGAGGCGCAGTTTTCAGGAAACCGTAAAGTTTCGATCATTCTAGGACGTGACCGACTCGGGCCGCAACATGGGGATTTCGCGCGTCCGTCATAGGGAAATACCTGCCGCGTGCAGTGGGGAATCCTGGCAAGCGGGCATGTCCTACCGGCCTTTGGGGGGCGTCATCCCATGACGCTCGCGATCAGATTCATGACACTGCATTGGCGGGGCGCGGAATTGTCCGCTGCCTGGGCGCGTGTCAGGGAGGCTGGTATGAACAGGATCGCAAGATCGACGATGGGCGCGTTCGTGGTCGCGGGCGTCGCGCTTGCAGCGACGCCCGCGTGGTGTGTGACCGATGGCGGCGCGATCGAGAATGCCGGCGGTGCGGTCGCCGAGAATGCCGTCGAGAACGCCGCCGCGAACGCGAGCGTCACGGAGAATGCCGCGCCGGATGCCAGCGCGAGCATGATGGGAAAGGACATGCAGAACGGTGTCGACAATCCCGTCACGAACGCCGCCGACAGCGCCGACGGGAGTGCCGCCGACAGCGCGGCGACGCACACCGCGGAGCACCCGATGGAGCCGGCTACCGAGCCCGCGATGCAGCCCGCCGCGGAGCATGCGACGGAGCCGGCTGCCGAGCCGGCGACGCCGCCCGCCACGGAGCCTGCCACCGGAACCCCCACGGAGCACGTACCGGCCGCACCCACCGAGAGCGCGGTGAGCAAAGCCGACTCGCCCATGACCGAGGGGGCGACCGAAGCCGCCGGCATGCACATGCATCACGCCGTGATGCCGGGCACCGTGCACACGATGGTCGAGTATGCCGCGCCGTCGGTCCAGCTCGTGCGAGACGACGGTCGGGCCGTCTCGCTGGTCAAGGAACTGGACGACGGCCGGCCGGTGATCCTGACGTTCATCTACACCAGTTGCACGACCATCTGCCCGATGATCAGCCAGACGCTCGAGCAGCTGCAGGGCGAACTCGGCGCCGACCGCGACAAGGTGCACATCATGTCGATCTCGATCGATCCGGAGGCGGACACGCCCGAGCGGCTCAGGACCTACGCGGCACGCTTCGGTGCAGGCCCCGAATGGCAGCACTACACCGGTACCGTCGATGCGAGCGTCGCGGCGCAACGCGCGTTCAACGTGTATCGCGGCGACAAGATGAACCACACGCCGGTGACGTTCGTGCGGGCCGCGCCGGGCCAGCCGTGGCTGCGTATCGACGGCTTCGCGACGCCGACCGAGCTGCTCGCCGCCTATCGAGACGTCGTTGCGTCCAACTAGCGCGTCTCTGCAAGGAGCGTCGAAATTGGAGAACAAGCATCGTGTGCTGATCGTCGAGGACCAGCATCTGTTGCGAGTCGGCCTGAGTCATCTGGTTGCTGAGCTGGCCGACTACTGCATCGTCGGCGCGGCGAGCGGCGGGGTCGAGGCCTGCCGTCTCGCCGAGAAGACGCGGCCCGACCTGATCCTGATGGATCTGTCCATGCCGGGCGGCAGCGGCTTCGAAGCGATCGCGACGATCAAGCGCGACGTGCCGCATGCGCGGATCATCGTCCTCACGGTTCATCACAGCGAAGACAACGTCAGGGAAGCGTTTGCCGCCGGCGCGGACGGGTACGTGGTCAAGGATTCACCGTTCGCCGACCTGGTTCGCGAGATGCGCTTCGTGATGCAGGGCAAGTGCGTGGTCAGCCTCGACGCGTATCGGGCCCGCGCCGGCCTGCACGGGCTGCGCGACGCGAACGTGCACAAGGCGCGATTGTGGAATGCGCTGACGAATCGCGAGCGCACGGTGTTGCGCCTCGTCGTCGAGGGGCACACGAGCCGGCAGGTCGGCGAGTGCCTGAAGGTCAGTCCGAAAACGGTGGACAAGCACCGTGCCAATCTCATGCGCAAGCTCGGCATCGCAAACCTGACCGGCCTGGTCCACTTCGCGATCGACATCGGCGTACTCGCGCTGAACGACGACGACCATATGTGAACACCCTCCATCGCGGCATGGCCCAACTGGGGGGGATTTACCCATGGGGATGGACGGCACTCCCTACTTCTGACGCGTACCGGCGTGAACAAGAATGCAGTCAACGGCATCGGCAGCGCTGATGCCGCGGGTCGATACAGGGGGGGAGCCGTGAGCCATGAATCGTCGATCCCGACCGGCGGGCCGGGTCAGCGGCAGCGTGACGAACGACGCGTGGGCCGCGCGTGCGCGAGCCGCGGCTTCACGTTGCTCGAGCTGCTCGTCGTGATGGTCATCATCGGCTTGCTGGCAGGGCTCGTCGCGCCACGCTATTTCGAACAGGTCGGCAAGTCGAACGTGAAGATCGCGCGTGCGCAGATCGTGTCGCTCGGCCAGGCGCTGGATCAATACCGGCTCGACGTCGGTGCCTATCCGACGACGGAGGAGGGGCTGGATGCGCTCGTGAACAAGCCGCAAAGCGAGTCGCGGTGGAGCGGCCCCTATCTGCAGAAGGCCGTACCGGTGGATCCGTGGGATCGGCCCTATCAGTATCGTTCACCGGGCGAGCACGGCGACTACGACCTGTTTTCGCTCGGCAAGGATGGACGCGGCAGCGGTACCGGCGAGAACGTGACGATCTCGTCGTGGTAGGGGGCGGCTGCCGCGCGCGTCGCGAGCAGTCCGCAAGGAGAGTCGACGTGAAATTCGTGCTGCGGGTATTCGATACGAGTGGCTCGGTACAGACGCTTCGCATCGACAGCGATTCGCCGGCGAACGCCGCATCGCTCGCGCGAGCGCGCGGCCTTCGCGTCGTCTCGGTCAGTACGGACGCCGGGCGGCAGCGGCGCCGCGCGACCCGGCTCGGGATGCCGGGGGCGCGGTTCGACGTCGACATGTTTGCGCGCGAGCTGGCGGCGCTGCTCGATGCGGGTGTCGGCCTCGTCGACGCATTGCGCACGCTCGGTGGCAACGCGCGGCGCGAAGCGTCCGCACAGGTGTGCCGCGACCTGCTGCGGCATCTCGAGGAAGGGCAGTCGCTGTCGGCGGCGCTCGAGCACGCGAGCCCGATCTTTCCGCCGGTGCTGGTGGCGTGCGTGAGGGCGAGCGAGCAGACCGGCGGCCTCGCCGACAGCCTGACGCGCTATTCGCTCAATAGCGCGACGCTGCGCGAGTTGCGCGCGCGGGTGGTGGCGGCGGCGATCTACCCGACGGTGCTGCTGTTCGTCGGTGCGGCCGTCGTGCTGTTCCTGCTCGGCTTCGTAGTGCCGCGCTTCGCGACGCTGCTCGAACACAGCGGGCGCGAACTGCCGCTGATGTCGCGGCTGCTGATGGCGTGGGGCAGCATGGTGCATGCGCACGGCGCCGAGCTGGCCGGGTGCCTGGCGGTACTGGCGGTGGCCACCGGTATCGCGCTGCGGCGTCCGGCACTGCGAATCTGGCTCGCGGACCGTCTGCTGGCGCTGCCCGGCATCGGGCAACACTTCCGCGTGTTTCGCCAGTCGCAGTTCTATCGCACGACGGCGATGCTGGTCGACGGCGGCATTCCCGCCATTCGTGCGTTCGAGCTCGCGCGCGGCCTGGTCGGCCGCGCGGACCAGGCCGCGCTTGCGCGCGCGCTGCAGCAGGTCCGCAATGGCGTGAAGATGTCCGATGCGTTCCAGCAGGCCGGTCTGGCGAACGCGATCGGCTACCGCCTGCTGACGGTGGCCGAAAAAACCGGCGGGCTCGGGCCTGTCCTCGACCGGATTGCCGCGTTTCAGGAAGCCCAGGTGTCGCGCACGATCGACCTGATTTCGCGCCTGATCGAGCCCGCGATGATGATCGTGATCGGCGTGGTGATCGGCGGCATCGTCGTGTTGATGTACATGCCGATCTTCGAGATCGCGTCGAGCATTCAGTAGGCCGTCCTGGAGGCGCGCGTGGACCCCGTCACATCCTCCCCCGACAACCGTCCCGACGCGGACGCCGAACTGCGCGACCTGCTGCGCACGCTCGGCGAACGGCACGGTTCGGGCATCCGCGCGCTCGAGGCGTTGACGGCGCAGACGGCGCTGGGCGCGGACGAGATGCGCGAGCGGCTCGCATCGCAATTCCGGATGAAGCCGATCGGCATCCGCGAACTGAACCGCCTGGAGCCGGATTTCGAGCGGGTGCCGTTCGTCGAGGCGACGGCGCGCCTCTGCGTGTGCCTGCGCGATCCCGACTGCGGCGCGCTGCTGTTCGCGATCGCCGATCCGCTCGATGCCCGCACGCGCGGCTGGGTCGAGCACCGGATGCGTGCGCACCCGGCGCTGCCGTACGGATGGGCGCTCGCGAGCGCGGGCGACCTGGGCGCCTATCTTGCCGTGCGCGAGAAGGACATCCGCGCGATGGATTCGCTCGCGTTCGACGATCCGATCGAGAGCGCGCCCGATCCGGCGTCGCTTGCATTGACGCTGCAGGGCATCAGCAGCGACGACAGCCCGGTGGTGCGTCTGCTCAATTCGACGATCTACGACGCGCTCAAGATGCTGGCGAGCGACATCCACCTCGAATGCCGGGCGAACGGATTGATGATCAAGTGCCGGGTCGATGGCGTGCTGACGGTGGTGGGGCGCGTGGAGGGCCGCGACGTCGCGGACCAGGTGCTGTCGCGCGTGAAGGTGATCTCCGAGCTCGATATCGCGGAGCGCCGCATTCCGCAGGACGGGCGCTTCAAGGCGATGTATGCCGGACGCGAGATCGATTTTCGCGTGTCGATCATGCCGAACCAGTTCGGCGAGGACGCGGTGTTGCGGATTCTCGACCGCTACCAGCTTTCCCAGGCGTCGGGCGGCCTGACGCTCGAGGCGCTGGGGTTCCAGTCCGCCGACACGAGCTTCATGCGGTCGGTCGCGTCGATGCCGTACGGCATGCTGCTCGTCACGGGCCCCACCGGCAGTGGCAAGACCACGACGCTTTACGCGATCCTCACTGAAATCAACAACGGGCTCGAGAAGATCGTGACGATCGAGGATCCCGTCGAATACCAGCTGGGCGAGATCCTGCAGATTCCGGTCAACGAGGCGAAGGGCCTGACGTTCGCGCGCGGATTGCGGTCGATCCTGCGGCACGATCCGGACAAGATCATGGTCGGCGAAATCCGCGACCCCGAAACCGCGCAGATCGCCGTGCAGGCCGCGCTGACCGGTCACCAGGTGTTCACCACCGTGCATGCGAACAACGTGTTCGACGTGATCGGCCGTTTCACCAACATGGAGGTCGATCCGTACAGCTTCGTATCGGCGTTGAACGGCGTGATCGCGCAGCGACTGCTGCGCCAGTGCTGCCCGGACTGCCTGGACGAGGACACGGTCGACGCGGATGCGCTCGCTCGCTCGGGTATCGACCCGGACACGGCCGGCAGCTACCTGTTTCGCCGCGGTACCGGGTGTGCGATGTGCCGCGGCAGCGGCTATCGCGGCCGGCGAGCGATCGCGGAGGCGCTGCGCATGAACGACGAGCTGCGACAACTGCTGTCGGAGCGCGCGCCGCTCGGACACATCAAGGCGGCGGCGCTGCGCTACGGCATGACGACGTTGCGGGCGTCGGCGATCGACCTGGTGAAGCGCGGCGAAACGACGCTCGAGGAGATCAATCGTGTCACCATGGTCGAATGATCGGCTTGCTGTCGGCATCGGCACGCGCGAGATCGTCGTCGGCATCCGCCCGCCCGCATGGTGGCGGCCGGGCCGGCGCGGGTTCGTCGCCGATCCGCTCTGCGTCGTCATTCCCGACGCACACTTCGGGAGCGAGACGGGGGTGCTCGACGCGCTGGGTACCGCGCTGGCCGCGACGGCCGGCCGCGACGGCGGCGCGAAGCGGCCGGCCGCGCGCGGCGCGCACATCGTGCTCGACGATTTCTGGTGTTGCCATGCGATCCTGCGCGGCGATTTCCGCGCGCTGCACGCACGCGAGCTCGAGGAAATCGCGCTCGCGCATTTCTCTGACACGTACGGGGTCGCCGCCGAGTCGCTGGTCACGCGCTTCGACGTGCGGCATGGCGGCCGTGCGCTCTTTGCGAGCGCGCTGCCGCGCACGCTGTACGACGGCATTCTCGCGACGGGCACATCCGGCGACGTTCGCATCCGCTGCCTTCGTGCGGGGCTTCCGGAAACGCTCAATCGGGTCGCGGTGAAGTCGGACGGCGACGCGATGCTGCTCGTCGTCGGCGAAGCGTTGCTGCAGGCGGTCATGATCGAACGCGGCGAGTGGACCGCGTACGATGCGCAGCGCCTCTTTCCGGGGGAGTCCGGCGATGCGTCGAGGCTTGCCGAACTCGCCGAGCAACTGTTCGAGCGCTCGGCGACGCGGACGGGCCTGAAGCGCGACGACTGCAAGGTCTATCTGTCCGGCGTCGACACGGATGCCGCGCCGTTCGAGGCGCGTTTTGCCGCGGTCATCCTGCCGCGCCGCGCGGCGCTCGACGGTTCACCTGCGCGCCGGTTGCTGGAGTACGCATCATGATCCGCACGCTCGACATCGATTTTTGCCGGCGCCGCGCTCGCATCGGCACGAGCGGCGTGATCCTGCTCGGCGTCGCCGCGTTGCTGTGGGGCGCGTGCGCCGTCCGGCTCTGGCATGCGTATGCGGAAAACGATCGCGTCAGGGAGCGTCTGGCGGTTGTCCAGCATCGCACGTTCGCGCAGCAACACGTCGTGAAGCCGCCGCCGACCGCGGCCGCGCGGCTCGCGGAAAAGCAGAGCCAGGCCGTGCTGCGCGAACTGACCGTGCCGTGGCAGACGCTCTTCTCGCTCGTCGAGGACTATCCGGGCCATGACGTCGCGCTGATCGGCATCGACCAGAACCCGGCACAGGGCCAGATTCGCATCACGGCCGAAGCGAAGGACCCGGACGCGATGATCGCGTACCTGAAGTACTTGCAGACGAGCGTCATGCTGCGCGAGGCGACGCTCAACGGTCATCTCGTCGAGGAAAACGTGGCGGGAAAGCCGGTGCGTTTCCAGATCACGGCCGTCTGGAGGAAGTCATGAAAGCCGATCGTGTCGCGGACCCCCTGCTCACGCTTCGTTTCGCGTGGCGGCGCGCATTCGGCCTGCCCGGGCTCGCCGGCATGCTGATGCTCGGTGCCGCGGGCATCACGTATGCGGCGATCGCCGGCGTGGAGTCCGACACGCGCGCAATACAGGCGCCGGCCGGTGTGGTGCGCGCCGCACACGGCCATCGTCCGGCCGACGTGCGCGGCACGGCGGTGGATGCGGCGACGCTCGACACGTTGCCGGAGCTCTTTCCGCGCTTTTCGCAAAGCGCGGACGACATTGCATCGATCTTCGAGCAGGCGCGCGACAGCCATCTGGCGCTCGGGTCCGCCGAGTACCAGATGACGACCGAGTCGGGCGCGCGCTTCGCGCGCTACCAGGTGCTGCTGCCGGTGAAGGATCAGTACGGCGCGATCCGGCATTTTCTCGCATCGGTGCTGAACAACGTGCCGAACGCGGCGTTGCAGGAAATCCACGTCGAGCGTCCGGCGGTGGGCAGCAGCATTCTCGACGCGCGGGTGCGTTTCGAACTCGTCTATCGGAGCGCCCAGCCATGATCTTCACCGTCATGAAACCCGCTTCGCGCAATCGACTCGTGGTCGTGCTCGTGCTGGGCTGCCTCGTCGTCGCCGGTACCGGATATCGCGTGCTGGTGGCGGCAATGCAGCAGCCGGCGCCGGGTGCAAGCGGCATCGTCCATCGCGACAGCGGGCGCGTGGCGCCCGCGCCGGCCCGCGCGCGCATCGCGGCGGCCTCTCATGCCGCGGCGCCTGCGCCCGCGTCGCATGAAGCGGCGGCAACCCCGCGGGAAAAGCTCGCCGCATTGCGTGCGCCCGTGTCCGTCGACGCGGCGCATGATCCCTTCACGGCGTCGTCATGGCTGCCGCCGCCTCCCGTCGTGCCGCCGCCGCCCGAAACGCGTCCGGCGCCGCCGACCGCGCCGCCCGTACCGTTCGTCTATCTCGGCCAACAGGACGCCAAGTCGGCGAAGCCGCACGTGTTTCTCGGCAACGGAGATCAGTTGCTGATCGTTTCGCCGGGTGACGTGATCGACAGCCAGTATCGGGTCGAGTCGGTGTCCGAATCGAACGTGGTGCTCACCTATCTGCCGCTGAACCAGATTCAGATGGTGCCCATTCCAATGGAAGGAAAGTAAATGGAAACCATACGTACACGGGATGCGTGCCGCGATGGGGACGGCGGCCGGCCGACGCGCCCTCGTTCCGTCGTGACGGACGACGCGCGGCCGGCATCGCCGAACCGGCTTGCGACGAAGCGCGCGCTGGCGATCGCGGCGGCGCTGCTCGCATGCGGCGGCTGCGCGCATGTGCCGAACCTTCAGGATGATCCGACCAACGCGCAGGTGAAGATTGACGCATTGCACGAGCGCAACGACGCGGTCGACCAGCTGCTTGACAACGCGGACACGTTTCGCCAGCAGAACGCGTTCGACGACGCGGCGCGCTCCGTCTACATGGCGAAGCAGCTCGATCCGACCAGTGAACGCGCGCGCCGGATCGCCACGATGATCGACCAGGACCGCAAGCATCTCGCGATCCTGCAGGAGGCGGACCGCATGATGAAGCGCGGTTCGTACGCGCAGGCGGCCGAACGCGTGCATCGCGTGCTGGTCGAGGATCCGGCCAATGCGATGGCGGCGCGGATGCAGGCGGACCTCGACGAAAAGCGCCGCCAGCAACACGCGGAACGCGACGACAAGTTCGCGGCGTCGTCGATCATGCGCACGCCGGTGTCGCTGCAGTTCCGCGACGCGAACGTGAGGATGGTGTTCGAGGCATTGTCGCGGACGTCCGGGCTGAACGTCATTTTCGATCGCGACGTGCGCGCCGACCTGAAGACGACGATCTTCGTGCAGAACGCGTCGCTGCAGGACACGGTCGACATGATCCTGTTGCAGAACCAGCTCGACAAGAAGCAGATGAACGCGAACACGCTGTTCATCTACCCGGCGACGCCGGCCAAGGAGCTCGAATACCAGGAGCTCAAGGTGCGCACGTTCCAGTTGTCGAACGTCGACGCGAAGCAGATCCAGTCGCTGCTGAAGAGTCTGTTGAAGGTGAAGGAGGCCGTGATCGACGAGCGCTCGAACACGGTGACGATCCGCGGCACGCCGGACACGATCAAGGTCGCCGAGGAGATGATTGCGGCCCAGGACTTGCCGGAGCCGGAGGTGATGCTCGAGGTCGAGGTGCTGGAGGTATCGCATGACCGGATGTCGCAGTTGGGCATCAACTGGCCCAACTCGTTTACGGTGTCGACGCCGAGCACGGTCAATACCTGGGGGGCGCTGCACCATCTGCCGGTCAATGCGCTGAACGTCAGCGGCCTGTCGGCCACCGCGGACTTCAAGCTGACCGATACCGACGCGAATCTGCTCGCGAGTCCGCGCATCCGCGCGCGCAACAAGGAAAAGGCGCGCATCATGATCGGCGACAAGGTGCCGGTGATTTCGAGCTCGAGCACGCCGAGCACCAGCGGCCCGTCGTTTACGCAGATGATCCAGTACCTCGACGTGGGCATCAAGCTCGAGGTCGAGCCGCAGGTCTATCGCGACGGCGACGTCGGCATCAAGCTGAATCTCGAAGTCAGCAACATCACCAACACGATCTCGAGCGGCAACTCGCAGGGGCTGAGCTCGCTCGCCTATCAGATCGGCACGCGCAGCGCGTCGACCAGCCTGCGGCTTCGCGACGGCGAAACGCAGATCATGGGCGGCCTGATTTCGGACGAGGACCGCCGCAACGCGAACAAGGTGCCGGGCCTTGGCCAGTTGCCGGTGCTCGGCCGCCTGTTCTCGGATCACGGCGGCGATCACAAGAAGACCGAGATCGTGCTGCAGATCACGCCGCATGTCGTCCGGCCGCAAGTGGCGGCGGATGCGGACACGCAGGAAGTGTGGTCGGGCACCGACGTCAACGTGCACGCCGACCAGTTGCGACTCGACCCGGTGGTGCTGAACGCGGAGACGCCCGCGGAGGCGAAGGCAGAAGCGAAGGGAGCGGCGCCTGCAGTGGCGAAGGCAGAGGCGAAGGTCGTTCCGGGCAGCGTGGGCGGCGGGACGTCGGGTGGCGCGGCACCGTCGCCGTTGGAGGCCGCGGCGAACCGTACGCAGCCGTCGCCGGCGAGCAGCGCGTTCGGGCAACTGCCGGTTGCCCCGCGCACGACGCCGCCGCCCGACCCTTACGGCGGGCGGTTCTCGAGGCCTCAGCCGGCGTCGCCCGCGCCATCCGCCGCGGCGGAGCAGCCGGCGGGCGGTGCTGCGCAGGCGGCAGCGCCGGCGGGCAATGAAGTGACGCCCGCGCCGGGCACGACCGTGACGCCGGTTGTGTCACCGGCGCCGGCGCCGGCTGAGCAGGCTGCCGCGGCGGTCAACGCGCCGGCCGCCGCACCGGCCGCCGCGCCCCCGACGCTGCAGATGCCGGCGGGCGATATCCCGAGCGAAAACCCGCTTCGCCCGGTCGGGAAGTGAGCCGTGGCCGCCCGCAACGCAGCAACGCGCGGCGGCCGTATCGGCCGGCGCGGCTTCACGTTGATCGAGATGGTCATCACGCTCGCGCTCGTGGCGATCCTCGCGCTCGCGATCATGCCGTTCTCCGAACTGATCGTGCAGCGTCAGAAGGAGCAGGAACTGAGCGCCGCGCTGCGTGAGATCCGCACTGCGCTCGATGCGTACAAGGACGCGAGCGATGCGGGGCAGATCGAGAAGGAGGCCGAAGCGTCCGGCTATCCGCCGTCGCTGACCGTGCTCGTGACGGGCGTGAAAAACGCCCGCGACCCGAAGGGCGGCCTGATGATGTTCCTGCGCCGGGTGCCGCGCGATCCGTTCTTCATCGGCGATCCCGATACGCGGGCCGAGGACACCTGGGACGTGCGCGCGTACGGCACGCCGCCGGATCCGGTGGCCGACGCGCCCCCTGCGGGCATCGAGCCCGGCAACGACGTGTTCGACGTGACGTCGAAATCCGCCCGGGTCGGCATCAACGGTATTCCATACAAACAATGGTGACGGTTCATCATGACACCCGCTCGCATCCGCAGGATCCGCGGCTTCACGCTGATCGAAATCGTGGTCGTGATGGCCATCATCGGGCTGCTTCTGACGCTGGCCGTGCCGCGCTACATGCACAGCATCGAGCGCGGCAAGGAGCAGGTGCGGCGGCAGAACCTCGCGGTGATGCGCAATGCGATCGACCAGTATTACGGCGACAACGGGCAGTACCCCGAGACGCTCGACGAGCTGGTCGCGAAGCATTATTTGCGCGCGGTTCCGGTCGATCCGGTGAATGGCGACGACAAATGGGCGACGCTTGCATCGCCGGACGAGACCAAGCCGGGCGTCTACGATGTGGGGCCGGCGAGCAGCGCGCAGGGCGTGCCGCCGGGCGTCGCAGGAGCGACAGCCGCGGCCGTGGCCGGAGCGGCGAAATGAACCGGGCCGGGCGCGGCGTCGCGCGCGCGATGCATGCCTGCCGGCGCGGCGGGCGGCAGCGCGGGCTCGTGCTGCTTGCGCTGCTGATCGCGCTGATGCTGATGTCGATCGCGCTGGCCGGCGCGCTGGACGTCTGGTCGCTGCAGCGGCGCCGCGAACAGGAGCGGCAACTGCTGTTCGTCGGCGACCAGTACCGGAGGGCCGTCATCGGGTACTACCGTCTCGCGCGCGCGTACCCGCAAACGGTCGACGACCTGCTGGACGATACCCGCTTTCCGAAGCCCATGCCTCACCTGCGCCGCGCGTATCCGGATCCGGTCAGCGGCAAGAACGACTGGTCGTTCCTGTGGCGGGCCGACCGTTTCTACGGCGTCCACAGCAGTTCGGATGGCGCGACGATCAAGCGCGCGGGATTTCCGGATCGATACAAGGATTTCGAGGGCGTCGAAACCTATCGGCAATGGAAGTTTCTTTACCTCGCACCGGGTCTGGCCGCGCCGGCCGGCGACGCGTCGGCGGCGGCGCCGACGCTGCCGGCCAGGGCGCCGAGCCTGTCCGGTTTTCCGGGCGGCTCGCTGCCCGGACAGGTGCCGGCCGGCTTGCGTTGACGCGGGTTCGGCACCACGCGATGCAAACCGCGCGCAAAAAAAAGCGCGACGCCCGCAACGGGCATCGCGCGTAAAACGGCGTGGAGCGCCGACGAATGAAACGTGATGGAGAAAGGGACGCCCGGTTATGACTGACCCCAGGAAGTTGGATGCGAATCCAACCTTTGGGGTGCAGTTCGGTTAGGGACGCCCGGTTAGGGGCGCCCGGCCAGGGACGCCCGGCCAGGGACGCCCGGCCAGGCGGCTCAGGCCTTCGCGAGCTTGATGCTGGTCGGCTCGGCCGTCAGGTAGCCGACGCTTGCGCCGAAGCGGTCCTTGTAGTTCGCGCGCACCAGCGGATCGAGCGTCGCCTTGACCTTGTCGTGCAGCGGCGACTCCCAGTCGCCCACGTGCTGGAAGTTGCTCATGACGTAGGTCCAGCCGTTGATCTCGTCGACCGCGTGCAGGCCCGTCGATTCGGCGCCGGCCGGGCACGACAGCACGCGCGCGAGCGACTTCGTGTCGACGTTGTAGGCCCACAGGAAGTTGTTGACGTGCATGCCCGAGTCTTCGCCGATGAAGAGCGTGCGCAGCTTCTCGGAGAACTTCAGGTTGTCCGGGTTCGCGATCTTGTCCGGGTTCGCGAGGTTGCCGAGCGCATCGGCCGCGGCGAGGTCCTCGCCGACGAGCGCGGCCGGCGCGCCCATGTCGACCGGCACCCATTCGCTGTCGATCGCGCCGCCCGACGTGTCGCGCTGGCCGGCCTTGAGGTTCAGCGCATAGACGGCGCCTGCCGCGATCTTCTTGTCCACCGCGACGTCGCGCGATACCGCATTGCCCTTGACCATCGACGTCTCGATCCGCGACATCGCCGTGTAGACGATCTTGTCCTTTGCGTTGACCGTCGTGCCTTCGAGCTTCGTGAACGCCATGCTGCCGCCGATCAGCGCCGCGTAGCGGTGCGTCTCGAGGAACGCGGCCGCCTTTTCCATCCCGGGCTTCACGCGGATCCAGTTGAACTTGCCGCCGAAGTGGATCTTCGTGTAGCTCGCGTCGCTCGGGTCGGTCGTCGTCAGGTCCATGATGTCCGACGCCTTCAGCGTGTTCGCGAGCGTCTCGATCTCGCCGCTCGTCGCGTGGCCGATCTTGATCCACGTGAGCGTCGCGCTGCCCGCGCCGGCGGACGACGTCTGCGTCCACTTCGCGACGTACAGCGTGCCGGCCGACAGGTCGGCCGCCTTGTCGGCGACGAACATGAACAGGCCGCCGTTGGTGGCGTCGTCACCCATCATCACGGTGCGCTGGTCCGGCATCACCTGGATCAGCTCGTGCGAGATGCGGCCGAGGCAGTAGTGCTTCTTCACCGTGCCGGTGCCGTCCGGGTTCACCGTGATCTCGGGCAGGTGGCCATAATGGTAGGGGTTCGCCTTCGTCTCGTCGCCGAACGTGTTCTTGCTGAATGCCTTGAACTGCGCGTCGGTCGCGGCCTTCGTCGCGTCCGGCTCGTATTCCTCGCTCGACAGGTGCGTGCCCCACGGCGACAGGCTCGCGCCGCACGTGATCCACAGGCCGTGCGCGTTCGACGTGTCGACGTTGTGGTACTTGACGACCTTCAGCGCGCCGTTGGACGGATCCTGGTCGAGCGTGATCACCGCGATCGGCGACGGCAGCTGGCCGTATTGCGATGCGCTCGCCTGGTCGCGCGTCGTGTATTCGAACTGCACGACCGCGAAGACCGTGTTGCCCTTCACGCCGGCGACGCTCGCGTTCTTCAGCGTCAGCAGCGAGCTGCCGTCCGGGCAGTCCGAATAGAACTGGCGCTCCTTGCCGGCCACCGAGCGGTCGATGATCGGCTGGTTGTTGATGTCGTAGTAGCCGCCCGCGAGCGTCGTGCCGCCCTTGCCGTCCGGCACCATGTCGCCCGTCACGAAGAACGGCCGGTACGCGAGCTTGAAGTTGCGCGACGAGCCGTCCGAGAACGACACCGACAGCGTCGAGCCGACCGTCGTCGTCGCCATCGCGGCCGCGTTGTCGAGCGTGGGCGCGGCCATCGCCGCGAACGCCGCCGACGCGTACGCGGCGGCCGGCGTCGCCGCCGGATCGTCGTCGCCGCCGCAGCCCGTCAGCAGGGCCGGCAGCGCGAGGCCGGAGAGGGGCAGCATGGGCGCGCCGGCGAGGATCTTCAGGGCCTGACGACGGGAAGCATTGGGCAACGCGGGCATGTGGAGTCCAGTTTCAGATGTTGGAAGAATGGCCTTCGCGAGGCAGGCAATCGGCAAGCCATGCGAAGGCAAGTTGAAAACTGGACCGAAGTGTAGGGATGCTCGATGAAAGTTTTTTGAATTGAAAACGTAATGATGCGTCGGGCGTCCGTCAGGTGTGCTGCCGGACGCCGGCCGGGGGCTTGAGGGTGCTCAGTCGCGCTCGGGCGTCGCCGAGATGCGGTGGATCGACAGGTCGGCGCCGTCGAACTCGGCTTCGCGATCGAGGCGCAGGCCGACGGTCGCCTTCAGCGCGCCGTACACGAGCGTGCCGCCCGCGGTGGCGATCGCGATGCCGCCGAGCGTGCCGACGAGCTGTGACATGAACGACACGCCGCCGAGGCCGCCGAGCGCGGGCATGCCGAACACGCCGGCCGCGAGGCCGCCGAGCGCGCCGCACATCCCGTGCAGCGGCCACACGCCGAGCACGTCGTCGATGCGCCACCTGTTCTGCACGCAGGTGAACATCGCGACGAACACTGCGCCGGCCGCGGCACCCGTGACGAGCGCACCGATCGGGTGCATCACGTCTGAGCCCGCGCAGACCGCGACGAGGCCCGCGAGCGGGCCGTTGTAGGTGAAGCCCGGGTCGTTGCGGCCGGCCATCCAGGCGGCGAGCGTGCCGCCGACCATCGCCATCAGCGAGTTCACGGCGACGAGGCCGCTGATCTTGTCGAGCGTCTGCGCACTCATCACGTTGAAGCCGAACCAGCCGACCGCAAGCACCCACGCGCCGAGCGCGAGGAACGGAATGTTCGACGGCGGATGCGCGGCGATCCGGCCGTCCTTCGCATAGCGGCCGTGGCGTGCGCCGAGCAGCAGCACGGCCGGCAGCGCGACCCAGCCGCCGAACGCGTGCACGACGACCGAGCCCGCGAAATCGTGGAACGGCGCGCCGAACGCATGCGTGAGCCAGTCCTGCACGCCGAAGCGGTCGTTCCATGCAATCCCTTCGAAGAACGGATAGATGAAGCCGACGATGATCAGCGTCGCGACGAGCTGCGGATTGAATTTCGCGCGTTCCGCGATGCCGCCGGACACGATCGCGGGGATGGCCGCCGCGAACGTCAGCAGGAAGAAGAAGCGCACGAGCGCGTAGCCGCTGTGCTGCGACAGCGTGTCGATGTCATCGAAGAACTCGACGCCGTAGGCGATCGTGTAGCCGATGAAGAAGTACGCGAGCGTCGACACCGAGAAGTCGACCAGGATCTTCACGAGCGCGTTGACCTGGTTCTTCTTGCGGACCGTGCCGAGCTCGAGGAATGCAAAGCCCGCGTGCATCGCGAGCACCATGACGGCGCCGATCAACAGGAACAGTGTGTCGACGCCGGATTTCAGACCATCCATGCCGTGGCTTCCTTGCGCAAAAAACGGGCGAGGAATGCAAGTATCGAGCCAACTTGGTGAACGATTGCGTGTAATTGGTGCGGAAGGCCATGCGATGCGGCATTCCGGTGACGCGTGCACGGTAGCGGGGCAGACCGGGTGCCGGACGGATGCCGCGGCGGGCGCACGTGCATGGTGCGAAGCGTGCGTAACTGGTGCGTGCGAGGCGCGTCCCGGTGCACCGCGATGCACCGGTCTGGCGCGTCAGCGGCGCGCGAACAGCGTGCGCGGCCGCCGCAGCCGCAGCGCGCATGCGGACCAGTAGGCGGCGACGGTCGCGAGCCCGAGCGCGGCGAACGCGAGCGCCGCGAAGCCCGCGTGGGACTGGCCGTCGCCGTCGGGGCCGAAGATGCCTTGCGCGACGATCAGCGCGGCCGTCCAGAAGCCGATTACCGCTTGAGCGAGCAGGCGCGCGCACGCCATGCGGCGCGGGCGCCCGACTGCATGCAGGCGCGGCGCGGACGGTGGGCGAAGGCACAGGAACAGGGTGGCGGCGAGCACGGCGGCCAGCGCGATGAACCAGTCGATGAGGAAAGCCATGAGGAAACAGGAAGCAGACAGAGTGGGTGGAAGCCTGCCCACTTTAGTGTCCGCGCGCCTGCGATTGAATCAGACGAATCCGAAATTGAAAGGCATTTTTAATCGGGAGTCGTCATTGGACCTGTGCCACAGGCGGTATCATCGACGTCGGTCCAACCATTCAGGCCGTGCGGCGCACGGCCGGAGATTGCTGATGAAGATGAAGACTTCGCGGGCGCGTCGCTTGCCCGGATGCGTGCTGGCGGCCGCGGCCGTCGGTGCGGCGCTGTTGCTCGCAGGCTGCGAGAAGTCCGGCACGCCGGCCACTCAACCCGATACGGCCGCGAGCGCGGCCGCCGATGCCGCGAGCAACGCGGCCAAGGCGCTCGACCAGATGGCGAGCACGGTCAACCAGCAGATCAATGCCGCGAAGGCCGGCATCGCGTCGGCGGCATCGGCGGTGCCGCCGCTGTCGGCAAGCGGCCTCGCGTCGGCCGCGCAGGCGCAGTTCGATGCGGCTGCTTCCGCGGTCGTCGCGCACGCGGCGTCGGAAGCTGGCGCGAAGATGGCGGAGGCCGGCAAGAAACTGCAGCAGTGGAGCCAGCAGAATGCGTCCGGCGCGAAACCGGCCAGCGGCCAGTAACACGTCGCTTGCACAATCCGCAAAATGTAATTATAGTGGTTACACATTGTCGCCGGCCGCGGGTCGGGCCGGCGTCGCCGAGTGAGTGAGGAATGAATACCAGCAGCCGGTTCGCGTTTGCCGTTCACGTGCTTGCCTTGCTGTCGATGCAGGAAGGCGCGCCGCTGTCGTCCGACATCATCGCGGGCAGCGTGAACACGAATCCGGCGCTGATTCGCCGCCTGCTGTCGATGCTGGCGGCCGCGGGGCTGACCACGTCGCAGCTCGGCGCGGGCGGCGGTGCGCTGCTGGCGCGCGAGCCCGGCGAGATCACGCTGCTCGACGTGTATCGCGCGGTCGACGATGCGCAGCTGTTTGCGCTGCACCGCGAGGCGCCGAATCCCGCGTGCCTCGTCGGGCGGCACATCCAGGGCGTGCTGATCGACTATATCGGCGACGCGCAGCGCGCGATGGAAGCGTCGCTTGCCACGCGTACGCTCGCGGACGTCACGGCAGACGTGCTCGAATCGGAGCACCACAGCCGGCCCGCCGGAAGCGCCGGCGGGTGAACGCAGGCAATGCATGATGCAGGGCAGGAGGCCGGGCGGCGCGCACACGCGGCGACCGGCACGACGGAGTTTCGCTCCGTTTTTTTTCGGTCTTATATGTAATCACTACAGTTACTTTTTATTTCTGGAGAATCGACATGACGCAACATACCTTGAACATCGCCCTGTTCGGCGCCACCGGGATGATCGGCTCGCGCATCGCGGCCGAAGCCGCACGCCGCGGCCATCGCGTGACCGCGCTGTCGCGCCATCCCGGCGCGGCCGGCGACGGCATCACCGCAAAGGCGGCCGATCTGTTCGATGCGGCCAGCATCGCAGCTGCGCTGCCGGGTCACGACGTCGTCGCGAGCGCGTACGGTCCGAAGCAGGACGATGCCGCGAAGGTGGTCGCGGCGGCGAAGGCGCTGGTTGCCGGCACGCGCCAGGCGGGCCTGAAGCGGCTCGTGGTGGTGGGTGGCGCCGGTTCGCTCGAAGTCGCGCCGGGCAAGCAGCTGGTCGACACCGAAGGTTTCCCGGACGCGTACAAGGCGGTCGCGCTTGCGCACCGCGATGCGCTCGACTATCTGAAAACGGCCGGCGATCTCGACTGGACGTTCTTCGCGCCGGCCGCGCTGATCGCGCCGGGCGAGCGCACGGGCACGTTCCGCACGGGCGTCGGCAAGCTGATCGTGGACGCGCAGGGCAACAGCAACATCTCGGCGGAAGACTACGCGGTCGCGTTCGTCGATGCGCTCGAGCAACACGGCTTCGTGCGCGAGATCGCGACGGTCGCGTATTGAGCGACATCGCGGCGAGGCGCGCGTGCGTGCCGCATTCGCCGTGAGCGGCGCGCACCCGGCAGCGCAAACAGCATTGACTTCAGGCGATTCCACCTCGACACGTGGCGTCGCCTGTTTCGTCCGGGGCGCCGATTATCGATGGGCGGGGGCGCACGGGGTCGTGCGCATCGCGCGTCCCTCCTTCCCTGATTGGTATTTATCCCGGTCGACGCCGTGCAGCGGTTTCCATATTGTTCCCCGTCATGCACGATGCATAGAAAAAATTTCTATCTACGAGGGACCGGGTAAATGGATGCCATCGATCGCAAGCTGCTGGAGCTGTTGCAGGCAGATGCCACATTGCCGATCGCGGAACTCGCGCAGCGCGTGAACCTGTCGCAGACACCCTGCTGGAAGCGCGTGCAGCGGCTCAAGGAAACCGGCGCGATTCGCGCGCAGGTCGCGCTGTGCGATCCGCGCAAGCTCGGTGTGGGCACGACCGTGTTCGTCGCGATCCGCACGAACCAGCACACGGAGGAGTGGGCGCAGCGCTTCACGCAGGCCGTGCGCGACATGCCCGAAGTCGTCGAGGTGTACCGGATGAGCGGCGAGACCGACTATCTGCTGCGGGTCGTGGTGGCCGGCATCGACGACTACGATCGCGTGTACAAGCAGCTGATCCGCGCGGTGCCGCTGTTCGACGTGAGCTCGTCGTTCGCGATGGAGCAGATCAAGTATTCGACCGCGCTGCCGGTGCGCGATCTGTCCGAGCCGGCGTAGCGCGGTACGCCGGCGCACCGCGTCGTCATCGCCATTGTCCGCTCAGCGGCCGCGCGCCAGCGCCAGCGCGCGTTCGTCCGCCAGCGCGTCGCGGCGCACGAACTCGGCGACGAACGGGCTGGCCGGATGATGGTGCAGCGCATACGGCGTGTCCCATTGCGCGAGCTGGCCATCCTTCATCACGCCGATCCGGTCGGCGATCGCGAACGCTTCAGCCTGGTTGTGCGTGACGAGGATCGCGGTGTGACCCGTGCGCTTCAGGATGTCGCGCAGTTCGAACGCGAGCCGCTCGCGCGTATCGACGTCGAGATTCGAGAACGGCTCGTCGAGCAGCAGCAGTTCCGGCGACGGCGCGAGCGCGCGGGCGAGGGCGACGCGTTGCTGCTGGCCGCCCGACAGCTCGTGCGGATACGCGCTGCCCGAATCGGCGAGGCCGACGAGTTCGAGCATGTCCGCGACGCGGACGCGCCGCTCGGCCTTCGGCATGCGCCGCAGGCCGAACGCGACGTTGTCGGCCGCGCTCAGGTGCGGGAACAGCGCATAGTCCTGGAACATCATCCCGATGCGCCGCCGCTCGGGCGGCACGTCGAGCGACGGCGCCGCGACGGGCGTGCCGTCCAGCACGATGCGGCCCATGCGCACGGGCTCGAAGCCCGCGATCGCGCGCAGCACGGTGGTCTTGCCGCAGCCCGATGCGCCGAGCAGGCAGCCGATGTCGCCGCGCGGCAGCGCGAGGCTCAGCCCGTCGACCACCGTGCGGCGGCCGTGCGGTGTGTCGTAGGTGACGCAGAGGTCGTGGAGTTCGAGCAGGTTCACGGTGTCAGGCTCCGATCTTGTGACGGGTGCGCGCGAGCAGGATCACGGGCACGAGCCCGGCCAGCACGATCGCGAGCGCGGCGACCGCGCCTTCCTCATAGGTGCCGCGCGCGGCTTCCGCATACAGCCAGGTCGCGAGCGTGTCGAAATTCAGCGGGCGCAGCAGCAGCGTCGCCGGCAGTTCCTTCATCGCGTCGACGAACACGAGCAGTGCGCTCGTCGTGAGCGCGGGCCGCAGCAGCGGCAAGTGCACGCGGCGCAGCGTGCCGCCGGGCGTCTCGCCGAGCGAACGTGCGGCCTGTTCGAGCGATGGCGGAATGCGGGCGAGGCCGGCTTCGATGCTGCCGGCCGAGATCGCGAGAAAGCGCACGGTGTACGCGATCACGAGCGCGGCCGCCGAACCCATCAGCAGCAGCCCGTCGCGGCCGAGCGCCGCGCCGAGCAGCCGGTCGGCCGCCGCGAGCGGGATCAGCAGGCCGATCGCGAGCACGGTGCCCGGCACCGCGTAGCCGAGGCTCGCGATGCGTGCGCACGCGCGGGCCGGGCCCGCACGTGCGCTGTCGCGCTGCGCGCGTGCGGCCCATGCGACGACGAGCCCGCAGGCAAGCGTTGCGACGGTCGCGGCGGCGGCGATCGCCAGCGTGTTCGCGAGCCCGGTCAGCAATTGCGCGGACACGCCGCCGACGAGATGCAGCCGCTTGCCGGTCTCGACCGCGAGGTAGGCGGCCGGTGCGCCGAAGCCGAGCAGCACCGGCAGCCAGCCGAGCGCGGCGACGCTCCACGCGGCCGCGCCCGTCAGCTTGCGCGGCGCGACCGGACGCATGCGCCGGCCGTGCGCGTAGCGCTGGCGGCGGCGCCCGTAGCGTTCGAGCATGATCATGCCGACGACGATCGCGAGCATCGCGAGCGCGATCTGCGCGGCGCCGGCGAGATCGGAGCGCGTGATCCACGTCGTGTAGACCGATACGGTCAGCGTCTGCACACCGAGGAATTCCGACGCGCCGATGTCGTTCAGCGTTTCGAGCAGCGCGAGGCTCACGCCGACCGCGATCGCGGGGCGCGCGAGCGGCACGACGACGCGCCAGAATGTCGCGATGCGTCCGGCGCCGAGCGTGCGCGCGGCTTCGAGAAGACTCGCGGACTGCGTGACGAACATCGCGCGCGTGCTCAGGTACACATACGGATACAGCACGAAGCCGAGCACGAAGATCGCACCGGGCAGCGAGCGCAGGTCGGGCAGGCGGAACTGGCGCGGGCTGTCGAAGCCGAGCAGCCAGCGGATCGCACCCTGGACGGGACCGATCGGGTGGAGCAGGTCGAGATACGCGAATGCGACGATGTAGGTGGGCACCGCGAGCGGCAGCAGCAGCGCCCAGGTCAGCATCCGGCGGCCGGGAAAGTCGTAGGCGGTGACGAGCCACGCGCAGCCGGTGCCGACCACCGTGACGATCGCGCCGACACCCGCGAGCAGCAGCAGCGTATTGACGAGCGCCTGCGGCAGCACGAATTCGACGAGATGCTTCCAGTGCGCGAGATCGGCGCCGAACGCGGCGGCGACCAGCACCGCGAGCGGCGCCGCGGCCGCCGCGGCGATCGCGACGGCCGCGGCGAGCCAGAGGCTGCCCGCGCGCGAACGGAACGGCTGGCGGCGCGCGCGGACCAACGGTGCATCAGTTGTCAAAGCCGACCTTGTCGACGAGCTGGCTGGCCGCCTTGCGGTGCTTCGCGATGTCGGTCAGCGGCAGCGGGTCGACCTTCAGCGTGCCGAAGCTCGCGATCACCGGATCGAGCTTCACGTTCGCGCGCACCGGGTATTCGTAGTTCGCCTGCGCATACAGCGCCTGCGCGTCCGGCGACACGAGGTACTCGAGCAGCTTCACCGCGTTGGCCTTGTGCGGCGCGTGCTTCGCGACCGTCGCGCCGCTGATGTTGACGTGCGTGCCGCCGCTCTTCGCGTTCGCGAACGTCGGCCGCACGACCTTGATCGCGTCGCCCCACTTGCGCGCATCGGTGCCGGCTTCCGCGTTCTTCATGTGACCGACGTAGTACGCGTTCGCCAGGCCGACGTCGCAGATGCCGCCGAGAATGTCGCGCGCGACGTCGCGGTCGCCGCCCGTCGCCTTGCGCGCGAGGTTCGCCTTCACGCCGCGCAGCCACTTTTCGGTCGCGGCTTCGCCGTCGTGCGCGATCATCGCCGCGACGAGTGCCGTGTTGTACGGATGCTGTCCCGAGCGGATGCAGACCTTGCCCTTCCATTTCGGATCGGCGAGATCCTCGTAGCGGAACGCGTCGACCTTCAGGTCCTTCTCCACATACAGCACGCGATCGCGCAGCGACAGCGCGTACCAGTCGCCCTGCGCGCCGCGCAGGTTCGCGGGAATCGCGTCGTCGAGCACCTTCGAGCGCACCGGCTGCGCGAGCCCGCCGTCGACGAGATCGAGCAGGTTGCCGATGTCGACCGTCATCAGCACGTCGGCCGGCGACTGCGCGCCTTCCGCCTTCACGCGCTCGAGCAGGCCGTCCTTCACGAACACGGTATTGACCTTGACGCCGCTCTGCTTCGTGAACGCGTCGATCAGCGGCTGGATCAGCTTCGGTTCGCGGGTGGTGTACAGGCTCACTTCCTCGGCCGCCTGGGCCAGCGGCGCGAACGCGGCGGCGGCAAGGGCGAGGGCGCCGGCGAGCGGCAGCAGGCGGGTGCGCGGATTCGACATGGAGACTCCGGTAAGGAAGGCAGACGAGGAAGCGTTCCGGGGCGTGCCTGCCGCCCGAGCGACCCGGAACATTACAAAGCGAAAGATTCCGGATTCTAGATCGGAATGGGAATGATTATCAAATGAAAGATGGGGGAAAGCTGCGGGGAAGGCGGAGGAGGGCGTGCAACGGGGGCGTCGCGGCGCGGGCGCAAGCGCGTAGAATGCCCGCTTCAACGAATTCGACGGAGCCGCACCGACCATGAACGATCAGCGCAAGAAGAACCCTGTCCGCAACGTGAGCATCTTGATCGTCGTGGCCGTGCTGCTCGTGATCGGGACGATCCTGTACAACGCGATCTCGCAGAAGCACGCGTACGACGAGGCCCATCCGGCCGAGGCCGCGAGCGCCGCGTCGCACTGACCCCGGCACGCCGCGCATGATCCTTGCGGCCCGGTCGGCCCGGTCGGCCGGGGCGCAAGCGACGTGCGGGAACGGCGGGATGCGCAAAGGAGCGGCGGGCGACGCGCAGATGCGGGCGCCGGACCCGGCGCGCCGCATGGAAAGGTCAGTCGTGCGTCAACGTGACGCAGGCGCGAACTTCGGGCGGATCCGTGCGTAGAACACGGCCGCGAGCAGCACGAGCCACGCTGCGCCGACGTAGAGCGCGACGCGCGTGTCCTCGAACCAGCCGAGCATCACGATCACGAAACCCATGAACGCGATCGTCAGCGCGGGCGCGACGGGCCACAGCGGCACCTTGAACTTCAGTGCCGCGACTTCAGCGCTCGACAGCCGGCGGCGCATCGCGACCTGCGACAGCAGGATCATGAGCCACACCCACACGGTCGCGAACGTCGCGATCGCCGCGACCACCAGGAATACGTCCTTCGGCATCAGGTAGTTGAGCAGCACGCCGACCAGCAGCGCGCCGGCCATCACGAGCACCGTGACCCACGGCACGCCGTGCCGCGACGTCGTCGTCAGCACGCGCGGCGCCTGGCCCTGCCGCGCCATCCCGAACATCATGCGGCCCGCGCCGAAGATGTCGCTGTTGATCGCCGAGATCGCCGCGCTGATCACCACGAGATTGAGGATCGTCGCGGCCGACTTCACGCCGAGCGCCGAGAAGATCTGCACGAACGGGCTGCCGTCGCTGCCGACGCCGGTCCACGGGCTGATCGACATCAGCACGACCATCGTCAGCACGTAGAACAGCAGGATGCGCGCGGGCACCGCGTTGATCGCGCGCGGAATCACGCGCTCCGGGTCCTTCGCCTCGCCGGCGCTCATCCCGATCACCTCGATGCCGCCGTACGCGAAGATCACGACCGACAGCGACGCGATCAGCCCACCGATCCCATTCGGGAAGAAGCCGCCATGGTTCCACAGGTTCGCGAACGTCGGCACGTCGGCCGAATGGCCGAAATGCATGCCGGTCAGCAGGATCGCGACGCCGCCGCCGATCATCGCGACGATCGCGCCGACCTTGATGATCGACAGCCAGAACTCGAGCTCGCCGAACACCTTCACGTGGCACAGGTTCAGCCCGCAGATGACCGCGACGACGCCGAGCACCCAGATCCATTGCGGGACGTCCGGAAACCAGAAACCCATGTAGATGCCGAACGCGGTGATGTCGGCGATCGCGACGATCACCATTTCGAGCGTATAGGTCCAGCCGGTGACGAAGCCCGCGAACGGGCCGAGGTTTTCGGTTGCGTAGTGGCCGAACGAGCCGGCGACGGGCTCGCGCACGGCCATCTCGCCGAGCGCGCGCATCACCATGTAGACAGCCGCGCCGCCCAGGATGTAGGCCAGGATCACGGCGGGGCCCGCGAGCTGGATCGCGGACGCCGAGCCGTAGAACAGGCCGGTGCCGATCGCCGAGCCCAGCGCGAGAAAGCGGATGTGCCGCGCGCTCAGGTGGCGCTGCAAGTTCTTCATCGAGTCTCCGATATCGTTTTATGCGACGGACCGGGCGAGCGGGGCCGGCCCGGTTGGCTCAAGTTGTCTATACAACTTAAATGTGAACGAATGATAACAAGCCGGGCCATGGGACCGGAATCGGGTATTCCCTGACTGGCGAAACCGGCGGAATCGGGCGTGGGGCCGTCGCGTGCCGTGCGCACGGGGCATGCTTCGGAAGGGGAGCGGGAGCGGGGGCGCGCCGCCGGCCGGCCGGCTTGCGTGCGCGGCCGGCGGCGGGACAGCGTCATGCCGTCATGCCGTCATGCGGGCAGGCGAATGACGCTCGCGTCCTTGCGGATCAGCAGCGACGACGCGAGCATCTGCTTGCACTGGTGCGCGAGTACTTTAAGGTCGTGCGTGAGCTCGGCGCCCACCGCATCGGATTTTTCCGCGGACACGACCATCGCGTCGAGGTCGCGCGTGATCTGCTTCGTCGCATCGAGCTGGTCGGCCGGCGGCGGCTCGCCGGCTTCCGCCTTCTCGAGGTTCTCCAGCACGGCGGACAGGCCGCGGCGCAGCGCGTCGTCGTGGACGAGGTTCTCGTCGGCCCTGCGGATCAGCGGCGCGGCGGCGGTGATCTGCGCGCCGAGCACGTGCGTCTGCACGAGCAGGTCGTTCAGCTCCGGCACGAAGCGCTGGTGCGCCTTCGGCTCGATCATCATCCGCTGGAACGCCTGACCGAGGTTCGCGAATGCGATGTGCACGTCCTTGCGCGCGAGGCGGTAGCGGTAGTCGTCGTCGAGGGCGGTGGCAGGCGCTTCGATCGCCGCGGCGACGCCCGGCACGACCGCCGCGCCGTCGGCGGCCGGCACGGGCGGCGGCGATGCGCCGCGCCTGGCGCGCCAGACGGCCTCGAAATACTTGCGGGTCGACGTCAGCGTGTCGGTGACGAGCTTGCCCATCAGCCGGTATTCCCAGTACGGGAACAGGCGGCTCGCGGCGATCGCGATCATGCAGCCGACCACGGTGTCGATCGCGCGCTCGCCGATGATGCGCATGCTGCCCGGCGCGAGCAGGTGGAACATCAGCAGCACGTACGACGACGTGAACACGACACTCGCCGCGTAGTTGAACAGCAGCAGGCTGTAGCTCATCACCATTGACCCGAACATGATCGCGATGAGCAGGTGCGGCTCCTTCACCGTGTAGATCAGCGCGATGCTCGCCGCGCAGCCGATCAGCGTGCCGACGATACGCTGCGCGTTGCGCTGCTTGGTCAGCGAGTAGCCGGGCTTCAGGATGATGATGGTCGTCATCACGATCCAGTATGCGTTCGTGAGCGGCAGCAGCCGGCCGAGCCAGAAGCCGACCGCGACCGCGATCGTCACGCGCAGCGCGTGGCGGAGGCTCGGCGAGCGCATGTTCAGGTTCGAGAAGATCAGGAGCGGCGACATCCGGCGCCGCTGCAGGAAGCGCGTGAGCGCCTTGTCGATCTTCAGTTCGGTCTGCTGCGGGTCGGCATGGCCCGACAGGTTGCGGCGCATCCGGTCGATCAGGCGCGTGGCGCTCCAGATGCGCCGGAACGTCGCGAGCACGGCCGCGTACGCTTCCGCATTGCTGGCCGGGAAGTTCTTCTTGCGCATCAGCTCGATCTCGTACTCGATCGCGCGCAGTTCGGCCTTCACGCTGATCCGCGAATGCGGCGCGCGGTTCTCGAGCACCGCGAGGCCGATCTCCTCGAGATCGGCGGCCGCCTTGCAGATCAGGTCGCGATAGAAAATGATCAGGTCCGAGCCGCCGAACGTGTTGCGCACGAGCGGGTAGTCGGTATGCGCGCCGACGAACAGCTCGTGCAGGTCGACGCTGTTGATGAACAGGTTGTACATCGTCGTGCGGCCGGGATCGAGCTTGCCGCGGCGCAGCTTCGGCAGGTTGCGCAGCACGATGTCGCGCGCGGTTTCCTGCGTTTCGACCGCGGTGATCTGCTTCGCGACGAGATTGCGGTAGCACTCGTCGAGATCGGCGTCGAGATCATAGAACTGCGCGCGCGCGAGCAGGTAGTCGGCGCATGCGAACAGGCTTTCGGCGAGCGCCTGCTGCTCGATCCGGCGCGCCTGCCATTGCGACACGAGCGTCGCCCAGTACGTGTACCAGAGGCCGCCCGCGAGAATCCAGCCCGCGTTGATGAGCGCCTGCAGCGGCGTGAACTTCTCCTCGAGCGTCATCACCATCATGAACAGCGTCGCGAAGCTGATCTGCGGCCAGCGGTTGCCGTAGACGACGATCAGCGACAGCACGAACGTGAGCGGCACGATCGTCAGCCACAGCGCGAAGATGTTCGGCGTGGCGAGGCCGGTCGCGAGCGCGGCCAGGAAGCCGATCACGCTGCACGCGAGCATTTCGTTGTGCTTGTACTTCAGCGGGCCCGGCATGTCGACGACGCACGCGCCGAGCGCGCCGGTCGAGATCGTGAAGCCGAGCTCCCGGTTGTGAAACACGATCAGGCACAGCACGGCCGGCAGCGACACGCCGACCGCGATCCGCAGGCCGCCGAAAAAGTACTGGCTGTAGAAAAACTTTCTGATTTCGACCGAATAGCGCATCGATGAGCTGAATGACAGACGAAGACGCCCGGGGCGGCGTATTGACTGGCGACGAGTCTATCGTATTTCGCGGTCCGCAAAAGCTGGCCGTTCGGACGAGGTTCGTCGCGACGGACCTTTTGCTATCCTTGGTGCTCCCGTTCGCCCGGTCCGGCCGGCGCGAGGCTTCGACACCCGCTTCATGCTCCATCTCTTCTATTCGAACCGTCACGAAACGCTGGCCGACGCGCTGCTCGACGACCTGGCCGCGTTCCCGGCCCGCAACGGCCCGTGGGCGCCGCAACAGGTCATCGTGCCGAGCGCCGCGCTGCGCCGCCGTCTCGAGCTTGACATCGCCGCGCGCCACGGCGTGTGCGCGAACGTCGAGTTCACGTATCTCGCGCAATGGCTGTGGGCGCAGATCGGCCGCGTGCTGACGGTGCCCGCGCGCTCGCCGTTCGCACCCGACCGCCTCGTATGGCGCTGCTACCGGTTGTTCGCGCAGGCCGCGGGCGGCGCGCCGTGGCTCGCATCGCCGCGGCTGGCCGCGTATCTGTCCGCGTCCGACGACGCGATGCGCCACGAGCTCGCACAGCGCGTCGCGGCCGTGCTCGATCACTACCTGACCTATCGGCCCGAATGGCTGGCCGCGTGGCAGGCCGGCGAGTCGGTGCTCGCGGGCGACGCCGCGCCGCGCGGAATCAGCGATGCCGCACGCGACGACGAGCACTGGCAGGCCGCGCTGTGGCGCGCGCTGCTTGCCGAGCTGAGCGAAAGCGGCACGCCGCCCGCGCATCGCTTCCTCGTGGAGGCGCGCAACCTCGGTCCCGAAACGGTCGCGCGCGCCGACTGGCCGGAGTCGGTCAGCGTGTTCGCGCTGCCGACGATGCCGCCGCTGCACGTCGCGCTGCTGCGCGAGCTGTCGCGGTGGATCGACGTGCGCGTCTATGCGCTCAACCCGTGCCGCGAATTCTGGTTCGACATCGTCACCGCCGCGCATGCCGAGGCGCTCGACGCGGCCGGCCGGCTCGACTACCAGGAAGTCGGCCATCCGCTGCTCGCGGAGTGGGGGCGGCAGACGCAGGCGCAGCTGCACATGCTGCACGAACTGACGGAAAGCGCCGCGTCAGGCGATGCATCGCGTTTCGTCGGGAATTCCGCGCCGACCTGGCTCGCGCGCGTGCAGAACGCGATCCTCGACCTGCAGCCGGAGGCCGAACTCGGCGAAGCGCCGGCCGAGCGCGGGATCGAGGTGCACGTGTGCCACAGTCTCGCGCGTCAGCTCGAGGTGCTGCATGACCGCCTGCTCGCGTGGTTCGACGCCGACGCGACGCTGCAGCCGTCCGATGTGCTGGTGGCGGTCGCCGATCTCGCGGCGGCCGGGCCGCTGATCGATGCCGTGTTCGGCACGGCGGGTGCCGGGGGCGCGCGCGTGCCTTACCGGATCACCGGCCTGCCGCCGTCGCAGGCGAACCCGGTCGCGCGCGTGCTGCTCGAATGGCTCGCGTTGCCGGAGCGGCAGGTCGGCGCGCCGGAACTGGTCGAATGGTTGCGCGTGGACGCGGTGGCGGCCCGTTACGGCATCGACGCAGCCGCGCTCGAGACGGTGCAGACCTGGCTCGCGGCCGCCGGCGCGCGGCGCGGGCTGTCGCCGACGGCGAGCGACGATGCGGCGGTGCCCGCGCCGCGCCATACGTTCTCCGACGCGCTCGCGCGGCTCTTCCTCGGCTACGCGATGCCCGAAGGCGCGGCACCGGTCGGCGCGTGGCTGCCGATCGAGGCGGCCACCGGCAGCGAGGCCGAACTGCTCGGCCGGCTCGCGCGCTTCACCGATGATCTCGACGGCTTTGCGCGGCGGCTCGCCGACGCCCACACGCCGCGCGCATGGAGCGAACTGTTTGCCGACACGCTCGCGCGGTTTTTCGACTCCGGCGCCGCGTACGCCGATGCGCTCGCGGGTGTGCGCGACGCGCTCGACGCGATGCTCGCCGCGATGACCGAAGGCGCACCCGACGAGGCGTTGCCCGCGGCCGTCGTGCGCGCGGGGCTGGCAGCCGCGCTCGACGATCCGGCGCGCGGCGGGGTGCCATGGGGCGGCGTCACGTTCTCGTCGCTGACGAGCCTGCGCGGGCTGCCATACCGCGTCGTGTGCCTGCTCGGGATGGACGACGGCGTGCTGCCGAGCCTCGCGCGCGCGGACGAGTTCGACCTGATGGCCGTCTTGCCGAAGCTCGGCGACCGGCAGCGCCGCGACGACGAGCGCAACCTGTTCCTCGACCTGTTGCTCGCCGCGCGCGACCGGCTGCTGATTGCCTATACGGGGCGCAGCATTCGCGACAACGCACCGTTGCCGCCCGCGGCGCTCGTCGACGAACTGCTCGACCATCTCGCACTCGTCACGGCCGGCGCGGACGCCGCGCCGGACGCGGTCGATGCCGCGCGGCGCGCGTTCATCGTCGAGCATCCGCTGCAACCGTTCGCGGCCGAGTATTTCCGGCCCGGCAGCGAACTGGCTTCGTACGACGCCGAGCGCGCGACGCTCGCGTCGCTGCTGGCGGCCGAAGCCGCGCGCGATGCGACGCGCGAGCAGCCGTTCTTCGCGCAGCCGCTGCCGGCCGAGCCGGTGGAGCCCGTCGCGTTCAGCGAATTCGAACGCTTCTGGCGGCATCCGGCCCGCGCGCTGCTGCGTGCGCGGCTCGGCATCGTGTTGTCCGACGCGCAGGCGGAACTGCTCGACACGGAGCCGTTCGCACTCGACTTCGCCGGCAGTGACGCACTCGCCGAGCGCGTGCTGCCGCTGCTGATCGAATCGGATGAAGGCGGCGTGCACGATCACGCGCTGCGCATCGCGGACGCCAGCCCGGAACTGCCGGGCGGCGCGACGGGTGCCGTCTGGCGTGACCAGGCGCTCGGCTCGATGACGCAGCTTGCGTCGAACGTGCGCCGTGCGCTGGCCGACGGCATGGAACGGCGGCCGTTCACGCTCGCGATCGCGCCCGCATGGCCCGACACCGACCAGGTGCTGTTCGGCGCCGATGACGCGATGCTGTCAGGCGACGCGGTGAGTGCGCCGCTCGAACTGCACGGCACGCTGAACCGGCTGACGCCGGCGGGTCAGGTCATCTATCGCTATGCACGGCCGAGCGCGCGTGACTACCTGTCTGCCTGGCTCGCGCATCTCGTCTATTGCGCGGTGGAGCCCGAGGGGCCGCGCCGCACGCTGTGGTTTGGCAGCGGCGGCGCCTTCGAACTCACGCCGGTCGCGGCACCGCTCGAGCGTCTCGCGCCGCTCGCGGCGCTGTTTCGCGCGGGGCGGCGGATGCCGCTGCGGTTTTTCCCGCGCAGCGCATGGGCGCGCATTTCCGACGGCGAGGCGAAGGCCGCGAGCGTCTGGATCAACGAGCGCGTGGTGAGCGAAGCCGACGATCCGGCCATCGCGATCGCGTGGCGCGGCGCCCATCCGTCGCTCGACGAACCGTTCGGCACACTCGCGCGGCTCGTGTTCGAGCCGATGCTGGAACATCTGAAGGAGGTCGCATGAGCGCCGCATCCCCGCCGCAGGCGGCGCTCGAACTCGACGTGTTCGCGTGCCCGCTCGACGGCGTCAACCAGATCGAGGCGTCGGCCGGTACCGGGAAGACGTGGAACATCTGCGCGCTGTACGTGCGCCTGCTGCTCGAGAAGGATCTCGGCGCGGATGAAATCCTCGTCGTGACCTTCACGAAGGCGGCGACCGCCGAGCTGCACGAGCGGATCCGCGGGCGGCTCGCGCAGCTCGCGCACGCGCTCGATACCGGCGACGACGGCGGCGATCCGTTCGTCGCGCGTCTGCTCGAGACGACGCTCGGCGAAGCCGGCACGCTCGACCCCGAGACCGCAGCGAAGCGGATCCGGCGTGCGCTGCGCGCGTTCGACCAGGCGGCGATCCACACGATCCACGCGTTCTGCCAGCGTGCGCTGCAGGAAGCGCCGTTCGCGGCCGCGATGCCGTTCGCGTTCGACATGCAGGCCGACGATGCGGCGCTGCGCTTCGAGCTCGCGGCGGACTTCTGGCGTACGCGCGTCGAACCGATGGCCGCGCGCTGGCCCGGCTTCGCGACGTGGCTCGTCGATTCGGGCGCGGGCCCGGCCGCCCTCGACGCCCAGCTCGCGCGCCGGTTGAAGAAGCCGCTGGCCGCGCTGCGCTGGGACGGCGTCGTCGAACCGGACGAATCGGCGGAGGCCGCTGCCGCCGAATGTTTTGCGGAGGCTGCGCGGATGTGGGCCGACGAGCGCGACGCGATCGACGCGGTGCTGCGCACCGCGCAGCCCGCGCTCAACCAGCGCTCGCACAAGCCCGACGCGGTCGCCGATGCGCTCGGCGCGTGGTCCGCGCATTTTGCCCAGGGCGATGCGACTGCCGCGCTGCCGAAGGCGGCGCTCAAGCTCACGCGCACCGCGCTCGCGAAGGCGACGAAAAAGGGCGGCGTGCCCCCCGAGCACGCGTTCTTCGACGTGGCCGACGCGCTCGAAGCGGCGGTGGCCGCGGCCGAGGCCGCGCAGCGTGCGCGCTGGCTCGCGCTGATCGCCGACTGGCTCGACACGGCGCCGGGCGAGCTGGCTGAACGCAAGCGTACGCGTCGCGTCGTGTCGTTTGACGACCTGCTCGCGAACCTGTATCACGCGCTGCATGCGCACCCGTGGCTCGCCGAGACGCTGCGCGCCCGCTATCCGGCCGCGCTGATCGACGAATTCCAGGATACCGACCCGCTGCAGTTCGCGATCTTCGACCGGATCTTCGCGCCGGGCGGGCCGCTCTTTCTCGTCGGCGATCCGAAGCAGGCGATCTACAGCTTCCGCGCGGCGGATCTGCATACCTATCTTGCCGCGCGGGCAAGCGCGAGCGCGTGCTATACGCTCGCGGTCAACCAGCGCTCGACGCCGGCGATCGTCGACGCGTGCAACCGCTTCTTCATGTCGAACCCGCGCGCGTTCGTGCTCGACGGGCTCGACTATTACGCAGTGCGGGCCGGCACGCGCATGCGTGCACCGTTCGTCGACGCAACCGATCCGGGCCCGGCCGGCGATTTCCGGATCTGGGCGCTGCCGGGCGGCGACGGCACGCTGCTCAAGCGCGACGCACAGGCGCAGGCTGCCCAGGCGTGCGCGGCCGAGATTGCCCGGCTGATGCGCGGCGCGCGCGAAGGGCATGCGCGGCTCGGCGATACGCCGCTGTCGCCGGGCGACATCGCGGTGCTGGTGCAGACGCACCGGCAGGGCAGTCTCGTGAAGCGCGTCCTTGCCACGTGGGGCATCGGCAGCGTCGAGCTCGCGCAGGCGTCGGTGTTTTCGACCGGCGATGCGGAGCAGCTCGAGCGCGTGCTGGCGGCGATCGATGCGCCGGGCGACCTGCGGCGCCTGCGCGCGGCGCTGGCAGCCGACTGGTTCGGCCTCGATGCGGGGGCGCTGTGGCGGATGGAGCAGGGCGACGGCGACGCGTCGCGCGAAGCGGCGGACAGCACGGACGCGATGAGCTGGGTCGAGCGCTTCTCGCGCTATCGGCTGCTGTGGCGCGAACGCGGCTTCGCGGTGATGTGGCGCACGTTCACGCGCGAGCTGCGCATCGCCGAGCGGCTGATGGCCGGCGCGGACGGCGAACGCCGCGTGACCGACATCAACCATCTGGCCGAATTGACGCAGGCACGCGCGTCCGCGCAGCCGGGTATCGCGCCGACGCTGCGCTGGCTTGCCGCGCAACGGCTCGATGGCGGCGGCGAGGAAGCGCAGCTGCGTCTCGAATCCGATCGCAACCTCGTGCAGATCGTGACCGTGCACAAGTCGAAGGGCCTCGAATACGCGGTCGTGTTCTGTCCGTTCCTGAACGACGGCGGGCTGCGCGAGCCGCCCGCGTCGGGGTTGCCGGCCGCGCGCGAGTATCACGACGACGCGGGCGACGCCGTGCTGCATTACGGGTGCGACGACGAAGCCGCGGCGCATGCCGCGCGCCAGGCGCTGCGTGAACAGGCGGCGGAACGCGCGCGGCTCGTCTACGTGGCGCTCACGCGCGCGGTCTATCGATGCTACCTCGTCGCCGGGCCTTATCTGTCGTCGCGCTCGACCCGCGAGGCGCGGCGCAGCGTGCTGAACTGGCTCGTGGCCGGCGCCGGCCAGTCGTTCGACGCGTGGCTCGACGAGCCGCCCGACGAAGCGGCGCTCGACGCCGCGTGGCAAGCGCTGGCGGGTGGCCCCGTGAGCGTTGCGCCGGTGCCGGTGCCGGCGCGTCGCGAACGGCTCGCGGCCGGCCACGATGCATCGCAGGCGCTCGCGGCACGCCATGCGACGCGCGTGCTGCGCGACGCGTGGCGGATGGCGAGCTTCAGTTCGCTGACGGCGTCGATGGCGCGCGAGGAGGCGGGCGTCGCGGTCGTCCCGGACGACGAGCTGCGGCCCGATCACGATGCGCTTGCCGCCGTGGCGCCGGACGGCGCGTTCGTCGTGCCCGACATGGTCGCGGCCGAGCCGCCGGATGACGACATCCTCGTGTTTCCGCGCGGTGCGGCAGCGGGCGAATGTCTGCACCGCCTGTTCGAACTCAGCCGGTTCACGGAGCCCGATTCGTGGCATCGGGCCGCGCTCGGCGCGCTGCATGACCGGCCGGTCGAGGCCGAGCCCGAACTCGCGACGCGCCTGCCGGCGATGATGGCGCGGCTCGTCGACGATGTCGTGCGTACGGAGCTCGTGCCGGGCATGCGGCTTGCGGATCTCGATCCCGCCAAGCGGCTCGACGAAATGGGTTTCCTGTTCCCGGTGCCGTCGCTCGAGCTGGGCGCGCTGCGCCGGCTGCTGGTCGCGCACGGCTATCCGGACGTTGCACTGGACGCGGGCATGCTCGCCGGTTTCATCAAGGGTTTCATCGACATGATCGTCGAACACGACGGCCGGTTCTGGATCGTCGACTGGAAGTCGAACCATCTCGGCAATACGCCGGATGCCTATGGCCCGCGCGCGCTCGACGTCGCGATGGCTGATCACGCGTATCACCTGCAGGCGCTGCTCTATACGGTCGCGCTGCATCGCTATCTGCGCGGGCGGCTGCCCGACTACGACTACGACACGCATATGGCGGGCTACCTGTACCTGTTCGTGCGTGGCGTGCGGCCCGACTGGCGCAGCGGCGGCGAACCGGCCGGCGTGCATGCGCGCCGGCCCGCGCGCGAACTCGTCGACGCGCTCGACCGGATGATGGAAGGGGGCCGCGCATGAACGTGTCCGACGATACGCTCGAATTCACCGGCGGCCTCGCCGCGCGCCTGCCCGAGCCCGCGGATTTCGGCATCGCGCTTGCGGAAGGATTCGCGCGGCGCATCGGCGACCTGTCGCGTCGCGCGGGTGCGCCAGCCGCGGCCGCGCGCTGGGCGGCGCGTGCCGCGTTCGCGACGAGCCGGGCGACCGCGGGCGGTCACGTGTGCGTGTCGCTCGGCGCGCTCGCGCAGCGCTACGAGGAGCCGGTCGACGACGTGCGCGCGGCGCTCGCCGCCAGCGGCGTGGTGGCGTTCGGCACGCTCGCGCGCGGCGACGAGCGGCCGCTGATCGTCGACCGGCACGACCATCTGTATCTGTCACGCTATTTCGACTACGAACGGCGGCTCGCCGATGCGCTCGTCGCGCAGGCCGGCGTCGCCGCACCGGGCGACGCGCTGTCGCCCGACCGGTTGCGCGACAGTCTCGCGCGTTACTTCGGGCCCGCGACGGGCGAAGTGGACTGGCAGCGCGTCGCGGCGATCGTTGCGCTGACAGGGCGCGTGACGATCGTCAGCGGCGGCCCCGGCACCGGCAAGACGACCACGGTCGTCGGTGTCCTGGCGTGTCTGCTCGACGCGCATCCGGGGCTGCGCATCGCGCTGGCGGCACCGACCGGCAAGGCCGCGCAGCGGATGCAGGAAGCGCTGCACGCGCGGGCGGGCGACCTGCCGCCGGAACTGGCCGCGCGCCTGCCCGACACGTCGTACACGCTGCATCGCCTGCTGGGCGGCGGCGGAGCGGCGGGCTTCCGCCATCATCGCGACAATCCGCTGCCGTACGACCTGATCGTCGTCGACGAGGCGTCGATGATCGACGTCGCGCTCGCCGCCCATCTGCTCGATGCGCTTGCGCCCGGCGCACGGCTCGTGCTGCTCGGCGACAAGGATCAGCTGGCCGCGGTCGAGGCCGGCGCGGTGTTCGCCGAACTCAGCGCACGGCCGACGTTTACCGCCGCCGCACGCATACGCATCGCGGATGCGCTCGGGATCGACGAAGCGGCCTTCGTCGCGGCGTTGCCGGTGCTGGACGGCGAGGCGCCGGCGGCCGTTGCCGCTCCGGCTCCGGCTCCGGCATCCGCGCCGTTGTCGGCGACCGCGATGCGCAAGCAGCCGGCGCGGCGGAACGTGGATACGCGCCAGGCGTCGCTGTTCGATGACGACCTGCAGGACGAAGCGTTGTCCGCTGCCGATATCGCGCCGCCGGCCGCTTCGTTGCCGACTGCGGCGCCTGCACCGACCGCTACCGACAGCGTCTCGGCGGCCGCCGATCCTGCGTGGATCGAGGTCGACGAACTCGCGTGGCTCGACGCGGTCGAGCTCGCGCCATTCGAACCGGCCGATGCGGCGCTTGCGTCGACCGTCGCAACGCGAGCCGACGATATCGCCGCCGCGTCTCCCGCGCCCGCACCGCTTGCAGACTGCGTCGTCTGGCTCGAACGCAATTACCGTTTCGGTCTCGATTCGCCGATCGGCCGCCTGTCGCTCGCGATCCGCCGCGGCGACGTGCAGGCCGCGCTCGATGCGTTGCCGATGGACGATACCGCTGCCGCGTCGTTTCATGACGACGCGGGTGATGCGCTCGCGGCATCGACGGTCGAGCGGCTTGCGCGCCGGTTCGGCGCATACCTCGACGCATTGCGTACCGCGTTGTCCGAGCCGGTGCCCGATCCGTTGCCCTTGTTCGACGCGCTCAACCGCTTCCGGATCCTGTGCGCGACACGCACCGGCTCGCGCGGCGCCGAGCACGTCAATGCGCTGGTGGCCACGCACGTGAGACATGCCGCACGCGTGCCGCTCGCGGTCGGCGCACACTGGTTCACCGGGCGGCCGATCATGGTGACGCGCAACGACTATGCGCTCGGGCTGTTCAACGGCGACATCGGCATCGCATTGCCGGACGCGCACGGCGTGCTGCGCGCGTGGTTCCGCCGCGCGGACGGCACCGCGCGCGCCGTGTCGCCCGCCGCGCTACCGCCGCACGAAACGGCGTTCGCGCTGACCGTCCACAAGTCGCAGGGCTCCGAATTCGACGAGGCCGCGCTCGTGCTGCCGGCGTCGTTCGGGCGGGTGCTCACGCGCGAGCTCGTCTATACGGCCGTCACGCGCGCACGCACGCGCGTGCAGGTGATCGGTCCGCGGCGCGTGCTCGCGCAGGCGGTCGCGACGCGCACGCAACGCGATTCGGGCCTGGCGGCCCGTGTCGACGAGGCGCTCGCGCGGCGCCGCAAGGAGACGTCGCGATGATGATCCGCTACACGCTCGATCCGGCCGAAGTCGAATGGACCGCCGTGCGCGCGCAGGGCGCCGGCGGACAGAACGTCAACAAGGTGTCGAGCGCGATTCACCTGCGTTTCGACATCCGCGCGTCGTCGCTGCCGCCCGTCATCAAGGAACGGCTCCTCGCGCTGTCCGACCAGCGCATCACGCGCGACGGCATCGTCGTGATCAAGTCGCAGGAATACCGCACCCAGGAGAAGAACCGCGAGGCAGCGCTCGCGCGGCTCGATGCGTTGATCGGCAGCGTCGCGTTCACGCCGCGTGCGCGCGTCGCGACGCGGCCGACGCGCGCATCGAAGGAGCGGCGGCTCGAACACAAGTCGCGGCGCGGCATGGTGAAGTCGGGAAGAGGGAAGGTGATTGACTGACGAAACGCCGAACCGGGCGGCGCGGCGGGCGGATCCATACCGCCCGCGCCTGCTACCGCATCACGGTGCCCGCGCTGTCTAGCACGAAGTCGACGCAGAACACGACGAGGCGGCTTTGCGCGCGAATCGCGACGGCCGCGGTATAGCAGTCGCGGCCTTCGGTCAGCGAGAAGTGCGGGCCCATCAGCGCGACACGCCCCGGCGCCGCGATCGCGCGCTGGAAGTACGGGCGGCGCGACCAGTTGCTGTGCGTCTCCGGGAACAGCGGCGCGAGCCGCGTGCCGCTCGCCTGGCCGCCCTCCGGGGGCGCGCCGATCGACGGCAGGAACTGTTCGCCGATCTCGTCCGTGACGAACACGCGGCGCGCGGCCGGCACCGTGAATACGCGCTGCGCGGCATCGTTCAGGTTCCCGCTCGCGGAAAACGCGGCCGCGCCGGCGAGCACGAGCCGCTCGATCGCGTCGAAGCCCGGCTGCTCGGCGATCGCCGGCACATGCCGATGCGCGATGAAGCGTTGCCACGCGGCATCGAGCATCGCGGGCGCCGCAGCGCTCGCATGTGCGATCGATGCATCGGGCTGGCCGAACTGGAAGCCCTGGACGAAGTCGATATCGGCCTCCATCAGCGCCTGCAGCGCGTCGTCGCTTTCGACGCCCTCGGCGAGCACCATCGCGCCGGCCTGGTGGAGCATCGATACCAGGTGATGCATGATGCGGCGATCCTCGGCGGACCAGGTCGCGCGCTCGACGAGCGAGCGGTCGAGCTTGACGATATCGGGCCGTGCGCGCCATACGCGGTCGAAATTCGAGAATCCGGTGCCGAAATCGTCGATCGCGATGAGGAAGTCGCGATGCTGGATCATGTCGATCGTGCGGGCGAGCGCGGCTTCGTCGCGCGCCGGCTGCTCGATGACTTCCAGCACGATGCGGTTCGGCGGCAGTGCGAAATGCCGGCACAGTGCCTCGACGAATTCGCGCTGCACGAGGCCCGAATCGAGCACGCGCGGCGTCACGTTCAGGAACAGCCAGCCGTCGCCGATACCTTGCGCGACGAAGTTGGCCGTGTGCAGGCAGCGGGCGAGCCGGTCGAGCAGCAGTGCATCGGCAGCCGCGCGCGTCCTGTCGAACAGCGCGACCGGCGAAACCAGCGTGCCGTTCTCGTCCACGACGCGCAGCAGCGCTTCATAGCCGACCACGCGCTTGTGCGTGATCGACAGCACGGGCTGAAACACGCTGCGCAGCGTCGTGTCGCGAAACGTGGCGATCCAGCCGCTGGGCGTCGGCGTGAGGCGTTCGAGCAGGGAGTCGAGCGAGAGGTCGCGGGAGGGCTTCATGTCAACGATGCCCTGGGGCGATCGGGGGAGCGGTGTCGTGACGCCACGCCGAAGCCGTCGCACGCGCAGGTGGACGTGAAAGAACGTGGAGCATCGTAACCGCCTTCTGCGGATGAGTGTTCCGAGTGTAACGGGAATGGCGCGGCGCGCGTATCAGGGAAACTCCAGACGCAAACGCTACACCGACGCTTGGACGGGGCTGTCCGCCCGGTTCAACGCGCAACGGCCGCCAATCGTGCACGCAGCGACGGCGCCACGTGTGCCGCGTGCATTGCGTGCGAAGAATGCGGGGATTCGGAGAACCGGGGAAGCCGGCCGGCTGCGCAACCGTGCGCGGTCATCTGCATCGGGTGATAAACGAGATGCTCCGGCGCGCACCGGTCGGCGGTCGGCGCTTGAGGACCGGTAGCCGGCGCGTCGCGGAAAACCGGGCAACCGGGCAACCGGCGGGGCGCCGGCCCCGCATGCCGCTCAGGTTGCTTCGCCGCCGCGCGGGCGGAGCCCGGGAATCCGCTTGATCACGCCGGTCGCAAGCGCGGTGCCGACGAGCACGATCGCGCAGCCTTCGATCATCACGACCGATACGTGTTCGCCGAGGAACAGCGCGCCCCACAGCAGGCCGAACACCGGTATCACGAACGTCACGGTAATCGCGCGGGCCGGGCCGACATGCGCGATCAGGTAAAAGAAGATGAAATACGCGATGCCCGTACAGGCGATGCCGAGCGCGAGCACGGCACCCCACGCATGCGTGCTGACGGCTGCTGCGGGCCACGTCGCGATCGCGAACGGCAGCAGCAGCACGGTCGAGCCGATCATGCTGCCGGTCGCGTTGACGAGCGGATCGACGCCGCTGAGCTTGCGCTTCGTATAGTTGGCCGCGATGCCGTACAGCAGCGTCGCGCCGAGCGCGGCGGCGGCGGCCAGCGCGGTCGCGCCGGCGCCGGTGCTGCCGTGCGCGTTCGCGATCTGATCCCAGACGAGCGTGAGCACGCCGGCAAAGCCGATCACGAGGCCGATCGCGCGCGGCAGCGACAGCTTGTCCTTCAGCCACAGGTAGGCGACGAGCGCGCCCCACAGCGGTGTCGTCGCGTTGATCACCGAGGTCACGCCGGCCGATAGCGTCAGTTCGGCATAGGCGAACAGGCAGAACGGCGCGCCCGAGTTCAGTACGCCGACGACGAACAATGGCCACGCGTGCCGGCGCAGCCGCGCGCCGAGGTCGGCGGGCTTGAAACGCGTCAGCGCGAGGCCCGTCAGGAACAGCGCGCCGATGCCCACCCGCAGCGCCATCAGCGGCGCGACGCCGAATTCGGCGACGCCGATCCGGATGAACAGGAACGACGCACCCCACAGGGCGGCGAGGACGGTCAGCAGAAAGGCGTTCTTGGGCGACATCGGGCGTGGCAGGCGAGGGGGACGGGACGCGGTGAATCTTACACCGCGTTACCGCGCCTTCGTTTCATGATCGGATGAAACGACAAGAAACGGGAAATCCGTTTTTCCGCCGACGCGAACCGCCCGGGCGGCCGGCGCGGCCGCTCAATGATGGCGCCAGCCGCCGTGCCCGCCGCGTCCGCCGAAACCGAAGTTCAGCGACAGCGCGGGGCCCCAGTAGCCGCCCCATGCAGGGGCATAGGCAGGGGCCGGATAGTAGTACACGGGGCCGGGGTCGACATACACGGGCGCGGGCTGTACCGGCGCCGCCGTGTAATAGCCGGACGGATAGTAGCCGTAAGGGTAATAACAGCCGGCGAGTGTCGCACACGCGAGCACCGCGGCGACGAGGGTCCTGTTCATGATGTTTCTCCGGCGGCGCCGGCAATCGGCAGATGCTTAAGCTTAGGACGCACGGCGATGACACGGTGTGCAAAACGGTAACGGATCATTTCCGTGCATCGCCCTGCGCGCCCGGACGACTGCTGCCGCCAGACGCGAAAAGACGCGAAAACGGCGCTTCCGCACCGCGGAAACGCCGTCAGGCCGAAACTGAAGCGTGCCGCCCGTCGCGCGGGCGCCCGGCCGGCTTACTTGCCGATCTGGTTGCCGATGATGCCGCCGGCTGCCGCGCCACCCAGCGTCGACAGCGCGTTGCCGCCGATCGCCGCGCCGGCTACGCCGCCGACACCCGCACCGATTGCCGTGTCGCGCTGGCGCCGTGTCATCGAATCGCAGGCCGACAGGCTGGCCACCGTCGCGACGAGCAGAGCGCATACCCCAAAACGCCGAATCGAGTAACTCATGATCGTTGTCCTTGTGGTGGTGAACGGGAGGGCGCACGACCGGCTGACGGCCGCGCATGACCCCAATCTACCCGCCGTCCCGACGCGCTGCTGTAAGGACTTGTTAAGGCTCGGACGGTTTCGTAATCAATTGTTTCCCTTGCGCCGGCGGGCACGCGGCATGCACGCGGATGCAAAAAAGCCCGCTCGAAAGCGGGCTTCGTGCAGTGCGTCACGAGGCGGTCCGTGCAGACCGCCGCGTTCGCTTACTGACGGTGATAGATTTCGGCGCCGGTCTTCACGAACTCGACCGCCTTGACTTCCATCCCCTTCTTCAGCGCCTCGCTTTCCGATACGCCCTGCTGCGCCGCGAACTCGCGGACGTCCTGCGTGATCTTCATCGAGCAGAAGTGCGGGCCGCACATCGAGCAGAAGTGCGCGACCTTCGCCGAATCCTTCGGCAGCGTCTCGTCGTGGAATTCGCGCGCCTTGTCCGGATCGAGGCCGATGTTGAACTGGTCTTCCCAGCGGAACTCGAAACGCGCCTTCGACAGCGCGTTGTCGCGCACCTGCGCGCCGGGGTGACCCTTGGCGAGGTCGGCCGCGTGCGCGGCGAGCTTGTACGTGATGATCCCTTCCTTCACGTCGTCCTTGTTCGGCAGCCCGAGGTGTTCCTTCGGCGTCACGTAGCACAGCATCGCGGTGCCGAACCAGCCGATCATCGCGGCGCCGATGCCCGACGTGATGTGGTCGTAGCCCGGTGCGATGTCGGTGGTCAGCGGCCCGAGCGTGTAGAACGGCGCTTCCTTGCACCAGTCGAGCTGGAGATCCATGTTCTCCTTGATCAGCTGCATCGGCACGTGGCCGGGGCCTTCGATCATCACCTGCACGTCGTGCTTCCACGCGATCTGCGTGAGCTCGCCGAGCGTCTTCAGTTCGCCGAGCTGCGCTTCGTCGTTCGCGTCGTAGATCGAGCCGGGGCGCAGGCCGTCGCCGAGCGAGAAGCTCACGTCGTACGCCTTCATGATCTCGCAGATCTCTTCGAAGTGTTCGTACAGGAAGCTTTCCTTGTGATGCGCGAGGCACCACTTCGCCATGATCGAGCCGCCGCGCGACACGATGCCCGTCATCCGGTTCGCGGTGAGCGGCACGTACTGCAGGCGCACGCCCGCGTGGATCGTGAAATAGTCGACGCCTTGCTCGGCCTGTTCGATCAGCGTGTCGCGGAAGATTTCCCAGGTGAGATCCTCGGCCTTGCCGTTGACCTTTTCGAGCGCCTGGTAGATCGGCACCGTGCCGATCGGCACCGGGCTGTTGCGGATGATCCACTCGCGCGTTTCGTGGATGTGCTTGCCGGTCGACAGGTCCATCACCGTGTCGCCGCCCCAGCGGATCGCCCACGTCATCTTGTCGACTTCCTCGCCGATCGACGACGTGACGGCCGAGTTGCCGATGTTCGCGTTGATCTTCACGAGGAAGTTGCGGCCGATGATCATCGGCTCGGATTCCGGGTGGTTGATGTTCGCGGGGATGATCGCGCGGCCGCGCGCGATCTCGTCGCGCACGAATTCCGGCGTGATCTCGGCGAGCGCGTTCGCGCCGAAGGCCGCGGCGCCGAACGCCTGGCCCGGATGCTGGCGGCCCATCATCGCGGCGAGCTTCGCGCCGTTCGGGCCGCTCGACTTCAGGCTCTCGATGTACTCGGCGCGGCGCTGGTTCTCGCGGATCGCGATGTATTCCATTTCCGGCGTGATGATGCCCCGACGCGCATAGTGCATCTGCGTGACGTTCTTGCCGGCCTGTGCGCGGCGCGGGTTGCGGTGCAGGCCCGGGAAGCGCAGGTCGGCGGTGGCCGGGTCGGCCGCGCGCTCGAGGCCGTACTGGCTCGACAGGCCGTCGAGCACTTCGGTGTCGCCGCGCGCTTCGATCCAGCGCTGGCGCAGCGCGGGCAGGCCCGCGCGGATGTCGATCTTCGCGTCCGGATCGGTGTAGGGGCCCGACGTGTCGTACACGTAGATCGGCGGATTCTTTTCGCCGCCGAAGCCGGTCGGCGTGTCGGCCTGCGTGATTTCGCGCATGGGCACGCGGATGTCGAGCTGCGAGCCGGTTACATAAACCTTTCGCGAATTGGGCAGCGGCGCGACGGCAGCGGCGTCGACATGGGCGTCGGCGGACAGAAACTTCGGATTGGCGTTCATGCAATCTCCTGTATGAGCGCCGGACAGGCGCGTCGGCGCTTGCCCGGAGCCCTTGACGAATGTGGGGCTCGAGCTAAGCAGGAGACGAGGCTTGGTGAGGCGGCGGATTTCGTCAGAGGGATGGCGGCGAAATCCGTACGCTTCCCTGCGCTGGCATTATCCAGATCAGGTTCAAAGGGTATTTCTCACCCGCAATGCCGGTTGTTTGACCGAACGCATTGCAGGACCCCCGCGTTAGCAGCGCACACGATACACTGGCTTGGCGGCGGTTTCAACCGGGAGAGGATCGGCTGTCCCGGTGCGGCCGCAGCATGGCGGGCGGCGCGATGGCCCGTCGAAATGGCAGTGTGCGTTGCCGCGGCATGGTCCGAAGGATCGACCGGCAGCGGCGAAGCGGTGCAACATGGCGCGCTTTCACGCGACCTAAAAAAAATTTCCGCAGCGGCTGTCATTTCCCGCGACGTCGTCCGTCTATTCGGCTCCTTGAACCCATGTTTTGGAGAGATGTCATGAAAAAAATTCTGATCGCCGCCTGCGTTGCCGCTTGCGCCACGGTCGCCTCGGGCGCGTATGCGCAGAACGATGCGATGTCGAAGGACAGCTCGTCGATGTCGAAGGACGCGATGGGTCACGACGCGATGGCGAAGGATGCGATGGGCCATGACGCGATGGCGAAGGATGGCGCGATGAAGAAGGGCGCCATGAAGAAACATGCGATGAAGAAGGACGCGATGGGCCACGACGCGATGGGCAAGTCGTCGGGCGACAAGATGGCGCCGTCGAACTGACGGAGGCCGGGCAGCGCGCGCGGCCGGCGCGTGTGCTGCACGACGGCCGCCCGCCCGCGTCTCGTTCTGTCTCGTCTCGCCGACTCGTTCCGGGAGTCTTCATCATGCAAACCGTTCCCGCCACCGGCCGTGCGGCCGCCACGCCGCCCGCACGCCCGATCCATCCGCTGTGGGTACGCGTGAGCCACTGGCTCAACGCGCTCGCGGCGATCCTGATGGTGTTGTCCGGCTGGCGCATCTACGACGCGTCGCCGATCTATCCGCCATTCGTGTTTCCGCACGGCATCACGCTCGGCGGCTGGCTCGGCGGCGCGCTGCAATGGCATTTCGCGGCGATGTGGCTGCTCGTCGGCAACGGGCTGTTCTACCTGACGATGTCGATCGCGACCGGACGCCTCGCGCGCAAGATGCTGCCCGTCACGCCGGCGTCCGTGTGGCGCGACGTGCGCGCCGCGTTGCGCGGCCGGCTCGCGCACGACGATTTGAGCGTCTACAACGCGGTGCAGCGTGCCGCGTACCTGGTCGCGATCGTCGATCTGATCGTGCTGGTGCTGTCCGGGCTGACGATCTGGAAGTCGGTGCAGTTTCCGCTGCTGCGCGAACTGTTCGGCGGTTACGACAACGCGCGCGTCGTGCATTTCTGGGCGATGTCGCTGCTCGTCGCGTTCTTCGTCGTGCACGTCGCGATGGCGCTGCTGGTGCCGCGCTCGCTGCTCGCGATGCTGCGCGGGCGCTGACCGGTCAACTCCGGGTGAAGGAAATCATCATGTCGGAATCCGAATACAAGCGCGACGGTTCGCGCTGGACGCTCGACCGCAAGTCGCTCGAGCTCGACGTGCGCCGCGAGCTGGAGATGCCGTCGCGGCGGCTGTTCAACCGGCGCATCCTGACGCTCGGCGGGCTGACGATGCTGACCGGCTGCACGCTGCACGACGATGCGTCGGTCAATACGTTCCTCGAGAAGGTGTCGCGCATGAACGATCGCGTGCAGGCCTGGCTGTTCAGCGGCGAGCGGCTCGCGCCGACCTATACCGAAGCCGACATCACGCGGCCGTTCCCGTTCAATGCGTATTACGGCATCGACGATGTGCCGCACGTCGATGCGGCGACTTACCGTCTCGTGCTGTCGGGCCGCGTGACGGGCAAGCGCGTGTGGACGCTCGACGAGCTGTATGCGCTGCCGCACGCGGAGCAGATCACGCGGCACATCTGCGTGGAAGGGTGGAGCGCGATCGGCCGCTGGGGCGGCACGCCGTTCGGCGCGTTTCTGGCGCGCACCGGCGCCGATACGCATGCGAAATACGTCGGTTTCAAATGCGCGGACGACTACTACGAAAGCATCGACATGCCGACCGCGCTGCATCCGCAGACGCTGCTCGCATTCGACTACGACGGCCATCGCCTGCCGCCGGAATTCGGTTTCCCGATGAAGCTGCGGATGCCGACCAAGCTCGGTTACAAGAATCCGAAGCACATCATGGAAATCTTCGTGACCGATACCTACCCGGGCGGCTACTGGGTCGATCAGGGGTACAACTGGTTCGGCGGATCGTGAGCGACGGGGCGCGCCCGCTGTCGTGCTTCGCGGTGCGTTACGCGGATGCGCGCACCTGCAGGTCGACGCGCAGGCCGACGGCCGCCGCCATGTTCACGAGCGCGTCGAGCCCGAACAGGTTGATCTTGCCGCGCAGCAGATCGGACACGCGCGGCTGCGTGACGCCCAGCCGTTGCGCGGCCTGGGCCTGGCTCAGTTCGAGCTGCGCGATGCGCTGCTTGAGCGCGATCATCAGTTCGGAGCGCAGCTTCATGTTCTCGGCCTCGGCCGGCTGGCCCTCGATTGCGTCCCAGACGCTCGCATGGCGTTCGTTGCTCATTGTTTCCTCTCCATTATCAGTGCCCGATAGCGCCGGGCGGCCAGTTCGATATCGGCCTGGCAGGTGCGTGCCGATTGCTTGCGGAAGCAGTGCAGCACGTAGATCGCGTCCGCGAAGGTCGCGACGTAGATGATCCTGAATGCGCCGCTCGCATCGCGCAGGCGTATTTCCCGCACGCCGGGGCCGACGGTGCGCATCGGCTTCCAGTCGTCGGGTGCCAGGCCGCGCTGCACCTGGTCGATCTGGTGGCCGGCTTCGCGGCGCGCCGGCAGCGGAAAGCCGCGAAGCGCGTCCAGCGCGCTGCCGACGAAGACAACCGGCTTCGGCGGAAGGATGGTGGAATTATACAAAATCTTGTATGAAAGGTGTGCAGGTCGAATGAGCGAAACGTCGGCGGTCGGACGGGCAGGCCGACCGTCACGACAAGCGCGAAGCGGCACCTGACGCGCATGACTGGCCATCAGGCCGAGGTATCGATCGCGATCGTGCGGGAAGGGGGAGCAGGGCACCCGAGACGCCGGCACAGCGCATGTCCGGCCCCGGATTTCGCCCGCCGGCGGCGCGATAATGTCGCGCCGAAACGTCAGTCGATATCCTTTCAGACTGGTCCGACGATGCTTTTGAATCCTTGATGCCATAATGCCGAGCGTGTGTGGACGAAGCCGTTTGCGCACGTTTTTCGACCCTCTGCCGCCGCCTGCCGGTTCTCATTCGTCGTCGTTCGTCCTGCCATGTCGTTCCGCACGTTCGTCTCCGCCTTCCTGACCCCGTCAGGGTCGTTTGCCGGCCTCGCCGGCGTCTTTCAGCGGAGCACGCGACACATCGTGCGGGCGGGCTGATCGATGACCCCGCTCGACCGTCTTCTCGATTTCCTCGCCCGCCTGCCGATCCGGATCCGCCTGCCGCAAAGCCGCGGCGGCCGCGTCGCACTGGCGCTGGTATTCATCTATTTCGTCTGGGGTTCGACCTACAGCGGCCTGCATTTCGCGCTGCAGTCGTTCCCGCCGCTGCTGCTGTCGGGGCTGCGCAACCTGCTCGGCGGGATCGGCCTGTTCATCTTCGCGCTGCGGCGCAAGCCCGAATGGCCGACGCTGCTGGAAATCCGCAATTCGGCGATCGTCGGCACGATGCTCGTCGCGCTGTCGTCCGGCACGATCGCGCTCGGGATGCGCACGGTCAGCAGCGGCTCGGCCGCGGTGATGGTCGCCACGGTGCCGCTGTTCGCAACCGTGATCGCGGCGGTCGCCGGGCGCCCGGTGACGAAGGGCGAGTGGGCGGCCGTCGCGCTCGGGATGGTCGGCATCGTCGTGCTGAATTCGGGCGGCGCGGCCGCCGCGAACTCGGCGCTCGGCACGATCTGCGTGCTGGCCGGCGCGCTGTTCTGGGCGGGCGGCGCGCATCTCGCGACGCGGCTCAAGCTGCCGTCGGACCTGTTCCTGTCGACGTCGTTGCAGATCGGCCTGGGGGGCCTGATGTCCACGATCGCCGCGTGGCTGATGGGCGAGCGCATCGAGCAGGTCGCGGCGGGGCCGGTGTTCGCGTTCGTGTACCTGATGGTGTTCTGCACGATGGCCGCGTATGTCGCGTACGGGTACCTGATTCGCCATACGAGCCCGATCATCGCGAGCAGTTGCATGTACGTGAACCCGATCGTCGCGGTCGCGCTTGGCGCGCTGATGCTCGGTGAACCGGTGACGACGGCGACCGTGGTCGCCACCGTCGCGATCCTCGGCAGTGTCGGGTTGTCGTTCGTGTTCGATCCCGCGCGCCGGCCAGCGGCGCGTGCGGCGGCAGACGCTTCGCCGGCCGCCGCGGCGGCCGTGGCCGCCGAATCGGCGGCGGGTGCGGCGTCCGGACCGGACCCGGCCGCGATGCCGGATCCGGCGCCGATCCTCGCGCCTTCCGCGGTCCCGCTTGCGGTGCCGGCGCCGGCCGCCGTCGTGGACCCGGCCGCGGTCATGGATCCGGCGCCGGCATTCACGCCGCCGCCTGCCGATGCACCTGCCGTGTCGCGCGCCGACGCGTGACGCTTGCGCGCGACACCGCCAGGTTCAGCCGCGCCGTGCTCCACGATGGTGGGACCAGCCGGCGAGCGCGGTAAACAGCAGTCCGGCCGAGCACATGCCGATCCAGCCGAACGCGTGCCACGCGGCGACGCCGACCGACGAGCCGAACGCGCCGCCGATGAAGTAGCACACCATGAACACGGTGTTGATGCGGCTGCGCGCCTCGGGCTTCAGCGCGTAGATGCGCGACTGGTTCGAGATCTGCGCGGCCTGCACGCCGACATCCAGCACGATCACGCCGATCACGAGCCCGACGAGGCTCGCGCCCGACAGCGCAAAAATCACGAACGACGCGGCGAGCAGTGCGATCGAGAGCGAGATGATCGCGCGCGGGCCGCGCTTGTCCGCGAAACGGCCCGCGTGCGGCGCGGCCAGCGCACCCGCGGCGCCGACGATCCCGAAGAGCCCCGCAGCCTGCGGGCCGAGATGGAACGGCGCGCCGGCGAGCAGCAGTGTCAGCACCGGCCAGAACGCGCTGAACGCGGCGAACAGCGCGGCACCCGTCAGAGACGCCTCGCGCAGCCCGCGCAGTTCGACCGCCAGGTGCCACATCGAGCCGAGCAGCTTGCCGTACGACAGCGTCGACGTCGGCGAACTGCGCGGCAGTCGCAGCACGATCACCGCGGCCAGCGCCACGAGCGCCGCGACCGATGCACCGAACACCGCCCGCCAGCCGAAATATTCGGCGACGAAGCCGGCGGCCGTGCGCGCGAGCAGGATGCCGAGCAGCAGGCCGCTCATCACCGTGCCGACCGCATGCCCGCGCTCGGCGGGCGGCGCGATCTCGGCCGCGAACGGCACGGCCTGCTGCGCGGTCGTCGCGAGCACGCCGATCGCGAGGCTCGCGGCGGCGAGTACCGCCAGCGACGGCGCGGCCGCAGCCACGATCAACGCGATCGACAGGCCCGCGATCTGCATCAGGATCAGCCCGCGGCGATCGAAACGATCGCCGAGCGGCGCGAGCAGGAACATGCCGGCCGCATAGCCGAGCTGCGTCGCGGTCGGCACCGCGCCGATCCACGACGCGCCGTCGGGGAAGGCCGAGCGGAAGCTGTCGAGCAGCGGCTGGTTGTAGTAGATGTTCGCGACCGACACGCCCGCGATCGTCGCGAGCAGCAACAGCAGGCTGCGCGAGTAGTGGGGCGAGGCGGCGTCGGTCGGACGGTCGGTGGAGGCGGCGGACATGGCGGCAACGGAACGGAGTGGGGCGGCGTGGCGCGCGGCGCGGCGTCGGTTGCGCAGGTGGCCGGGCGCCGATCGAGGCTGCCGATCATACCGGAGCACCGTGAATCCTGCCGGCCGGGCGACTCGGCGGTGCGACCGGCGCGAGCGGCACGTGACGGGCCGCTATCGGCCGCGATGAGCCGCAACGGGCCGCGACCGCCCGCAGCCGCCCGTCATCGCGCGCGCCGCGCGCCGTCAGTCGACCAGTTCCCCGCTCGGTTCATAGAACGGATAAGGCCCGTCGCCTTCGTCCACATAGACGTGATGGGATGTCATCCCCGTTTCCGGTGAATGGAAGTGCACCGCGAACGCGGGCGGCTCGAGCCGGAACGCGGACGGCGCGTCCGCGCGCAGGTCGAACGCAACCTGATGCGCGGGCGCCGGCACGGCCGACGCGAGCGTGCCGCCGAAGCGCGTGAACATCGTACGGTGCACGTGGCCGCACAGCACGCGCTCGACGTTCGGATAGCCGCGCAGCAGCGCATCGAGCTTCGCGGCGGCGGCGGGCGCGAGGCGCAGCGCGTCCATGTGCCCGATTCCGGACGCGAACGGCGGATGATGCAGCGCGACGATCACCGGCCGGTCGCGCGCGGCGTCGAGCTGCGCGGCGAGCCACGCGAGCCGCGCCTCGCACAGGTCGCCGTGGCTCGTGCCGGGCACCTGCGAATCGAGCGCGAGCACGCGCACGGCGCCAACGTCGAGCGCGTATTGCACGAACTCGCCGCCCTGCAATTCGGGGCGATCGGCGAATGCGCGGCGCAGCCCCTCGCGATCGTCGTGATTGCCGACCATCAGGTAGTACGGAATCTCGAGCGGCGCGAGCAGGTCGCGCAGATGGCGGTACTCGTCGTCGTGGCCGAAGTCGGTCAGGTCGCCCGTGACGAGCACCGCGTCAGGGCGCGGCACCAGCGCGTTCAGCTTCGCGACGCAGCGCGCGAGCGCGGCGGCCGTGTCGACGCGCCGGTACGCGAGCTGGCCCGGGCGCTTGATGTGAAGATCGCTGATTTGAGCAAGCAGCATCGTCGTTCCTCGGAATGTCTGGTTATTGTGGGGCGGTGTTACGCGGCGAGTGCGATCAGGCCTTCCGCCGCGATCGTGAGGCCGACCGCCGTGCCGCGCGCGAGCTCGATGCGGCCCGGCACGTCGATCACGAGCGCGTCGGGCGCCGCATGCTCGATCGTGAGCCGCGTGCGCTCGCCGAGGAACGCGCACGCGCCGATCGCGCCGCGCAGCGGCGCATGAGCCGGATCGGCGAGCTGCGCGTCCTCCGGGCGGAAGAACCACTCGTCGGCGGCGTGCGGCGTGACGATCGCGCCGCCCGTCGTCACGAGCGCGCCGTCACGCCATTGTCCCGCAAGCCGGTTCAGCGTGCCGATGAACTGCGCGACCGTGCGGTTCGCCGGCCGGTAGTAGATGTCGCGCGGCGTGCCGATCTGCTCGATGCGGCCCGCGCCCATCACGACGATCCGGTCGCCGAGTTCCATCGCCTCGGCCTGGTCGTGCGTCACGTACACGGTCGTCACGCCGAGTTCGCGCAGCAGCGCATTCATCTCGCGGCGCAGCACGTCGCGCAGCTTCGCGTCGAGCGCGGTCAACGGCTCGTCGAGCAGCAGCACGCGCGGGCGCACCGCGAGCGCGCGCGCCAGCGCGACACGCTGGCGCTGGCCGCCCGACAGCTGATCGACCGGCTTGTCCGCGTGCGCGTCGAGCCGCATCATGGCGAGCAATTCGTCGACGCGGTCGCGCAGCGCGCGCGGCTCGGTCTTGCGGATCTTCAGCCCGTAGCCGACGTTGCCGCGCACCGTCAGGTTCGGGAACAGCGCGTAGTTCTGGAACACCATGCCGACCTGGCGGCGCTCGATCGGAAGCAGGGTCACGTCGTCGCCGCCGAACCGGATCGTGCCGCCCGCGTCCGGCGTGTCGAGACCGGCGATCAGGCGCAGCGTCGTCGTCTTGCCGCAGCCCGACGGGCCGAGCAGCACGAGCGTCTCGCCCGCGCCGATCGACAGGTCGAGCGGTTCGAGCACGCGCGTGCCGCGGAACGTCTTCGCGCAGCGGGTCAGGGTGATGGGTGTGGAATCGAGTTTCATGAGATCGGTAAAGTCAGCGCAGGGTCAGCGCGGGCGGCGCTTCACGGCGCGCGTGCCGGACGGGTCGACGCCGAGCCACTGCATCGCGACGAGGAGCGGCAGCGTCATCAGCAGGAACACGATCGTGTACGCGCTGCCGACTTCGAGACGCAGCGATGCGTAGGTATCGGCGAGCCCGACGGGCAGCGTCTTCGTGTCGGGCGTATGCAGCATCCACGTCAGGTTGAATTCGCCGATCGACAGTGTGAGCACCGCGAGCGCGCCCGCGACGATGCCGGGGCGCAGGTTCGGCAGCACGATCGTCACGAAGCGCGTGACGAACGACGCGCCGAGGCTCGCCGCACCTTCCTCGAGCGTGCGCAGGTCGGCACCGGCCGCGACGGCCGCGACCGCGCGCACCATGAACGGCAGCGTGAACACGACGTGGCCGACGACGATGAACCACAGGCTCATCCGGAACGCGGTGAAGCCGCCGTACACGACCAGCAGCGCGAGTGCCGATGCGAGGCCCGGCAGCGCGACCGGCAGCACGAGTGCTTCCTCGATCGCGCGGGCGACGCGGCTCTTGCTGCGCGCGAGCGCATAGCCGGCCGGCACGCCGACGACGAGCACGATCGCGAGCGTCGCGAACGCGACGCCGAGCGACAGCACGACCGAGCCCTGGTACTGCTGCCACACCTGTTCGAGCCAGCGCAGCGTGAGGCCGCTCGACAGCCCGCGGAAATAGTTGACGGTGAGGCCCGCGAGCACGGACATCACGACGGGCACGATCAGGAACGCGCACAGCAGCAGCGTGACGCCCCATTGCAGCGCGGCGATCGCGCGCGCGCCCGTGACGCGCGGCGCGCGTCGGGCGGCGCCGCGCGCATGCGACGGAGCGGGCGCCGGCGACGGCGCGGACGAACCGGAAAGCGATTGCATGAAGGATTCCTCAGGCCGCAGCGGCGGCGGTGTGTCCGGTGAAGCGACGTGCGAGCGCGAGCACGGCCCACGTGACGATGCCGAGCACGATCGACAGGCCGGCCGCCGTCGCGATGTTCGCGTTCAGCGTGAATTCGGTGTAGATCGTCATCGGCAGCACGTTCAGGTCGGTGGCGAGCGTGAATGCGGTGCCGAACGCGCCCATCGCGGTCGCGAAGCAGATCGCGCCGGCCGCGACGAGGCCCGGCGCGAGCGCCGGCAGCACGATGTCGATGAAGATGCGCCACGGCGACGCGCCGAGCGAGCGCGCGGCTTCCTCGAGCGATGCGTCGAGCTTCGACGCGGCCGCGATCACGGTGACGATCACGCGCGGAATCGAGAAGTACAGGTAGCCGACGAACAGCCCCGCAACCGAATACGCGAACACCCACTTGTCGCCGGTCAGCTTCGCGGACAGCATCCCGATCAGCCCCTGCCGGCCGGCGAGCATGATCACCATGAAACCGACCACGACACCCGGGAACGCGAGCGGAAAGGTGAGCAGCGCGAGCAGCACGCGCTTGCCGGCGAATTCGCGGCGCGCGAGCAGCAGCCCCGAGATCGTCGACAGCGCGAGCGTCGCGAGCGTGACACCGGCCGACAACGCAACCGTTTCGCCGAGGCTCTTCATGTAGCGCGCATTGCCGAGCAGCGCCGCGTACTGCGTGAGGAACGCGCCGTCGGCGGACACCTGCACGAGTGAAATCATCGGCAGCAGCCAGAACGCTGCAAACACCGCGAGTGCCGGCGCGACGAGCGCGACGCGCCAGCGCAGCGGGAAAGTGAGGTCGAGCATTGCGTGGGGCCGGCCGCTTACTGCATCACCTGCAGGTATTGCAGGCCGAACGCTTGCTGGCCGGCCGCCATCTTGCCGAAGTCGACCGGTTTCGCCCGGGCGTATTCGCTGGCCGGCAGGAACTTCGCGGCGATGTCCGCGCCGAGCGTCTGCGCGCGCACCGGGCGCAGGTATGCGTTGGCCCACAGCTTCTGGCCTTCGTCGGACAGCACGAAGTCAAGCACCTTCCTGCCGTTCGCGTCGTGCGGCGCGCCCTTCACGAGGCTCATCACGTACGGCACCGCGATCGTGCCTTCCTTCGGAATCACGAACTCGACGTTCGCGTGATCCTTGTACTTCGCGCGATACGCGTCGAAGTCATAGTCGAGCAGGATCGGAATCTCGCCGGACAGCACGCGCGCATACGCGGTCTGCTTCGGCACGATCGGCGCGTTCGCCTTCAGCTTGCGGAACCAGTCGAGCCCCGGCTTGAAGTCGTCGAGGCTGCCGCCGAGCGCCTGGTTGACGGCGACCGCGCCCGCATAGCCGACGAACGCGCTCGACGGATCGAGGTAGCCGACCATGCCCTTGTATTCGGGCTTCAGCAGATCGGACCACGAGCGCGGCACCGGCTTGCCGTCGAGCGCGTCCTTGTTCACGAAGAAGCCGAGCGTGCCCGAGTGGATCGCGAACCAGTAGCCTTGCGGGTCCTTCAGGTTCGCGGGGAGGTCGTTCCAGTGCGCGGGCTTGTACGGGGCGATCACGCCCTTGTCCTTCGCCTGGAAGGCGGACGACACGCCGAGATAGACGACGTCGGCGACCGGGCTCTTCTGCTCGGCGATCAGCTGCGCGATCGCCTGGCCCGAGTTCTTGTTGTCGAACGGCACGCGGATGCCGGTCTTCTGCTTGATCGCCGCGATTTGCGCGGCCCAGTCGGCCCATTCGGGCGGGCAGTTGTAGCAGATCGCGGTTTCGTCGGCATGGGCAGCGGGCGCGAACGCGACGAGCGCGGCGCAGGCGACGGGCGCGGCGAGCGCGCGCAGCAGCGAGGTCAGGCGAAAGGACACGGTGGGTCTCCGGGCGGGGTGTGGGTATCTCGCCGCGCCGCGCGCGATGGCGCGGCGCGCGCGTTCAGGCTTGGTGCAACAGCAGGTCGGTAGCCGGCGGCGCGACCGTCGCGCCGTCGCGCACCGTGTGCGGCAGGATCAGCGACGTGCGCTCGATCGTCGCGCCGCCGATGCATTCGACGAGGCGCCGCCATGCATGGCGGCCGATGTCCTGGTTCGGCGTCGCGACGCTCGCGAGCGGCGGCGCAAGCAGCTCGCCGATCGCGATGCCGTCGAAGCCGAGCACCGACAGGTCGTCGGGAATCGAGAACCCCGCGCGGCGCAGGCCGCGCATCACGACCATCGCGAGCAGGTCGTTGCTGCAGAAGAGGGCGGTCGGGCGCGTGGCGTGCGCGGTGAGGTGCGCGAGCACCGCGTCAGGCAGCTCGGCCGCGTTGAAGTCGACTTCGACCGGCGGCAACGTCGCGACGCCGGCTTCCTCGAGTGCCTGCGCGTAGCCGAGATGGCGCTGGCGTGCGCGATCCGATGCGGCGAGCGAGCCGGCCAGCATCAGCACGCGGCGATGGCCGCGCACGGTCAGCAGACGGACGCCGTCATAGGCGGCGCGGCGGTTGTCGACCGACACCGACGGGCGGCGTTGCGTGTCGTTGTGCATCAGCACGTAGTGCGGGCCGTCGCGGTCGAGCAGGTCGAGCAGCGGATGGGTGTCCGCATCGGCGACGGTCAGGATCAGCCCCTCGACGCGCTGCTCGCGCAGCGTCTCGATCGCGTGGCGCTCGCGCGCCGCGTCGTATTCGGTCGTCATCACGATCAGCTTGAAGCCGGCCGCGGTCGCGAGCTCGTCGATGCCCTGCAGGCAGTCGGCGAACACCGGGTTCGACAGCGTCGGCACGACGACGCCGACGAGCCGCGTGCGCTCGCCGCGCAACTGCCGGCCGAGCGGGCTCGGGCGGAACTGGAGCGTGTCGATGGCGCTGCGGATGGTCGCCAGCGTCGCGGGGCTGACGGTATGCGGCGCGTTGATCGCGCGCGAGACGGTGGCGATCGAAAAGCCGGCGAGCGCGGCGACGTCCTTGATGGTCGGGGTCATGAAGTTACGCGATGTAAACGTTTTCGACGGGGAAATTATCGAAAACGTTTGTGACTTCGCGATGACGCGCGAGACGTCTGTTTCGTAAAAAGAACGATACAAACATCAGACGTTAGGCGCCCGGCGAGCGGGGCGGACTGGATTGTATCGGTGGATGCTGCGGCGCGGGATGAAATCGGCGGAGGTGTCGCGTCGATGCCGATTCCGGCGCGGACGGTGCCGGCACATCTGCTGCGTGCGCAATGCACTGCGCATGAATCAGCGAACGCATGCGCAAGCAATGGTAGAATCGCGTCCGCCCTTTTGCCGGGGTGATGAAATTGGTAAACATAGCGGACTTAAACGGATTGAGTGCCCGGCCGGAAACGGTCGGTGCAGAACCCTTCAAATTCGGTGAAACCCCTGATGCGCGCATCGAGGCAACGCCGAGCCAAGCCTCGCGGTACAGCGACAGCGAGGAAGGTGTAGAGACTAGACGGGGGGCGCCTAAGGCGCACGGGCGGCGATCACGCCCGCGCGCGACGGCGAAGGCATAGTCCAGCGCACGAACGGCTTCGTCTCGACGACGCCGGCTTCGAAAGGAGCAGTGTGACGAAAATCCGCCGCCTTAACTGGCTTGCCGGTTCGAGTCCGGTCCCCGGCACCACCGATCGCTTCGATGCGATTCGACGAGGGTCCGAAAACCCGCGAGAAAGAAGACGCTCGCGGGTTTTTTGTTTGCGCGGCGTTCCATCGGGTGCATCTGCCATCCGGGGTAGGTGGGAATGGGCTGCATTCGCGGTCACCTTGGCGAGCACGCACCGATGCTGGTTGTGCGTCGCCCCCCTTCGGTTGCCGTTCTCGTTACGTTTGCATTCCTGATGAGTTGGCGGTGGATGCGGCCAGCCTGTCGATCAGGGCGCGCGAGGCTGAAGACAAGCGGCGATGTGGCGCATAGATCACCGAGAACGGGCGTGTGCGGCCGCGAAGGTGGGGCAGGACTTCGACGAGGCTGCCATCCCGAACCCGATCCTGAACAATGGAATCAGTATCGGGTCCAGCCCGCGTTGCAGGCATCGCGCGGCGAGATAAACGCCGGCGACTGGGGGCGAACGTCAGCTTGCCGGCCGGCCTCGAATACTCGAGCGGCATGAGTTGCGATGCCGCTTCAGCATCTCGTGCCATGCGTCTGATAGTTGCGCAGGCAACCGTCGCCCGCGCGTCATTGAGTCTCGTCAGAAATGATGCAGCAGCGCGATGCGTGCGACGTACTGGTTGGGGCCGGACGAGATGTCGGCCGCGCCAGGCACATAGGCGTAGTCGAAGTCGGTACCGGTATGCGCGTTGACCGCACGTTGGTAGACGCCTTCGACGAAGACCGATGTGCGCTTCGACACGTCGTAGTTCAGCTTCGTGCTCAGTTGATGCCACTTCGGATTGAACGCGCCGCTCGTCGAATCGACGCGCGCCTGCGTATACGTGTATGCCGCGCCGATGTAGAACGCGGACGTGAAGTGATAGAGCCCGTTGACTTCGAAGTTGTCGAACTTCCACGACTTCCACGTGCCGCCCGGCGGCTGGGTCGTGCCGGTAAAGTAGGCGTTTGACGTCGGGTCGTAGACGTCGACATGCGAATACGCGAAGCCGATCAGCGCGTTCGAGTAGGCGTAGTTCAAGCCGATCCCGATATTTTGCTGCGACGAAGCATCGAATGTGTTGTCACCGGTGATCGCGCCGTTCGAATCGGCGTTGCGCGCGTTACCGATCTTGAGGTACGACGCGCCGATCGTCAGGCTGCCTTGCTGATATTGCAGCGCCGCGCCGTACAGACGGTTGTTCGCAAAGCCGCCTGCCTGGTTGCTGAAACCGTACATTGCCTCGGCCGTGAAGCCGTGCCAGACCGGCGACACGTATTTGACCGCGTTGTTGACGCGGAACGAGTAGTCCGTGTTGTCGTTGTCGTACGGGTGCGCGAACAGGTATCCGGTCCAGTTGCCGTTCGCGGTCAGCGGGGAGAAGAGATCGACACTGGGATCGTACTGCCGGCCGAGCGTGAGCGTGCCGTAGCGGTCCGACGCGATGCCGACGAACGCCTGCCGCCCGAAGGCGCGTCCGCCCTGGCTCATTTTCCCGTTGTTCACGTCGAAGCCGCTTTCGATCTGAAAGACCGCCTGATAGCCGCCGCCGAGATCTTCGACGCCCTTGATGCCCCAGCGGCTGCCGTAATCGTAGCCGCTTTGCAGTTGCACGGTGCCGTGGCCGCGCGCGTTGCTCGTGTAGTTGACGCCGTCCTCTATCTTGCCGTACAGCGTCACGCTGCTCTGCGCGTGCGCGGCGGCAGCCAGCACGGCGACGGGCACGACGACTCCCCAACGCTTGTTCATCACGATTTTCCCCCAAGGTCTTTTGTTTGCTGGTCTGACGTGTGTCGTATCGCGTTGCGTGATGCCGGGCGGCCCTTGGCGATGCGACGGGCGCAGTGTAATAAGCCGTTATTCCGCTGTTAGTGCGTCCGCATGGAAAGGTGCTCTCCATATCGGGGGCTGTTCGGCAGCGCGTAAAGCGGTTACGTGAGGTGGCGATCGAGCGATGGGTATGGGGAGATCGTCGCGGGCTCCGGCGTCGCGAGGGTGAGGCTATCGACGACCGACATGGCTTGCTCGGGGCGGACGTTTCCGAAGGGGATGCCATGCCGGTTCGACACTGCGGCGCGGCTCGCAGGCGCGCTTCACTGCGACGAAAGCGACACCATGTGATACTTGGGCACGCACGTCGCACCGGGTACCTTTGCCGCCATCGGCATACGCGACCCCGCCGATCGCCCTCAACGCAGTTTGCCTCCCGCACGACCACCCGTCATGACCGACTCGAGCCATCACTATTACGAACCGTCGCAAGGCCACGGCCTCCCGCACGATCCGCTGAACGCGATCGTGGGCCCGCGCCCGATCGGCTGGATATCTTCCCGCGGCAACGACGGCACGCTCAACCTCGCGCCGTACAGCTTCTTCAACGCGTTCAACTATCGTCCGCCGATCATCGGATTTTCGAGCACCGCCGCGAAGGACAGCCTGCGCAACGTGCAGGAGACCGGCGAGTTCGTCTGGAACCTCGCGACGCGCGAGCTTGCCGAGAGAATGAACCAGACCTGTGCCGCCGTGCCGTACGGCGTCAACGAATTCGAGCTCGGCGGCCTGACCGCGATTGAGTCGCGCCTCGTCAACGTCCCGCGCGTGGCGGAAAGCGGCGTCAACTTCGAATGCAAGGTGATCGACGTGATCCGGCTGCGCGATCACAAAGGTGTGGATACGCCGGCCTCGCTGGTGCTGGGTGAGGTCGTCGCCGTCCATATCCGGAACGACCTGCTGAAGGACGGCATCTTCGACACGTTCGGCGCGGGCATCATTCTTCGCGCGGGCGGTCCGTCGGCCTACGTGCACGTCAAACCCGACAGCCGGTTCGACATCGCGCGCCCCGACGCGTAATTCGTCGCGCGCCGGCGCGGCCCGGCGAGCGGCCGCTGAAGCGCCCGGAAGGACAAAGACCCCGACGAAGCCAAGGATTTCGCGGGGTCTTTTGCTTCGTATCCTCGAGGATGCTCGGGCGTACACCGACCGGTTCGGTTTCGATTCCCGCTCTCGACCGGCCGTTGATGCAGCGCAGCACGCGCGACATGCATGCGCCCCGCCGGCAGCCCCGATCGCCCGCCGACATCCGCCATGGCAAATCTGCTCACCGCAATCGAGCGGCTTGGTCATCGACGTCCCGCGCCGCAAGGCATAAATTTCCAAGGTTGGCGTGCTTATCCGTGCGCCAGCCCGCGCGTGAGCCGGCAACCGGCCGCGCGTTTCCAACAGCGTGAGACACAATCGAGCGTGGAGACGACACGATGAGCCTGTCAGAGCCATTGCGTCTGCATGTGCCGGAGCCCACCGGGCGTCCGGGCTGCAAGACGGATTTTTCCTATCTGCATCTGTCGCCGGCCGGCGCGGTTCGCCGCCCGCCGATCGACGTTGCGCCGGCGGACACCGCCCATCTCGCCCGCAGCCTCGTGCGCGTGCTCGACGACCACGGCCAGGCCCTCGGCCCGTGGGCACCGGACCTGGACGATGCGCGCCTGATCGCCGGAATGCGCGCGATGCTGAAGACCCGCATCTTCGACGCGCGCATGATGATCGCGCAGCGTCAGAAGAAAATCTCGTTCTACATGGTGAGCCTCGGCGAGGAGGCGATCGGCGCCGCACATGCGATGGCGCTGCGCCACGGCGACATGTGCTTCCCGACCTACCGCCAGCAAAGCATCCTGATCGCGCGTGACGTGCCGCTCGAACGGATGATCTGCCAGCTGATGTCGAACGAAGGCGATCCGCTGAAGGGACGCCAGCTCCCGGTGATGTACTCGGACCGCGAAGCCGGCTTCTTCTCGATTTCAGGCAATCTCGCGACGCAGTTCATCCAGGCGGTCGGCTGGGCGATGGCGTCGGCGATCAAGGGCGACACGAAGATCTCGTCCGCCTGGATCGGCGACGGCGCGACCGCGGAAGCCGACTTCCACACCGCGCTGACGTTCGCGCACGTGTATCGCGCACCGGTCGTGCTGAACGTCGTCAACAACCAGTGGGCGATCTCGACGTTCCAGGCGATCGCGGGCGGCGAGGGCACGACGTTCGCGGGGCGCGGTGTCGGCTGCGGCATCGCTTCGCTGCGCGTCGACGGCAACGACTTCCTCGCGATCTACGCGGCATCGACCTGGGCCGCCGAACGCGCGCGCCGCAATCTGGGCCCGACGCTGATCGAGTGGGTCACCTACCGCGCGGGCGCGCATTCGACCTCGGACGATCCGACGAAATACCGGCCGGCCGACGACTGGGACCATTTCCCGCTCGGCGATCCGATTGCCCGCTTCAAGCAGCACCTGATCGCGAAGGGCATCTGGTCGGACAGCGCGCACGACGCGCTCACGGCCGAGCTCGAGGCCGAGGTGATCACCGCGCAGAAGGAAGCGGAGACGTTCGGGACGCTGGCCGACGACCGGATTCCGTCGCCGGCGTCGATGTTCGACGATGTGTACAAGGAGCTGCCCGCGCACCTGCGCCGTCAGCGCCAGGAACTGGGAGCGTGATCATGGCCCAACATGAAGCAACGGCGGCATCGGAGCAGCCGATGACGATGATCCAGGCGCTGCGCTCCGCGATGGACGTGATGCTCGAGCGCGACGGCGACGTGGTCGTGTTCGGGCAGGATGTCGGCTACTTCGGCGGCGTGTTCCGCTGCACCGAAGGGCTGCAGGCCAAGTACGGCAAGTCGCGCGTGTTCGACGCGCCGATCTCGGAAGGCGGGATCGTCGGCGCGGCGGTCGGGATGGGCGCGTATGGGTTGCGGCCGGTCTGCGAGATCCAGTTCGCGGACTACTTCTACCCGGCGTCCGACCAGATCGTGTCGGAAGGCGCGCGGCTGCGCTACCGCTCCGCGGGCCAGTTCACCGCGCCGCTGACGATCCGCATGCCGTGCGGCGGCGGCATCTACGGCGGCCAGACGCACAGCCAGAGCCCGGAAGCGATGTTCACGCAGGTCTGCGGATTGCGCACGGTGATGCCGTCGAATCCGTACGACGCGAAAGGGCTCCTGATCGCCTCGATCGAGAATGACGATCCGGTGATCTTCCTCGAGCCGAAACGCCTGTACAACGGGCCGTTCGACGGCCATCACGAGCGTCCGGTCACGTCGTGGCTCAAGCATCCGGGCAGCGTGGTGCCGGAAGGCTATTACACGGTGCCGCTCGATACGGCTGCCGTCGTGCGGCCCGGCAGCGACGTGACGGTGCTGACGTATGGCACGACCGTCCACGTGTCGCTCGCCGCGGTCGAGGAAACCGGCATCGACGCGGAAGTGATCGACCTGCGCACGCTGTGGCCGGTCGATCTCGACACGATCGTCGCGTCGGTGCGCAAGACCGGCCGCTGCGTGGTGGTGCACGAGGCGACGCGCACCTGTGGCTACGGCGCGGAACTGGTGTCGCTCGTCCAGGAGCACTGCTTCTACCATCTGGAAGCACCGGTCGAGCGGACGACGGGCTGGGACACGCCGTATCCGCACGCGCAGGAATGGGCGTATTTCCCCGGGCCGGCCCGGGTGGGCGAAGCGTTGCGACGCGTGATGGAGGCCTGAAATGGGGATTCATGTCATCAAGATGCCGGATATCGGCGAAGGGATCGCCGAGGTCGAGCTGGTGGCCTGGCACGTGCAGCCCGGGCAGGTGATCGCCGAAGACCAGCCGCTCGCCGATGTGATGACCGACAAGGCGGCGGTGGAGATTCCGTCGCCGGTCGCGGGCAAGGTGCTGGAACTCGGCGGCCGGATCGGCGAGATGATGGCGGTCGGCAGCGAGTTGATTCGTCTCGAAGTCGAAGGCGATGGCAACCTGAAACCGGGAGCGAAGGCACGCGATGCAGGTGCGGATGCGACGCCGCGTCCGGCGGCGGTCGATGCGCCTGCCAAGGCATCCAGAGTCACCGAGCCAGCCGAAACAGCTGATGCAGAAGCGCACGAGCCGTCGAAGGCAAAGCGTCACGCTGCCGACCGCGCGCCGGCCGCGCCGCGTCGCGCGGAACACGCGGAACACGCGGAACACGCGGAACACGCGGAACACGCGGAACACGCGGAACACGCGTTGCCGCCGCGCGCGGCGCTCGCGCCGGGCGAACGGCCGCTCGCGTCGCCGGCGGTGCGCCAGCGCGCATGGGACATGGGCATCGAGCTGCGCTACGTGCGCGGCACCGGCGAAGCCGGGCGGATCCTGCATGCGGACCTCGATGCGTATGCACGCACGGGCGGCGCTGCGGCGCGTGGATCGCACGCGCACGGCTATGACGAGCGCAACGACGAAACCGAGGTGCCGGTGATCGGCCTGCGGCGCGCGATCGCGCGCAAGATGCAGGAAGCGAAGCGCCGCATTCCGCACTTCAGCTACGTCGAGGAGATCGACGTCACCGAGCTCGAATCGCTGCGCGCCGAGCTGAACCGGCGCCACGGCGACTCGCGCGGCCGGCTCACGCCGCTGCCGCTGCTGATTCGCGCGATAGTGATCGCGCTGCGCGACTTCCCGCAGATCAACGCGCGCTATGACGACGAGGCAGGTGTCGTGACGCAATACGGCGCGGTGCACATGGGCGTCGCGACGCAGACGGACGGCGGCCTCACGGTGCCCGTGCTGCGTCATGCGGAAGCGCGCGACGTGTGGTCGATCTCGGCGGAGATCGCGCGGCTCGCCGACGCGGTGCGCGCGAACCGCGCGCAGCGCGACGAGCTGATTGGCTCGACGATCACGATATCGAGCCTCGGCGCGCTCGGCGGCATCGTGTCGACGCCGGTCATCAATCATCCCGAGGTCGGCATCGTCGGCGTGAACCGGATCGTCGAGCGGCCGATGATCCGCGACGGCGCGATCGTCGCGCGCAAGATGATGAACCTGTCGTCGTCGTTCGACCATCGCGTCGTCGACGGCGCGGACGCGGCCGAATTCATCCAGGCCGTGCGCGGGTTGCTCGAGCGCCCGGCGCTGCTGTTCGCGGAGTGAGCACGATGAATCACGAACACACCACGTTGCTCGTGATCGGCGGCGGTCCGGGCGGTTATGTCGCCGCGATTCGCGCGGGGCAGCTCGGCATTCCGACGGTGCTGGTCGAGCGCGAACGGCTCGGCGGCACGTGCCTGAACATCGGCTGCATTCCGTCGAAGGCGCTGATCCATGTCGCCGATGCGTTCGAGCAGGCATGCGGGCAGGCCGGCGAGGGCATGCTCGGGATTCGCGTGCGCACGCCGGAGATCGACATCGCGAAAAGCGTCGCGTGGAAGGACGGCATCGTCGAGCGGCTCACGCGCGGCGTCGGCGCGCTGCTGAAGAAGCACGGCGTGCGCGTGCTGCATGGCGACGCGTGCGTCGTTGACGGCAAGACGGTCGATGTCGTCGCCGGCGACGACGCGACGCGCATCGCGTGCGAGCACCTGTTGCTCGCGACCGGTTCGGAACCGGTCGCGCTGCCGTCGATGCCGTTCGGCGGCCACGTCGTGTCGTCGACCGAGGCACTGTCGCCCGCGTCGTTGCCGAAGCGGCTGGTCGTCGTCGGCGCCGGGTACATCGGGCTCGAACTCGGGACCGTCTATCGCAAGCTCGGCGTCGACGTCGGCATCGTCGAGGCGGCGCAGCGCGTGCTGCCTGCGTATGACGCGGAACTCGCGAAGCCGGTCGCGGATTCGCTCGCGCGGCTCGGCGTCGGATTGTGGCTGGGTCACAATGTGCTGGGCCTCGCGAGCGACGGCGCGGTGCGCGTGCAGGCGCCCGACGGCACGGAGAAGACGCTGCCGGCCGATCGCGTGCTGGTCGCGGTCGGCCGCCGGCCGCGCGTCGACGGCTTCGGGCTCGAGTCGCTGCCGCTCGATCGCGATGGCCCCGCGCTGCGCATCGACGACGCGTGCCGGACGTCGATGCGCAACGTATGGGCGATCGGCGACGTCGCCGGCGAGCCGATGCTCGCGCATCGCGCGATGGCGCAGGGCGAGATGGTGGCCGAGCTGATCGCGGGACGGCGGCGCACATTCACGCCGGCATCGATCCCGGCCGTGTGCTTCACCGATCCCGAGGTCGTCACGTCCGGCTGGTCGCCCGACGACGCGAAGGCGGCCGGCGTCGACTGCATCAGCGCGTCGTTCCCGTTCGCGGCGAACGGCCGCGCGATGACGCTGCAGGCGACCGACGGTTTCGTACGCGTCGTCGCGCGGCGCGACACGCACCTGATCGTCGGCTGGCAGGCGGTCGGGCGCGGCGTGTCGGAACTGGCCGCGGCGTTCTCGCAGTCGCTCGAGATGGGCGCGCGGCTCGAGGACGTCGGTGGCACGATTCACGCGCATCCGACGCTCGGCGAAGCGATGCAGGAGTCGGCGTTGCGCGCGCTGGGGCATGCGTTGCATGTGTGAGCTTGTGCCGGCATGTGCGGCCGAACGAAGCCCCGCCCTGGCGGGGCTTCTCGTTTGCGCCGTCAGCAGGCGCAGTTCGTTCTGCTCATGAAAGTGCCGGTGCCCGGGCGGGCCGCGCCGTCACGTCGCGGTAGAACGCATCGATCGCGTCCACCATCTGCGCAAGCCCCGGCTGTTCGAGCGGATAGTGGCCGGCGTTCTCGAGCATCACGACCTTGACCGGCACGTCGCGAATGCGCGCGAGGAACGGCTCGCTCAGGTGGCGCGGCGTCCAGCGGTCCGCGGCCGGCTGCGTGAGCAGGACCGGGCAGACGCGGAAATCCTCCGGCTCGAGCGCCGGCCGATACGCCATGTACGAGTCGAGAAAGGCCATCGTCATCGCGTTGCCGGCCGAGGTGCGATCGGACAGCCACACCTTCAGCGCGTCGTCGCGGTTGACGAGCGCGTGCATCTTGCTCGCGAGCGACATCGGGATGCGCATCGCGCGCAGTGGCGTCTTCGCGGTGAAGTGCGTCATCGGGCCGCCGACGCGGCTCATGAACAGGTTGCGTGCGGTTTCGTCGCGCACCTGTTGAAGACGCTGATCGAGGAACGTCATGCCGACGATGCCGTCGACCCTGCCGTTCAACGCGGCCACATGATAGGTCAGCATGCCGCCCGCGCTCAGTCCGTAGAGCACGACCGGGCGATCGTCCTTCGCGCGCTCCGCGTCGATCAAATCGCTGCCGGCGCGCACCCAGTCGTCGTAGCGCACGAGCGCGCCGCGTGCCACTTCGGTCAACCCGTATTCGGGCATGTCGACGGCGATCGTCTCGTAGCCGCGCCGCGCGAGCTGCTCGCCGACGATCATCGACATCTGCCGCCCGTTGGTGCCGACGCCATGGAACAGGATCGCCTTCACTTTGGCCTCGGGATTGCGATACGTGTCGAGGTGGAGGCGATGACCGTTCCAGCGCCACCATTCTTCATGCGGCTCGCGCTCGGCCGTCCACTGGAAATCGGGCGGCAGGAACGCCTGCATGGCGCGCCAGGCGGGCTGGTCTGCATAGGTCCTGGACATGGCGCGGACTCCGGTCGATTGCCCGAAAGGGCGGGTTGCGATGGGTCCCATCATGATCCGGCGACCGGTCGCCGGCCATGCTGGCGTGGGCCAACCACTTTAGAATCTAGGCCAACACACGTCACGAGGTGCCCGATGAACGTCTGGAACCTTGCCCGCAGCCCGGCTTCCGTCCTGCTGATGATCGCGTTCGGGCGCGAGCGCGGGATCGCGCCGGCGGCCTTGCTGAAGGGCTCGCAACTCACGCTGAAGCAGCTCGCCGATCCGGACTTCACCGTGCAGGCCGCGCAGGAGCTGACCGTCGCGTCGAACCTGCTCGCGCTGACCGGCGACGCGCCGGGCGTCGGCCTGACGGTCGGCCTGTCGTACCAGCTGTCGGCATACGGGCTGCTCGGGTACGGGCTGCTGAGCAGCGCGACCGGGATGGACGCCGTCGCGCTGGCGGGCCGCTATCTGGCGCTGACCTATACGTTCGTCGGGATGACGTACCGTCGCGCCGGGCGGCACGACGCGATCGTATTCGACGCGGCACCGGCGCTGTCCGCGCCGCTGCAGCGCTTCTTCGTCGAGCGCGCGATGGGCGCGACCTGCCGCGTGCTGCGCGACGTGATCGGCGACGCGTTCGAACTCGCGACGTTCGATCTTGCGTACGACAAGCAGCCGGGCGGCCGGCAGGTACTCGGCACGCGGGTCCGGTACGGTCGGCCGGCCAATACGATCACGTTCTTGCATGCGCATCTCGAACGGCCGTTGCCGCAGGCCAACGCCGCGACCGCCGCGATGTGCGAGCGCATGTGTGCGGAGCTGGTCTCGCGCCGGCGCACGCGGGTCGATCTCGTGGCGTTCCTGAACGAGTACCTTGCCACGCGTCCGTTCGACCGCCCGCCGCGGCTGCAGGACATCGCGACGCTGCTGAACATGAGCGAGCGCACCCTGAAGCGCCGGCTGCAGGACGAGGGCGTGCGCTTCCGCGACATCTCGAATGCGGTGCGCAAGACGCGCGCGCAGACGCTGATCGCCGAAGGGCGGCTGTCGATCAAGGAAATCGCGGAGGCGCTGGGGTTCAGCGACATGTCGTCGTTCTCGCAGGCATACAAGCGGTGGACCGGTGTTGCGCCGAGCGTGTCGCGGCAGGCGGGATCGGGCTCATAGCGGGCGGGCTGCGGGTTGCTGTTGACCCTTCCGCGCGAACCGTTCATCGTGTCGATTCCACCCTGATTCGCTGGCCGCGCCCGGTTGGGATCACGGCGGCGTGACATGCCGACGGCGGCGCGCGCTGCTGTCGCTCACGACCAGCCGAGGCCGGCCTCACACGGAACAACCCGACATGAAACTGTTGCTCGTCGGCGCGACCGGACTCGTCGGGCGCAACGTCCTCGAAGCCGCGCTGGCCGATGCGCGGGTCGACCAGGTCGTCGTGCTCGCGCGCCGGCCGTTGCCGCCGCATCCGAAGATGCGCGCGCTGGTGGTCGACTTCGATCACCTGCCCGAGGCAGCCGACTGGTGGCAGGCCGACGCGGTGATCTGCACGCTCGGCACCACGATGCGGGTCGCGGGCTCGCGAGCCGCGTTCCGTCGCGTCGATCACGACTATCCGCTGGCCGTCGCGCGTCTCGCGCACCGGTCCGGCACGCCGGCCTGCGTGCTGAATTCCGCGCTCGGCGCGGACCCGGCGTCGCGCATCTTCTACAACCGCGTGAAGGGCGAGGTCGAGCGTGCGCTCGCGGGCATCGGGTTCGCATCGCTCACCTGCGTGCGGCCGGGCCTGATCGGCGGCAGCCGCGACGAGTTCAGGTTCGGCGAACGGATGCTGGTGCGTGCGCTGGGTATCGCCGGGCCGCTGCTGCCGCCGAAGTGGCGCGTGAATCCCGCGTCGCGCATTGCCCGCGCGCTGCTCGACGCCGCGCTCGACGCACGCCCGGGCGTGCATGTGATCGGATCGGAACGGCTCGCCTGAGCCGGAACGGGCGACGTGCCGCCGACGCAGATGGCCGGCACGCATGAACGAACGGACGCTCGCGCCGGCTATTCGCGCACGCAGCCGTCAAGCGGGCCGAACTGTTCCGCGAGCGCATCGCAGAACGCATCGCGCGCTTCGCCGCCGTCGCTGTTGCGCGGCGTCGCGAGCTGGAATTCGACCGTGTGGCTCAGCTTGCTCGCGAGCAGCCTGCGCATCTTGCCGGCCGCAACCCACGGCGCCGCGACATGGTCGGGCAGGAAACCGACATGCGCGCCGGACAGGATGAAGATCACGTCGGCCTCGACGTTCTCCGAGAACGCAGTCGGCTGCGCGTTGCGCAGCGTCGAGCCGGGAGTGTGGGTCTTGTAGCGCCGCGCGACGTTGCTCACGCGTGCGACGTCGTTGACCGATACGGTCCTTTTCTCGGCCAGCGGATGCCGGGCGCCGCAATAGAGCGACTGCTGCTCGACGAACAGCGGCGCGTAGGTGAGGCCAGCCTGGTGCCCGGAGAAATAGCCGACTGCGAGCTGCAGCTCGCCTTTCAGCAATTTGCGCTCGAGCTCGTCGGGCGCGACCGCGAGCATTTCGATCAGCACGTCCGGCGCCTGCGTGCGAAAGCGGCCGACGGCTGTCGCGATCGCTTCGACGATGTCCGGTGCGAGCCGCTCGGACAAACCGATGCGCAGCTCGCCGAGCAGCGTGCCCGACACGTGCTGCGTATCGCGCGTGAAGGCGTCCATTGCCTGCAGCAGGCGCCGCGTCGACTGCAGCACGCGTTCGCCCTTCGCCGTGAGCCGGAAGCCGCTCTTGCCGCGTTCGCACAGCCGGAAGCCGACACGCGTCTCGAGCTTGGCCATCTGCGTGCTGATCGTCGACGGCGCCATCCCGAGCGTACCTTGGGCCGCGCTGAAGCCGCCGCTCTCGACGATCGTGACGAAGAGCCGCAGCAGTTGCACATCCATGTCTCTCAAGCGGGTCAGCATGGCGATACGTCGCGTTTCGTGAAGTCAGCTTATGTTAGTTCATATTTTCCGTTGGATGGCGGCGCGGCAGAATCGGGCACGAGGTCGCCGGTCGCGCGACCGGTGTCCCCATCAGACAGGAATCCGACGATGAGCCAGAACGATCTCGCGTTCACGCGCGACAGCCTTTACGGCACGCAGGCCGAACCGACCTTCGCCGGTGCGACGAGCTTCATGCGCCGGCGCTTCAGCCGCGATCTCGAAGGCGTCGATCTCGCGATCACCGGCGTGCCGTTCGATGCGGCCGCGTCGCACCGGCCGGGTACGCGCTTCGGCCCGCGCGGGCTGCGGGTCGCGTCGACCGGCATCGCGTGGGAACGTCCGTGGCCGTGGACCTTCGACCCGTTCGACGTGCTGGCCGCAGTCGACTACGGCGATTGCGCGTTCGATCTCGGGCAGCCGGAGTCGGTGCCGGGCGCGATCGAGCGGCATGCGGATGCGATCCTCGGGCGCGGCTGCGCGATGCTGACGCTCGGCGGTGACCACTTCATCACGTATCCGCTGCTGAAGGCGCACGCGAAGGTGCACGGGCCGCTGTCGCTCGTGCATTTCGATGCGCACACCGATACGTGGCCCGATCGCGACGTGAAGCGCATCGATCACGGCACGATGTTCTATCACGCGGCGCGGGAAGGGTGGGTCGTGCCCGAGCGATCGGCGCAGATCGGGATTCGTACGACCAACGACGAGCTGATGGGATTCGAGATCCAGGATGCGCGCAGCGTGCACGCGTCGACGCCCGCGGCGGTCGCCGCGCGGATTCGCGAACGCGTCGGCGATCATCCCGTGTACCTGACGTTCGACATCGACTGTCTCGATCCGGCGTTTGCGCCGGGCACCGGCACGCCGGTCTCGGGCGGATTGTCGAGCCATCAGGCGCTCGAGATCCTGCGCCACCTGAACGGCATCAACCTGGTCGGGATGGACGTGGTCGAGGTGTCGCCGCCGTATGACCACGCGGAAATCACGTCGCTGGCCGGCGCGACGATCGCGCTCGAACTCATCTGCCTGTATGCGTCGCGCCGTTCCCGACGAGCGTAAGACTGTTTCGTCAGACCAGGCGATAGCGTGAACGTGGCGCGCGTGCTGACCTACGATGAAGACATCGCGTCCAACGTCAGCACGAATCGTGTGCACCCACTACCGCGCCCCCGATGAAGACCCGGGCATCAGCGAGCTGAAGATAGGCATCGGCGACCTGTTTCGCCGCGATCCCTGGGCACCCGACGTGTATCCCGATTACGCGGCGCCCATCGCGCGTGCCGACGGCGACGGCCTTGCGGTCGTCCGCGCGGTGTTCGGCTTCTGGCCGAAGTTCATGCAGCCCGAGCGCCTCGACGAGAACGGCCGCAAACGAAAGAAGCTCGATACGGTGAACGCGCGCGCGGAGACGGTCGGTTCGTCGCGGCTCTACGGCAACGCATGGCGCAACGGCCAGCGCTGCCTGATTCCGGTGCGCTGGATTGTCGAGCCGTGCTACGAGACGGGCCGCAACGTGTGGCACCGGATCGGCGTCGACGGCTGGCAACCGTGCTGCGTCGCCGGCATCTGGCGGCGCTACGAAGCCGCCGACGGCCGCGAGCGGATCGGCATGACGATGCTCACGGTCAATGCCGAGGATCACACCGTGTTCGCGCGAATGCATCGACCCGGCGACGAGAAGCGGGGCGTCGTGATCCTGCGTCGCGACGACTACGACGAATGGCTGCACGCACGCGATGTCGAGGTTGCGCGGCGCATGCTGACGCTCCTTTCTGCCGGCGACATGGTCGCCGCGCCCGATCAGGAACTGCCCGCCGGCACCTGAGCCTTCATTTTTCACACGCAACCGGCGACTCCGCAGGTCGGACGTGTCCCGTTTTCTCGGACGATTTCTAAAATTGCCGGACACCGGGTAATCACCGATATCACCAAAGTTGTATATACAAGATCATCCGCTGGCAATGTCGGCATACGTCGTGCCGGTTGCGCGTCCGCGTGCAGACCGTGCGTGCGTGGCGCATGCCGGCGATCCACGGCGCACCGCACCCGACGAGCCGAAAGGGCGGCTCGGCACGTTTCCTGTCTCGTCAAAACCATTTGTGATCCTCAGTATCTTGGAGATTGTCCCGTGTCAACGAATCCCAGTGGAAAAGCCGGCGGTCTGATCGAGGTACGCTCGATCGACTTCATTCCAGATGCCGAACGCCACGGCGGCCTGCTGAGCCAGTTCACGCTGTGGCTGTCGGCGAACATGCAGATCACGGCCATCGTCACGGGCGCGCTGGCGGTCGTGCTCGGCGGCGACGTGTTCTGGTCGCTGCTCGCGCTGTTGCTCGGCCAGCTGGTCGGCGGCGCGGTGATGGCGCTGCACGGCGCGCAGGGGCCGCAGCTCGGATTGCCGCAGATGATCTCGAGCCGCGTGCAGTTCGGCGTCTACGGCGCGATGATCCCGATCGTGCTCGTGTGCCTGATGTACATCGGCTTCTCCGCCAGCGGCTCGGTGCTCGCCGGGCAGGCCGTCGCGCAACTGCTGCACGTCGACGACGCGGCCGGCATCCTGCTGTTCGCGGCCGTGATCGTCGTGCTGACGGTGTTCGGCTATCGCGCGATCCACTTCGTCGGCCGGATCGCGAGCGTGATCGGGATCGTCGCGTTCGTCTACATGTTCGCGCAGCTGTTCGCGAACCACGACGTCGGCGCGCTGCTCTCGAACAAGCACTTCTCGCTCGCGAGCTTCCTGCTGTCGATGTCGCTGTCCGCATCGTGGCAGATCGCGTTCGGCCCGTATGTCGCCGACTATTCGCGCTACCTGCCGCGCTCGACGTCGTCGGTCGCCACGTTCCTCGCGGTCGGCCTCGGCTCGGTGATCGGCGCGCAGGCCGCGATGGTGTTCGGCGTGTTCGCGGCCGCGCTGGCCGGCAGCCAGTTCGCGCACCACGAGGTGTCGTACATCGTCGGCCTCGGCTCGACGGGCGCTGTCGCCTCCCTGCTGTACTTCAGCATCGCGTTCGGCAAGGTGACGGTGACCGCGCTCAACGCATATGGCAGCTTCATGTCGATGGCGACGATCGTCAGCGGTTTCCGCGGCAAGGGCGCGGTGTCGTCGCGCAGCCGCCTCGTCTACATCTTCGGGATGATCTGCGTATCGACGCTGATCGCGCTTGCCGGCCGCCATTCGTTCCTGAAGGAATTCACCGCGTTCATCCTGTTCCTGCTCGCGTTCTTCACGCCGTGGAGCGCGATCAACCTGGTCGATTACTACTGCTTCACGCGCTCGCGCTACGACGTGCCGGCGCTGTCCGATCCGGATGGCCGCTACGGCCGCTGGAACGTGATGGCGATCACGATCTACGTCGTCGGCATCCTGGTGCAGCTGCCATTCATGTCGACGCACATCTACACGGGCGCGCTCGTCGACGCACTCGGCGGCACCGACATCTCGTGGATCCTCGGCCTCGTCGTGCCGGCCGCGCTGTACTACGTCGGCGCGCGTGCGTCGCGACGCAGCATCCCCGAGCGCCTGATCCTGCCGCTCGAGCGCGGCGAGGTTCACCACTGACGCATCGCGTCGCCCGACGGGCCGGCCTCCAGCCGGCCTGAGCGGCCCGCCGCGCCGAATCCGGCGCGACCGGCAGCCGCGCTGCACCTCACCTTCGTTTCCCGCGATGCCGGCATGGCAGACCACCGTGCCCGGCATCGTTCCATTCTCATTTCATTGAATAGTATGACTAAGCAAATGAACGCACGAGGCAATCGTTCCCGGGCGCGATCGGCGCATGCCGGTCTTCGCATGGCCGTCGCGGCCGCATGCCTGGGTGGGTCGGGCGCCGCGCTCGCGCAGGACGGCGTCACGCTGTACGGCGTGATCGACGAATTCGCGCAGTACGTGAATACCGGCAACGGCTATACGGCGGCGATCGGCTCGAGCGGCCAACGGGGTAGCCGCTTCGGGATGAAGGGCGGCGAGGACATCGGCGGCGGCCAGAAGATCGAGTTCGCACTCGAGAACGGCTTTAATCCGAACGACGGTTCGCTGGCGAGCTCGGGCAGCATGTTCAATCGGCAGGCGTGGGTCGGCATCGCGGGGCAGTGGGGCACGGTGCGCGCGGGCCGCCAGAATTCGCCGCTGTTCAACGACCAGGGCGGGCAGGATGCGTTCGGCGGCGTCACGCAGGCGTCCGGCATGGACAACCTGACCGTGTTCAAGTTCCGCACCAGCAATACGCTGTCGTACCAGAGCCCCGAGATCGCCGGCTTCCAGGCCGGGCTGTACGTCGGGTTCGGCGATGCGGGCGGCGTGCGCTCGGCAGGCTCGAGCCAGCAGTTCGACGTGACCTACTCGCACGGACCGTTCGCGGCGTTCGTCGCGGGCCAGTGGCTGAAGAACGCGACCGCGACCACGACCGATCGCACGATCATGGCCGGCGCATCGTACGAGATCGGCAAGGCGACCGTGTACGGCGGCTTCTCCGCGGTGAAGTGGGCCGATCTCGGGATCGATTCGCGCGTGTACGGGCTGTCGGTCAAGTACCAGCTCAATCCGGCGAACTATGTCGCGCTCGGCTATGCATACCTGCACGACCAGACGTCGCAAGGCGACAACGCGGACCAGTTCGGGCTGATGTACGAATACGACCTGTCGAAGCGCACGAGCTTCTATGGCGCGCTGTCGTACCTGCGCAACCGCAACCAGGCCGGCTACACGCTCGCCGGCGCGGCGAATCCGGGCCTGCCGCTCGCGTATCCGGGCGCGAACGCGCGCGGCGTGCAGCTCGGCATCGTGCATCGCTTCTGACGATGCATCGGGCGCCGGGCTGTGCGGCGCAGGCGTTTTTTCAATGCCGGTGCCGTATATCGACACCATGAGGATCGCCGTGCGCTCACCCGTTCGCGGCGACCGGTGCGCGGCGGCGCTGGTTCGCCTGCAGCGCGACCAGTGCGAGCCCTGCCGCGGCGATCAGTCCGCCGACGAGCGGCACGGCTGCATAGCCGAAGCCGGCCGAGATCGCCGCGCCGCCGGCTGCCGCGCCGACAGCGTTGCCGAGGTTGAACGCGCCGATGTTGACCGCCGACGCGAGGCCCGGCGCTTCGTGCGCGGCACGCATCACGCGCATCTGCAGCGGCGGGACCACCGCGAACGTGGCGACACCCCAGGCCAGCAGCGTGACCGCGGCACCGGCATGCGTGCGGGCGAGCACCGGAAACGCGGCCATCGTCACGATCAGCAGCACCAGGAAGCCGATCAGCGTGCCGTCGAGCGAGCGGTCGGCGAGGCGGCCGCCGGCGATGTTGCCGATCGAGAAGCCGACGCCGATCAGCACGAGCATCGCGGTCACGAAGCCGGGCGTCGCACCGGTCAGGTGTTCGAGCGTCGGCGCGACGTACGTGTACAGCGTGAACATCGCGCCGGCGCCGAGCACCGTGGTCGCGAGCGCGCCGAGCACGACGGGGCGCGTCAGCACCGACAGCTCGGCGCGCAGGTTTGGCATCTTGCCGGCTTCGCCCTTCGGCAGCGCGGCGAACAGGCCGGCGATCGCGATCAGGCCGAGTGCCGCGGTAGCCGCGAACGACATGCGCCAGCCGATCATCTGGCCGAGCCAGGTCGCGGCCGGCACGCCGCCGACGTTCGCGATCGTGAGGCCCATGAACATCGTCGCAACCGCGCTGGCCTGCTTTTCACGCGGCACGAGGCTGGCCGCGACCACCGAGCCGAGCCCGAAGAACGCACCGTGGTTGAGGCTCGTGACGAGTCGAGCGAGCAGCAGCGTCGTGTAGTCGGGCGCGATGGCCGACAGCAGGTTGCCGATCGTGAAGATCGACATCAGTGCGATCAGGGCCGATCTGCGCGACCAGCGCGCGAGCAGCAGCGTCATCAGCGGCGCGCCGGCCATCACGCCGATCGCATACGCGCTGATCAGCATGCCGGCCTGCGGAATCGACACGTGCACGCCGTCGGCGATCACGGGCAAGAGGCCCATCGGCGAGAACTCGGTCGTGCCGATGCCGAACGCGCCGGCGGCAAGCGCCAGCAGCGGCAGCGCGGCGCTGCCGCCCGGGCGGGAAGGGGAAGAGGTCGTGGCGTTCACGCGATGCGCTCCTGCAAGCGTTGGGCAACGGCACCAGGGCCGTTGTGGACAGCGTGAAGTGTGCCTGCATGACTTTTGCGGAAAAAGCCGCGTTCGAGCGAAATTATCTTGATTTGATGTCAACAATGCGCGATCGGGGCGTCGTGCGTGCGCGGCTCCCGGCCCAAAAAAAACCCCGGTCACAGGGGGACCGTGACCGGGGCAGAAAGGCATCCTCTCTTTGGCACGAGGGTTGGATGCGGGGCGCAGTATATTTCGGCGCATAACGATTCGAAATGACGTTAAGCGGCTGTTTTTGGTGCCAATTTAAAAATACCGGCGCGGTAGCGCCGGTTGTCATCGATTTGAAAGATTTTTTCGTCCGTTCGAGCGGCCGTTTGGCGTGCGCGGGCAGCGAAGCCGGTTGCCATGCGACGCGACCGCGCAGGGGGCGAATCCGCTGCCGGGCGATGCTGCGCAATCCGTCGCCGGCGCGCGGCTCGTGCACGCCGGGCGGTCGGTCAGTCCGCGTGGCCGGCTGCGTCGCGCACCGCGTCGAGAAACCTCGCGACGACGGGGGAAGGCGGCGCCGCCCCGTCGAACACGAACTCGATGTCGAAGCGGCTCGCGAGTTCGTCGAGCGCGACGAGCCGGACGGTGCGCGGGCATGTCGGCGATGCGCTTTCCGGTACGAATGCGCAGCCCATGCCGGCCGCCACGAGACCGATCAGCGTCGGGATGTCGCTGCCGACCTGCGTGATGCGCGGCGTGAAGCCGGCGTGTTCGCACTGCGCCATCAGGAAGCGGTGGTGCGCGGCGGAGCGCTGCGCGTCGAACCAGACGAACGGTTCGTGCGCGACGTCGGCGAGCGTGCGCGGCGCGTGGAAGCGGCCGCCGGGCGGAGCGGGCATCGCCAGTACAAAGCGGTCGCTCAGCAGCCGCACGCCCGACAGATGCGGTGCCTCGTCGCGGCGCCACGCCATGATGCCGCCGTCGAGCTGGCCGCGCATCAGCGCCGCCGCCTGCTCGGCCGACAGCATCGGTGCGATCGACAGCTTCACGTCCGGACACGCATCGCGAAACGCCTTGAGCACGTTCGCGACGACCGGCAGCGGCAGACAGTTCGGCAGTGCGCCGAGCCGCAGCTCGCCGAGCTGGCCGGCCGCGCTGCGCAACGCACGCTCGCGGCTTTCCTGCAACATCGCGAGCAGGCGGGTCGCATCCTGCAGGAAACTCGCGCCGGCCGCCGTGAGCGTGACGCCCGTCGCGCGGCGGACCAGCAGCGGCGCGCCGATCGCGTCCTCGAGCTCGCGGATCTGCCGCGACAGCGCGGGCTGGACGATCCCGGCCGCGCGGGCGCCGGCCATCACGCTGCCGGCTTGCGCGACTGCCACGAAGTAACGCAGGTGACGCAGTTCGATCTGACGCATGCGCGGTCGGCTCCGGTTTCGATTCGTTGGGTATGCCTGTCAAGCATAGCAAGTGCCATTCGATGGTATTGGAAAGCATGGCCGGCGTGCCGTACGATGGTCGCGGTTGCCGGGCCTGTTCACAGGCCGCGTGCGTTCCCTTTGTCCCGACCGTATCCCGCACCATGCCGCTTCATATCCAGACCCCCTATATCCGCTCGCAAATCGCGTCGCGCCGTCTCGGTACCAACATCCGGCTGAAGCTCGACGCGCTGCAGCCGTCCGGCTCGTTCAAGTTGCGCGGCATCGGCGCGGTTTGCGAAGCGCGGCATGCGGCCGGCGCGCGCCGGTTCGTGTCGTCGTCGGGCGGCAATGCGGGCATCGCGGTCGCGTATTGCGGTCGTGAGCTCGGTGTGCCGGTGCTCGTCGTCGTGCCTGAAACCGCGTCGGCCCGCGCGCGCGAGCTGATCCGTGTCGAAGGCGCGGAGGTGGTCGTGCACGGCGCGAGCTGGGCCGAGGCGAACGCGTTCGCGCTGTCGGCCGTCGGCACGCAGGATGCGTTCGTGCATCCGTTCGACGACCCCGTGCTGTGGCAGGGGCACGCGACGATGATCGACGAGATGGCGGCAACCGGCCCGAAACCCGACGCGGTGGTGCTCGCGGTCGGCGGCGGCGGGCTGCTGTGCGGCGTGCTCGAGGGGCTCGCGCGCAACGGCTGGCACGACGTGCCGGTCGTCGCGGTCGAGACGGAGGGCGCCGACAGTTACGCGCGCTCGGTCGCGCAGCGGCGCCCGGTCGAACTGCCTGCGATCACGAGCATCGCGACGTCGCTGGGCGCGAAGCGGCCGTGCGACGCGGCGGTCGAATGGGCGACGCGGCATGCGATTCATCCGGTCGTGGTGTCGGATGCACAGGCGGTCGCTGCGTCGCTGCGGTTCCTGGACGAGCACCGGATCGTCGTCGAGCCGGCGTGCGGCGCCGCGCTGGCCGCGCTCGAACTGTCGGTGCCGGTGCTTGCCTCGGCGTCGGACATCGCAGTGATCGTGTGCGGCGGCGTGACGGCGACGGTCGAGCAGTTGCAGACGCTGAACGCGACGTTGCGGTAACGCGCCTGCGCGCGGGACGCGGCGCAGCCGGCAGGCGATGCTGGCGAAGACGTAACGGCGGGGTGACGGCGGCGCGGGAACGATCGCCGGCGTTTGTGAAAGCGGGATTGGCGTTGTCCGTCGCGACGGGCTGTTCCCGATCGCCGGTCACGTCATGGCGAGCACGCGCAGCCGGTGGGCCGGTGTGCGGTCATCTCGTCGGACGTGACAGGGAGGAGGGCATGTGGCGCGCCGCACGCAATGGGCGTACGGCGCGCGGAGTCGGCCGCGCGGTCAGTTCGTGGACGGTGCGCTGGCACCGGTCGGTGCGGACGAGGCGACGGGATCGGCAGCGGGAGGCACCGGCGTCGTGTCTGCCGACGTCGGCGCGGCGTTCGACGGCGCAGGTGCGGATGCCGCAGGCGCGGCCGATGCCGGCGTTGCGGCGGCCTGCCTGGCAACTGCAGGCATCGATGCGGCAGGCGTCGACGTCGAAGCGGGCGTCGACGCAGGGGCGGGGGCCGAAGCCGAAGCAGGCACCGAAGCGCCACCGGCCCCCACACCCGGCCCCACACCCCGCATCGCCCCCGGCGCGACCACGGCCGATGCCGCGGCGGGCACGGCCGGCACGACCGACGTGCCCGAAGCCGGCGCGACGCTCGGCACCGACAGCGGCACCGGCGCGGCCGGCGGCGTCGGCACGACGGGCGTCGTCATCTTCATCGGCTCGCCTTGCGGCGTCGGTGCGGGTTCGGGCAGCGGCGCGACCGGTTCCTTCTCGGCCGCCTTGACGGTCGCGCGATCGCGACGGGCCGGATCGATCTTCAGGAAATGCTCGACGAGATTGAAGAAGCGCTCGTAGAACACGCCGGCGGGAATCGTCTCGCTCGCGGTCTTCACGAGCGCGTCGTCGCTCGACCCGATCGGCAGCGACAGCGAACCGAACACGCTGAGCCCGACGCTTGCCGACGTATTCGACTTCTTCAGCGTGTAGCGGTCCTGCACCGCGTTCACGTACGCGATGCTCGACGTGCCGTCCGCGTTTGCGTCCGCACACACGACGTGAAACTCGATCACGACGTGCATGTCGTTGCTCGGCTGGAAATTCTTGCTGCCGTCGACCGCATCGTTGCGCGACGACGACACGACATAGCCCTGGCTCAGCAGCGCGCGGCGCGCGGCCTCGCAGGCCGCGTCGGATTTCGAGCGGAACGTGTGCGCATACGGGCTGCTGGCCGCGTCGAACTGCTCCTGCTGATAGATCGGCTTGGGCGGCGACGAGCACGCCGCCAGCACGGTCGCGGCCGCGAGCGCGCACGAAACGGAAAACAGGCGAAATCGGTTGTGCATGGCGTCTTTCAAAAGGCTCGGCGAGATGCCGCGCGGGGCTGCGGGCGCAGGGCGCACAACGGTGGTGCCGGTGCGATGCGCGTGGCAATCTCGTATGGCCGGGGCGTCATTATAGTTTCGTTTGATGTCGCGCTTGCTTCAGGCGGCCTGCGTCGGCCGCGCGGCGGCGAACAGTTGCGACGCCAGCGGATGGTGTTCGCCGCGCCGCGAGCGGATCGCGTGGATCTCCTCGGTCACGTCGCCGGCGCGGCCGAGCCGGCGCAGCCCGCGCAGCAGCGACGCGTCGTTCGCGCCGAGTTCGCTGAGCGGGAACACGCCGAGGCCGCGTGCCGCGAACACGGCCATCAGTGCGCTGTCCTCGAATTCCCCGGCCACGCGCGGCACGACCCGCTCCCGCTCCAGCCAGAGGTCGAGGCGTGCGCGCAGCGCCGAATGGGCGGTCGGCAGCAGCACCGGCAGCTCGGCGAGGCAGTGCGGGAAGCGCTGCCGCGCCGCCGGCGTGACGAGTGCCGCGGGCCCGTACCAGTCGACCGGCGACGCGACGAGCCGCTCGCTCGTCACGCGCAGATTCGACCCCGACGGCGCGCCCTGGCCGGCCAGCACGAGATCGAGGTGATGCAGCGCCAGTTCCGCGAGCAGCGTGTCGTGCTCGCCGTCATGGCACAACAGCCGCAGCGTGGGCGTGTCGAGCACCGGCGCGAGGATCGCATGCGCGGCGAGCTTGGAAATCCCGTCCGCGAGGCCGACCGCGAGCCGCACGGTCGGCTGGCTGGCCGCCGCGCGCACTTCGTCGGGGATCAGCCGGCCCATCTCGAAGATGACCTCCGCGCGCGCATACGCGGCCTGGCCGGCATCGGTCATCGCGACGCCGCGCCCGGCCGGGCGCAGCAACTGGTGGCCGAGCGACTTCTCCAGTTCGCGCACCTGCGCGCTGATCGTCTGCACGGCCATGTCGAGCCGCTCGGCGGCGCGCGCGAAGCCGCCTTCCTTCACGACGACCCAGAAATAGTACAGATGTCGAAAATTCAGCATCGGATCAATATTTCGGAAAAACCGAACCAAAGATCAGATTCTCTCTGATTTTCTCGAAGTCGTGGGGCGCCTATCATCAGGCTTTCCCCATTCGAATCGGCCCTTTTCATGGACTACCTGCTGACGCTTGCCGCCGACCCCGCCGTCTGGGCCGCGCTCCTGACGCTCGTCGTGATGGAAGTCGTGCTCGGCATCGACAACCTGATCTTCATCTCGATCCTCAGCAACAAGCTGCCCGAGGCGCAGCGCGCCCGCACGCAGCGCCTCGGCATCGCGCTCGCGCTCGTGATGCGCCTCGCGCTGCTCGGCAGCGTCGCGTGGATCGCAAGCCTCACCGAACCCGTGTTCACGCTGTTCGATCACGCGTTCTCGTGGCGCGACATGATCCTGCTGTCGGGCGGCCTGTTCCTGGTGTGGAAGGCGACCACCGAGATCCATCATCACGTGTCGCATGACGGCGACGGTGCGGGCGTGTCGGGCGGCGCGGCCGGCCTGACGGTGTGGGCCGCGATCGGCCAGATCGTGATGCTCGACATCGTGTTCTCGATCGACAGCATCGTGACCGCGATCGGCATGACCGAGCACGTCCCGATCATGTTCGTCGCGGTGATCGTCGCGGTGAGCGTGATGCTGTTCGCCGCGCAGCCGCTCGCACGCTTCATCGATCGCAACCCGACGATCGTGATGCTCGCGCTGTCGTTCCTCGTCGTGATCGGCATGACGCTGATCGCGGAGGGCTTCGGCTCACACGTGCCGAAGGGTTATATCTACGCGGCGATGGCGTTCTCGGCGTTCGTCGAGGGCATGAACATGCTGGCGCGGCGTGCGAAGGCGAGGCGCGCGGCGCGGGTCGAAGGTCGCTGAGCAAGCGGGCGGGCCGCGTCCTGCCCTCGATCCGGAATTCTCAATGCAAGGAGAAGCGTGATGAAATGTCCTGTATGCAAGACCCCCGACCTGCTGATGGCCGAGCGCCAGTCGATCGAGATCGACTACTGTCCGACGTGCCGCGGCGTCTGGCTCGATCGCGGCGAGCTCGACAAGCTGATCGCACGCGAAACCGGCGATGTGCCGGCACGCCGCGACGCGCCGCCGCCGCGGCACGATGCGCAGGCGCAGCGCGGGCGTGACGATGGCTGGGGGCGCGACGGGCGCTCACACGACGACCGTTATCGACACGAAGGCCAGCGTCGCAAGAAATCGGTGTTCGACCTGTTCGATTTCGATTGAGTGCGACGGCGCGCGCGTACCGCGCCGCGCCGCACGTTGAACAAAGCCCCGCCAGGTGTCATGCCTGGCGGGGCTTTGTCTTCAAGAGGGACATCGCAACCTGCATCAACGCGAGACGAAGTGAATCGATGCGACAATCGTCGCGCTATCCACAGACCACGGAGACGGGACGGACATGGACATTCAACGCATCGCGATCGTCGGGGCCGGCGTGATCGGCGCGAGCTGGGCGGCTTTCTATCTGTCGAAGGGCTTCGACGTCGTCGCGACCGATCCCGCGCCGCAGGCCGACGCGCGGCTGCGCGACGCGCTCGCTGCGTTCCTTGGCGAGCGGGCCGCCGAATTTTCCGCGCGGCTGTCGTTCGACGCGGATCTCGTGCGCGCGCTCGACGGCGTCGATTTCGTGCAGGAAAACGGTCCCGAGCGGCTCGACCTGAAGCGTGCGCTGTACCGGCAGATGGACGACGTGTTGCCCGCGCGCGTGCCGATCGCGTCGAGCTCCTCGGGCCTGAAGATGTCCGAGATCCAGACCGCGTGCGACCGGCATCCGGAACGCTGCCTGATCGCGCATCCGTTCAACCCGCCGCACCTGATTCCGCTCGTCGAGCTGGTCGGCGGCGACGCGACCGACCCGGGCGTGATCGCGCGCGTGAAGGATTTCTACGACGCACTCGGCAAGCAGACGATCGTGCTCAACAAGGAAATGACCGGCCACGTCGCGAACCGGCTCGCGGCGGCGCTGTTTCGCGAGGTGTATCACCTCGTGGGGGAAGGCGTGGTGAGCGTCGCCGATGCGGACAAGGCGGTCGCGTGGGGCCCGGGTTTGCGCTGGGGGCTGATGGGGCAGTGCCTGACCTATCACCTCGGCGGCGGCGCGGGCGGGATCGCGCACTTCCTCGAACACCTGTCGGGGCCGATCACGACGTGGTGGGACGACCTCGGCACGCCGTCGTTCGATCCGGCCGTCGATCGCAAGCTGAACGACGAACTGCGCGCGATCCAGGGCGCGCGCTCGATGCAGGAACTGGAGGCCGAGCGCGACCGGCTGCTCGTCGAGCTGATCGACGCGCGGCGCCGCAGCTTCCTGCCCTGAGCGCGTCCGCGCCGCGCGTTTCGGCCGGGCCGTAAAGGGTTATTGCTGGGTGGCCGTTTGCGGTGCCTGTGGCGTCTGCGCGAGCCACGCGGGCTGCACGGCCTGCACCAGTTCCCGGTTGCGTGCGCGCGTCGCGGCATTCGGCGGATAGTTGCCGTCGTTGGTCGGCAGTTCGCCGTCGAGATAGGCCTGCTTCAACTGGGCGACGACTTCCGCGCGCGTCAGGCCCGGTGCGGGCGCCGCGGCATCGGTTTGCGCAAAGGCGGGGGACAGCAGCGCGGCTGCGGCGGTCGCGACGGCGAATCGCAAGACGTTCATGGTGTGCTCCGATCAAGGGGACGGGACAGCGGACGCGCGGCACACTGCCGTGCGTTCCGATGGGTCCCATTGTCGCGAGCGGGTACTGCGCGGACGCTGACGCGTTCCGGGCAAGACCGTCAGTTGCGCGCGAACGCCGCGGCGGGGCGGCGTCGGCGTGATGCGCGATGGAAGACGATCGTTACAGTTCGGCCGCCGCCGTGATCAGCGTTGCTTCGAGCGCGAGTGTCGAGCGCGAAGCGGCCGCCGGCCGGTCGATCACGTATTCGAGTTCGCCGAGTTCGGGCAGTCCCGCGTCGAGCCGCGCGAGCCCGGCCGGAATCACGTAGCCCGCGAACGCGCTGACGCCGAGCCCCGCGCTCGCGGCCGCGCGCAGCACCGCGATGCTGCTGCTCACGACGGCGATCCGGTAAGGGCGGCCCACCGCCTCCAGCGACTCGAGCACGCGGCGGCGCGACACGCTCGGCTCCGGATGCATCGCGAGCGGCAGCACGGCCTCGTGACCGGTGATCCGCGAATCGGGGCCGGTGCACCAGTACAGCGGTTCGCTGCGGATCACGCGGCCGCGCCGGCTGCCCGCGACGCGCTTGGCGAACACGAGATCGTGGCGGCCTTCGTCGAGCGCATCGAACAGGTCGCCCGACAGCCCCGTCGAGATCGCGAGCTCGACGTCCGGATTGCGCTGCACGAAGCTCGCGAGCGCGGCCGTCAGGTGCGCGGACGCGAAATCCTCCGACATCGCGAGCCGCACCTTGCCCGACAGCGGCGGGCCGCACACCGACGTGACGGCCTCGTCCATCAGTTCGAGGATGCGCACCGCGTAGCGGAACAGCGCGTCGCCGTGCTGCGACAGGTGCACGTTGCGCGTGTCGCGCTCGAACAGCGGCCGGTCGAGCAGCTCCTCGAGGCGGCGGATGTGCTGGCTGACGGTCGACTGCGACAGGCTCACGCGCTCGGACGCGGCGGTGAAACTGCCGGACTGGGCGACGGCGACGAAGCTGCGCAGCAGCTCGGGCGGTAACGGACGCATTGCTAAATCCACTGAATCGGTTTCGACAACTTCATAAATGGCCGGATTTTGCGGCGCTAGTATCGGATCACGCCCTGGTGCGGCCCATGCAAGCGGGCCGCACCGGACGCGTAGCCCGTGTCGCGCCGCCGGCTGTATCGGTCAGTCTAAGCCATCCGGCGTCCGGCCCGAAACCGCATCATCCCATCGACCCCCGAGAACGCGCTCGCACGACGAGCCGCCGGGCCGCGGCGCACCGCCGCAGGAGACAGGCAGTCCGCACGGGATCGGCGTGCGGGCCCGGCTCCCGCAGGTGTCAGGCGCCCGTCACGAAGAGACTGGAGACGACTCATGATCATCTACGGAACCGCGCTGCTGGCGTTCTGCCATCTGGCCGGACTGTTCCTCGGCGACCTGCTGGGCGCCGCGATCGGCGTGAAGACCAACGTCGGCGGCGTCGGCATCGCGATGCTGCTGCTGATCTGCCTGCGCCTGTGGCTGCACCGGTGCGGCTGGCTGCCGAAGGAGACCGAGGCGGGCGTCGGTTTCTGGGGCGCGATGTACATCCCGGTCGTCGTCGCGATGGCCGCGAACCAGAACGTCGTCGCCGCGCTGAAGGGCGGGCCGGTCGCCCTGCTCGCAGCCGTCGGCGCGGTCGCGATCTGCGCATGCTGCATTGCGGTACTCGTGCGCATGGGGCGCGACGACACGGCCTTCGCGGGCGTGCCGGCACTCGACGAACAGTGAAGGAGACCGCCATGCTGCAGATGCTCGAAAAAACCGTCGCCCATAACGGGCTCGTTGCGTCGTTCGCGCTGGTCGGCCTGATCATGTGGCTGTCGTCGATCGCGTCGCGCAAGCTCACATTCGGCCGCGTACACGGCTCCGCGATCGCGATCGTGATCGGTCTTGTGCTCGCGTATGTCGGCGGCGCGTTCACCGGCGGCCAGAAGGGGATCGCCGACGTGCCGCTGTTCGCCGGCGTCGGCCTGATGGGCGGCGCGATGCTGCGCGATTTCGCGATCGTCGCGACCGCGTTCGAAGTGCAGCCGACCGAGGCGCGCAAGGCCGGCCTCGTCGGCGTCGTGTCGCTGCTGCTCGGCACCGTGCTGCCGTTCATCGTCGGCGCATGCGTCGCACGCGCGTTCGGCTATACCGATGCGGTCAGCATGACGACCATCGGCGCGGGCGCCGTCACCTACATCGTCGGGCCCGTCACGGGCGCGGCGATCGGTGCGAGCTCCGACGTGATCGCGCTCAGCATCGCGACGGGGCTCGTGAAGGCGATCATCGTGATGGTCGGCACGCCGGTCGCGGCCAACTTCATGGGCCTCAAGACCCCGCGCTCCGCGATGATCTTCGGCGGCCTCGCCGGCACCGTGAGCGGCGTGAGCGCGGGCCTCGCCGCGACCGACCGCCGGCTCGTGCCGTACGGCGCGCTGGTCGCGACGTTCCATACCGGCGTCGGCTGCCTGCTCGGCCCGTCGGTGCTGTTCTTCGCGACGCGCGCGCTGGTCGGCGCATAGCCGCCGCCTGCGTGTCGGGCGGCCCGCGGGGGCCCAGCGCGCGCAGCCGGTGCGCGCGGGCCCCGGCGGGCCGCATCCATCGCGGCGTCCTCTGAGTCGCATGCGTCAACATCATCAATCGGCGGCGGCGCCCGGCTTAGAATGCCGCTGAACCATCGAAGCGGGAGAACTGTTCATGACGGGATGGAATCACGCGCGGCAGGCGCGCGATGCACGCCTCGCGGCCGGCGCGGCCTTCGCTCGCGGCAAGCGGGTCGATGCGCGCGACACCGTCGCGTTGCTCGAAGCGGTGCTGCGGCCCGGCGACCGCGTTTGCCTCGAAGGCGACAACCAGAAGCAGGCCGACCTGCTCGCGACGGCGCTCGCCGACGTCGACAGCGCGAAGATCCACGACCTGCACATGGTGCAGTCGGGCGTCGTGCTGCCCGAGCATCTCGACGTGTTCGAGCGCGGGATCGCGAAGCGTCTCGACTTCGCGTATTCGGGCCCGCAGTCGCAGCGGATCGCGAAGCTGCTGTTCGGCGGCAAGATCGCGCTCGGCGCGGTGCACACGTATCTCGAGCTGTTCGCACGCTACTTCATCGACCTCACGCCGCAGGTCGCGCTGATCGCCGCGGTCAGCGCGGACGCCGACGGCAACCTGTACACCGGCCCGAACACGGAAGACACGCCGACCGTCGTCGAAGCCACCGCATTCAAGGACGGCATCGTGATCGCGCAGGTCGACCGCATCGTCGACAAGGTGCCGCGCGTCGACATTCCCGGCGACCGCGTGCATTTCGTCGTCGAGGCCGGCCGGCCGTTCTACGTCGAGCCGCTGTTCACGCGCGACCCGGCCGCGATCACCGAGACGCAGATCCTGACCGCGATGCTCGCGATCAAGGGCATCTACGAACCGTACGGGATCAAGCGCCTGAACCACGGGATCGGCTTCAACACGGCCGCGATCGAGCTGCTCCTGCCGACCTACGGCGCGAAGCTCGGGCTGAAGGGCAAGGTCTGCACGCACTGGGCGCTCAATCCGCACCCGACGCTGATCCCCGCGATCGAATCGGGCTGGGTCGAGCAGATCCACTGCTTCGGTTCCGAAGTCGGGATGGACGACTATATCCGCGCGCGCTCCGACGTGTGGTTCACGGGCTCCGACGGGTCGCTGCGCTCGAACCGCGCGTTCTGCCAGACCGCCGGCCTCTATGCGTGCGACATGTTCATCGGCTCGACGCTGCAGATCGACCTGTCGGGCCATTCGTCCACGGTTACCGCCGAGCGGATCGCCGGTTTCGGCGGCGCGCCGAACATGGGCAGCGATGCGCGCGGCCGGCGCCACCCGAGCGAGCCGTGGCTGAAGGCCGGTGCGGAAGCCGACCCCGACACGCCGGCGGCGCTCAGGCGCGGCCGCAAGCTGGTCGTGCAGATCGGCGAGACGTTCGGCGACAAGAACGTGCCGATGTTCGTCGAGAAGCTCGACGCGCTGAAGCTCGCCGACAAGCTGCAGCTCGACCTCGCGCCGATCATGGTCTACGGCGACGACGTCACGCACATCGTCACCGAGGAAGGGATCGCGAACCTGCTGATGTGCCGCGACAAGGACGAGCGTGAGCACGCGATCCGGGGCGTGGCCGGCTATACGGAAATCGGCCGCGGCCGCGACCGCAGGATGGTCGAGCGGCTGCGCGAGCGCGGCGTGATCCGCCGCCCGGAGGATCTCGGCATCGATCCGCTCGACGCCGACCGCCGCTGGCTCGCCGCGCGCTCGATCAAGGATCTCGTGCACTGGTCGGGTGGCCTGTATGCGCCGCCGGCCCGGTTCCGCAACTGGTGAGGAAGAGGGCATGGAACAGTTGAACTATCGCTTCACCGCGCGCGAACGCGCGCAGGGCGAACGGGCCACGGCGCTCGTCGGCGTGGTCGCGTCCGGCAATCTCGAGGTGCTCGTCGAGCGCGTGCTGCCGGGCAATGCATGCGAGATCGACATCCGCACCGCGGCGATCGGTTTCGGCGCGGTGTGGCAGGCGGTCGTGTCGGACTTCGTCGAACGGCGCGCGCCGGGCGGCCTGAAGCTGTCGATCAACGACGGCGGCGCGCGGCCCGACATGGTGTCGCTGCGGCTCGCGCAGGCCGTGCGCGCGATCGAGGGGGACGCATGATGAACGACGTGATGCATGACGCACCCGCGTTCGTCGCGAACGGCGCGAGCTGGTACGAAGCGTCGGCGCGCCAGCGCGTCGACGGGCTGCTCGACGCGGGCAGCTTCACGGAATTTCTCGGGCCGGGCGAGCGCGTGACGAGCCCGCACCTGCCGCTGTTCGACCTGCCGCAGCAGTTCGACGACGGGATGGTGGTCGGCCACGGCCGGCTCGACGGCAAGCCGGTGTTCGTCGCCGCACAGGAAGGCCGCTTCATGGGCGGCGCGTTCGGCGAAGTGCACGGCGCGAAGCTCACGGGGCTGCTGCGTGCGGCGCGCGAACCCGGCACGCCGGTGCTGATCCTGTTCGATACGGGCGGCGTGCGGCTGCAGGAAGCGAACGCGGGCGAACTCGCGATCGCCGAGATCATGCGCGCGCTCGTCGACGCGCGTGCGGCCGGCGTGCCGGTGATCGGGCTGATCGGCGGGCGCGCGGGGTGCTACGGCGGCGGCGGGCTGCTCGCCGCGTGCTGCTCGGCGCTCGCGGTGTCCGAGCAGGGGCGCATCAGCGTGTCGGGTCCCGAAGTGATCGAGACCAATCGCGGCGTCGAGGAGTTCGACGCGAAGGATCGCGCGCTGATCTGGCGCACGATGGGCGGCAAGCATCGGCGGCTGATCGGCGGCGCGGACCGCTATGTGGCCGATACGCCGGACGCGTTTCGTGCAGCCGCGCTCGAGCTGCTCGGCCGTGCGCCGCGCTTCGATGCGGCGATGCTGCGTGCGGAGCAGACGCGTCTCGAAGCGCGCGTCGAACGGTTCGGCGCATGCAAGGACGCGCTCGACGTGTGGCGCACGCTCGGCGCGGACACGCCGGAAGCGATCCCCGGCATGCCCGACGACGCATTCGCGAAGCTCGCCGACCAACTGCAGGAGTTCCAGCATGACGCTCGATGAAGTACTGACTTCGCTGTTTCCGAAAGGCCATTCGATCGCGCGAACCGGCGGCCTGCTGAAGGGCCGGGCTGACCTGGCCGGCACGCGCGTCGACGTGATCGGCGTCGCCGACCGCTTGCCGTTCGGCATCGACGAAGCCGTGACGCTCGCGTCGCACGTGCTCGACACGATCGAGCGCGGCGGCGACACGCCGATTCTCGTGCTCGTCGACAGCGACAGCCAGCGGATGAGCAAGCGCGACGAACTGCTCGGCCTGAACGAAGGCTTGTCGCATCTCGCGAAATGCCTGATGCACGCGGAGCTCGCCGGGCACCGGACGATCGGCGTGCTGTACGGCCATACGGCCGCCGGTGCGTTCATCGCGACCGCGCTCGCGACGCGCACGCTGCTCGCGGTGCCGGGCGCCGAGCCGGAGGTGATGGACCTGCCGTCGATGTCGCGCGTGACGAAGCTGCCGATCGACGTGCTGAAGGAGATGGCGCGCTCGACGCCGGTGTTCGCGCCGGGGCTCGACAATCTCGTGAAGATGGGCGCCGTCGACGCCGTGCTCGACCCGTCCCGCGCGCTCGACGCGCAGGTCGGCGAATGGCTCGGCAGACCGGCCGATCGCGGCGATGGCCGTGCGGCGCGCGGCCGGCCGGTCGCGGCCGACGTCGCGCGACGCGTCGAGGCACTCGCGCGTGCAGCACGCTGACACGCCGCCGCGCCGCCACACGCTCGTCACGCTGACGGCGGCAGGGTGGGGCGCGGCATGCGCGCGGGATCCCGCGCTGGCGGCCGATCCGCTCGTGCGGGCGTGGGCCGCGCACGGCTGGCCGCTGATCGTGCGCCGCGCATCGCCCGACGAGGCCGATGCGGGGCGCATCCCGCTCGGCCTGCCGCTGCCGCCCTCCGCGGGCAAGCGGCGCATTGCACTGAACGTCGCCGCCGACATGGTGGAGTCGATCGGCCCGCTGCCCGCGTTGGCCGACGTGCTCGCCGTCGCCCCCGACGCATGGCACGCGACGTTGCGCGAGCTGGATGCGCTCGGCGCGCGCTGCGGCGTGCCGGGTCGCGTGTTCGGCAGCCTTGCATGGCAGGCGCTCACGGGCGAGCGCTACCTGAGCGCGTCTTCCGATCTCGACATCGTGTTTCCGCTGCCGGCCGCCGCATCGCTCGCCGCGCTGCTCGACGGCCTGGCGGCGCTCGACGCGCGTGCGCCGATGCGCATCGACGGCGAACTGCTGCGCGACGACGGCGCGGGCGTGAACTGGCGCGAACTGCATGCGCGGCTGCCTGAAGTCGCGGTCAAGACGGCGATCGCTGTCGAATTGATGTCTGCCGACGCATTCACGGGAGGCATGCGATGAGCGCATGGGCCGCCCGCCGCGCACCGGCGCCGTCCGACGCCGAGCGCATCGCCGAGCTCGCCGAGCGCAGCCTCGTGCTCGAAATCGAGACGTATCCGAAACCGGGGCTCGTGAGTCACGTCGACACGGGCAGTCATACGGACATGGACGCCGCGACGTTCGCGCGCAGCGCGGCCGTGTTGCGGCCGTACTTCGCGGAGCTCGCCGACGCCGGCGCACGCGACGCGGACATGGCCGTGCTGCGCAAGATCGGGCTGCGTGCGGAACACGCGATGCTCGCCGCGACCGGCGGCGTCAACACGCATCGCGGCGCGATCTTCGGGCTCGGGCTGCTGTGCGCGGCCGCCGGCCGTCGCACGGTGCCCGGCACGGCTGCTCGCACGATGACGCTCGGTGCGTTCGTCGCGCGGCGCTGGGGTACCGAGATTCTCGGCGGCCCGCGGCTGCCCGACAGTCACGGCGAGCGTGCGAGCCGCCGCTACGGCGTCGGCGGCGCGCGTCGCGAGGCGGCCGACGGGTTCACGACCGTGTACGGCGTCGGGTTGCCGGCATTGCGCCGTGCGCGGCGCAGCGTCCCGGACGACCCGGAAGGCGTGCGTGTCGACGCGTGCTTTGCGCTGATCGCCGTGCTCGACGATACGAATCTGCTGCATCGAGGCGGGCAGGCCGGCCTCGATTTCGCGCGCGCCACGGCGCGCGCATTCGTCGCTCGCGGCGGCATACGCGCCCGCGACTGGCGCTTGCGTGCGGCCGCCGCACACCGCGCGTTCGTTGCACGCCGGCTGAGCCCGGGCGGCGCGGCCGACCTGCTGGCAATGAGCGTGTTCGTCGATGCGCTCGAAGCGGACGAAGCGGACGAGGTGAGGCGATGACGCTGGCGATCCTGTGTTCGGGGCAAGGCGCACAGCGCGCGGACATGTTCGAACTGACCGGCGCGGTGCCGCAGGCCGACGCGCTGTTCGCGCACGCGGGCCGGCTGCTCGGCGACGATCCGCGCGACTGGGTGCGGCACGCCGAACCGGACGCGCTGCGCGAGAACCGCGCCGCGCAGATCCTCTGCACGGTGCAGGCGCTCGCGGCGACCGCGCTGCTCGAGGCGGTGTGGCCGCGGCGTCGCTGTGTCGCGGGATACAGCGTCGGCGAAGTCGCGTCGTGGAGCGTCGCGGGGATGATCGACCCGTACGATGCGCTGGATCTCGCCGATGCGCGCGCGCGCGCAATGGACGCCGCGAGCGGCGGCGCTGAGCGAATGGCGTTCGTGCGCGGGCTGACGCGCGCGCAACTCGCGCAGCTGTGCGATGGCCGCGACGCGGCGATCGCGATCGTCAATCCCGGCGACGCATTCGTGGTGGCAGGGCGGCAGGCCGACGTCGCCGCGGTGGCCGGCGACGCGGCACGCGACGGCGCACTGCGCGTCGCGCCCGTGTGCGTGCGGATCGCGTCGCACACGCGCCGGCTCGCGTCGGCGGTGCCCGCGTTTCGCGCGTCGCTGGCCGCCGTGAACGTGCGCCGGCCGCTGCCCGGCACGCGACTGTTTTCGGGGATCGACGGCGCGTCGGTGCTTGATGTCGAGGCGGGGCTCGACAAGCTCGCGCGGCAGATCGCGGAGCCGGTCGAGTGGGCGGCCTGCCTGGCCGCGTGCGTCGAGGCCGGCGCGACCGCGTTCCTCGAACTCGGCCCGGGCCGGGCGCTGGCCGAGATGGCGAGCGGCGCGTATCCGGCGCTGCCGGCGCGCAGCGTCGCGGATTTCCGTTCGGTCGACGGCATCGCGAGCTGGCTCGCGCGCGTCGCGGCCGGCTGACCGGCGGCGCGCAAGCGGTCCGGCAACGCGGCGAAATCGATTCGGGAACCGGCCCGTCCGATGGCCGTTCCGCAGCGGGTGTTGCGCCGGCGCAGCACCGTTTCAGCAGGCGCTTGCCACGCGAATTGGCGTCGCTACAATGGCGCCCGCCATGAGACCAGCCGCCTTCCTCCTCGCCGCGCTCGGCTGCGCGGCGACCGCCCACGCCAGCCCGATTCCGTCCGACGCCGCCTCGGTCGGCACGTACTTTTCGTATGACAATGCGGCGGCCGACGCGACGGTCGACCTGATCGGGCAAGCACAGCGCCGCGTGCTGCTGGCGGGCTACGCGTACGTGCCGCCCGCGGTCGCGGCGGCGCTGCGTGCGGCGCGCGCGCGCGGGATCGAAGTGCGGGTCGTGCTGGTGCGTTCGTCGCGTGCCGGCAAGTACAGCGGCGCGGGCTATCTGAAATCGGCCGGCATCGATGTCGCGATCGACTCGCGGCACGGCGATCCGGCGCCGCGCTTCGTGATCGTCGACGACAGCGTCGCCCTGACGACGCTGTCCGACGGCGCGGCCGCGCACGCGGAAACGGTGAACGTGTTCCAGCGCGCGCCGGAGCTTGCGCAGTCGTACGCACAGTCGTTCTGGCGGTTGTACCGGCAGGCCGGCGGGCTCTGACCGCCGACCGGCGGTCCGCCCGGGCCGCGCGAGCGAACCCCGCTCATCCCTTTCTCACCGCAATTCGCATGCCGCCCGCGCCGGTATGACCCCGCTTGCATCGGCGCGCCCGATGAACCATGCTCGTTGGACAGGCGCCGGCGCGATGGTCGCGCATCCGGTGCAACGGCAGGGAGCCGATCGTGACCGAGTGTTTTGCCGATCGCGCCGACGCGGGTCGCCGGCTTGCGCACGCGCTGCGCGACTATGCGGGGCGGCGCGACGTCGTCGTGCTCGCGCTGCCGCGCGGCGGCGTGCCGGTGGCATTCCCGGTCGCGCAGGCGCTGCGTGCACCGCTCGACGTGCTGGTCGTGCGCAAGCTCGGCATGCCGTTCGATCCCGAATTCGCGATCGGCGCGATCGCGACCGGCGGGGCGATCCACCTGCAGCATTCGGCGATCCGCGCGATGGGCGTGACCGATGCGCAAGTGGCCGACGTGATCGCGCGCGAGACCGCCGAGCTGCGGCGGCGCGACGCGCTGTATCGCGGTGCGCGGCCGCCGCTGCCGGTCGACGGCCGTATCGTGATCGTCGTCGACGACGGCGTCGCAACCGGCGCGTCGATGCGCGTCGCGCTGCAGGCGCTGCGCGAGCGCCATCCCGCGCGCGTCGTGGTTGCCGTACCGGTCGCGCCGGCCGATGCCGAGCATGCCCTCGACGATCTGGCCGACGTGTTCGTCACGGAGTTGCAGCCGCAGGGGTTCTTCGGGATCAGCCAGTTCTACGCGCGTTTCGACCAGACCGGGGACGACGAGGTGCGCGCGCTGCTCGAGGCGGCGCGCGCGTGGGACGACGGCATTACGTCCGCCTGATCCGGCGCCGGCGCGATCCCGGGCGTTCGGCTTCGGCCTGCGCGAACACGCGCTGCAGCGCCGGATGGACGTCGCCGCGCCAGCGGTCGCCGGTGAACAGCCCGTAGTGATCGCAATCGTCGATATCGAGACGATGACGCTCGCTGGCCGCGAGGCCGCGGCACATGTCGAGTGCCGCATGCGTCTGGCCGGCGCCGGTGACGGCGTCGCAACCGCCTTCGACCGTCAGCAGTACGACACCGCGCAGCGCGGCCGGCTCGACGCGCCGGCCGCCGACCTCCCACGTGCCGTTCGCGAGGCACATCCGCTGGAACACGACATCGACGGTATCCAGGAAGTATTCGGCCGGCATGTCGAGCAGCGCCGTGTATTCGCGCAGCGCGCGCCGCGCGTCCGTCAGTGCCGTCACATCGAAGTGCGACGCGGCGCGCGCGTAGTCCTCGATCAGCGTCAGGAACCGCTGCGGAAACAGCAGCGCGATCTCGCCTTGCTGAAGATAGGTCGGGAACACATGGCGGCCATGGCCGGGGAAGTGGGGCGGCACGATGTCGATCAGGTGGCGGCGGCACCACGCGAGCGACCGGGACGCGGCCGTGGTGCCGAGCGTGCTCGGATTGACACGCGCGTCGAGCGGCCCGCCGATCAGCGTGACGCTCGCGGGCGCTGCGAGGCCGCGCGCCGCGCGCAGCGCGAGCGCGCCGAGCGCGGGTACGGTGGCCTGGCATACCGCGACGACGTGCAGCGGCCGGTCGTCGCGTGCGAGCGCGTCGACGAAGCCGTCGAGCGTCGCCACGTATTCGTCGAGCCCGAAGCGGCCCGACGCGAGCGGGACGTCGCGCGCATTGACCCAGTCGGTCACGCAGACGTCGCCGTCGGCGAGCAGCGCCTCGACGGTCTCCCGCATCATCACGGCCGCATGCCCCGCGAGCGGCGCGCACAGCAGCACCGTGCGCCGCGCATCGTCGCGCGCGAAGCGCCGCAGCTGGCAGAACGGCGTGCGCGCGATGATCCGCTCGTCGACGGCCGGCCGCCGGATCTCGAAGCGCGGCGGCCCGACGGCCGGCCCGAGCAGCGGCTCGAAGAGGTCGTCATAGCACGACGACGCGGCGTGCGGCAGCGTCGCCGCGGGCCACACGTCGAACGCGTGACGCGTCGCCTCGCGCCAGGCGCGCATCCATTCCCGCTGCTGCTCGACGACGGCATACCACATGGCAAACCTTGGGGCGGAAGGGGCGTGAATCTGCATTATGGTCATTCTGGCCGCGCAGCGGGTGTCGGATACGTGACCGGATGACGTGCATCAGGTGCGCGTCGCGCTAGGCGGCGACGCACGGCGCTGCTACAGTCGTCGGTCCCATTCCCTCACGCGGAGCGTTTGCGATGAAGCTGATCGGCATGCTGGATTCCCCGTTCGTGCGCCGTGTCGCCATTTCGGCGAAGCTGCTCGACCTGCCGTTCGAACACGAGTCCGTCTCGGTGTTCCGCCACTTCGACCGGTTCCGGACCTTCAATCCGGTCGTGAAGGCGCCGACGCTCGTGACCGACGACGGCACGACGCTGATCGATTCGTCGCTGATCGTCGACTACCTCGACCATCGCGTCGCGCCGGAGCGGCGCCTGCTGCCCGACGCCGTCGATGCGCGGCTGCGCGCGCTCGTGCCGGTCGGCTTCGCGCTGGCGGCGGCCGAGAAGACGGTGCAGGTCGTGTACGAGCAGTCGCTGCGCCCGGCCGACAAGCAGCACGCGCCGTGGCTCGAGCGCGTGCTGAGCCAGCTCGAGGCTGCGTATGGCGCACTCGAGCCGCTCGTCGCGGCCGCGAACGGCTGGCTCGGCGGCGCGCGCCTGTTGCAGTCCGACGTGACCGTCGCCGTCGCATGGCGTTTCACGCAATTCATGACCGCCGAATACCCGGCGCTCGCGCGGATCGACCCGGCCCGTTATCCGGCGCTCGCCGCGCACTCGGTGCGCGCGGAAGCGCTGCCGGCGTTTGTCGAGACGCCGCTCGACTGAGCCCGGCTTCGATCGCGTCGGCACGGGGCGAGGGCGGGGCGGCGCGACCGGCGCGTGGTCTCGTCGCGACCCGCGTCGGCACGGATCGACCCGTCCGTCCTCGACCACCGCCCGGCCGCCTGTTCTCTCCCCGGTCGCCGCAGCGTCCGCAAAACCACGTCGCGTCCTTCCGCTTTACGTTCCCGAACTGCCCCACGCCACCCGCTCGGCCCTGTCGGATCAAGGGGCGGCCGATTGTTCACCGCCGCCAACAAGTGACTTCGCATTCGTGCGGTTTATCCGGATGCGGCCCATCCCTAGAATCCACTCCATCGAATATGCATTGCCTGATGGAGCCGATGATGAGAGCCCTGATCGAATCGAGCCTGTACCACCCGTCCGTCGTGTTGCCGCTTGCCGCGCTGACGCAGCTGATGGTCGAGCGCGATTTCAATCTCGGCCAGGTCGGCCTGATCGTCGCCGCGCGTGGCGCGCAGGCTGCGGTGTCGCGCTCGCGCGCGCTGATCTTCTCCCGCCACGGCGAAGCGCACGCATGAACGCGCGTCCGCTGCACGGATGAAAAAATGCCCGGCCGGCGGCAAGCCGGTCGGGCGGAGCGGAGTCGATCGGGCCCCGGCTTGTGCCGGGGCTTTTTCGTGGGTGACGCTCAAGCGCGCGCGGTCGGCACGACGCCGTAGACGTCCGCGTCGTCGTCCTCGCGCAGCTGGCGCACCAGCTGGTGTGCCTCGCGGCGCGTCGCGACGGCCGGCGGCGAGCCCTTGAGCGGCTGGCGCGCGGTCTCGGCCAGCGCGAGCACCGACACGATGCCGATCGCGGCGGCGCCCATCATGTAGTACGCGGGCATCATCAGGTTGTGGGTCACGTCGACGAGCCACGCGGTCACCAGCGGCGTCGTGCCGCCGAACAGCGACACGGACACGTTGAAGCCGATCGCGAGCGCGCCGTAGCGGATCTCGGTCGGGAACAGCGCCGGCAGCGCGGACGGCATCACGCCGGTGAAGCACGACAGCAGCATGCCGAGGATCAGCAGGCCGCCGAACACCGATGCGGTGGTGCCCGCATGGATCAGCATCATCGACGGGATCGACAGCAAGAGCAGGCCGACGCAGCCGGACAGCATCACGGGCTTGCGGCCGATCTTGTCCGACAGGCGGCCGGCGGCGAGCGTCAGCGGCATCATCAGCACCATCACGATCAGCACCAGCACGAGGCTGTGCGACTCGTCGAAGTGCAGCGTCGACGACATGAAGCTCGGCAGGTACGACAGCACCATGTAGTCGGTCACGTTGAAGATCAGCACGAGGCCGACGCAGAGCAGCAGCGCGCGCCAGTTGTGCAGCAGCGTTTCGCGAAAGCGTGCCTTCGGCACGGCCTTGTCCTGCGCTTCGCGCTCTTCGGCCTGGCGCTTGAACGCCGGCGTTTCCTCGAGCTTCATCCGGATGTACAGGCCGATCAGGCCGAGCGGGCCCGCGATCAGGAACGGCACGCGCCAGCCCCACGACAGCAGTGCTTCCTGCGACAGCGACGCGGTGAGCAGCGCGACGACGCCGGCCCCCATCACGTAGCCGATCAGCGTGCCGAACTCGAGGAAGCTGCCCATGAAGCCGCGGCGCTTGTCGGTCGAGAACTCGGCGATGAAGGTCGCGGCGCCGCCGTATTCGCCGCCGGTCGAGAAGCCCTGCACGAGGCGGGCGACGAGCAGCAGCACGGGCGCCATGATGCCGATGGACGCGTAGCTGGGGATCAGGCCGATCGCGAAGGTGCCGACGGCCATCATGATCATGGTGGCGGCGAGCACGCGCTGGCGGCCGATGCGGTCGCCGAGCGGGCCGAACACCATGCCGCCGAGCGGACGCACGAGGAATGCGGCCGCGAACGTGCCGAAGGTCGCGAGCAGCTGCGCGGACGGGCTGCTCGACGGGAAGAACACCTTGCCGAGCGTGACGGCGATGTAGCTGTAGACGCCGAAGTCGAACCATTCCATCGCATTGCCGATGGCCATCGCGCTGACGGCGCGCTTGAGCAGGCTCTGGTCGACGACGGTAATGTCGTCCGCGGCGAGCGGGGCCTCGCCGGACGACTTGGAGGAAGAAGCAGCGGTCGGGCTGACGTGTGTTGCGGTCAAGGTCATGCACTCCTTTGACTGCGCCGGAACGGGCGGGCCGTCCGACACGGTTTGCCGGCGAGCGCGATGTCGTGTGCTGCGCGTCGGGGCAAGCCTTTAAGCACTTACTGCACATGGGGCGGTAAGGGGCCGTAAGGGACTGCTTCGACGCGGGCCCGAAGGGCCGTCGCGACGGTGCGCTCATGAAGAATGGGCCGCGTGATGCGAGCGGCGAATGCCGGTGCGGACGGGGTCCGGCGTTCCGGCAAGCGCCCCGGAGGGGCAACGAAACGAGAAAAGCGGGCCTGTCGGGCGGGCTTTCCTGTGGATGCAATTTCGGTCGAAGCACCGGCCCGCAACGCACGGACGGACTTCTTTCGAAATCGAATAGACAGAGATTGAATGTTGAAACAGGCGACATGATAGCACGATGGCAGACGATCGCGCAAATTGCCTGGAATCCCCGGTCTGGCGGCCGTTCCGGCGGGGGCGGCTCCGGTATGATCGGCGGCGCGCGGCGGGGTCGCGCGGCCCGCCCGGCGACGGGCGAATCCACGAGGAACCGGATGAGCGAACTGATGAAGATTGCGGCGCTGTTTGCCGTCACCGCACTGGCCGAAATCGTCGGCTGCTACCTGCCGTGGCTCGTGCTGAAGGGCGGGCGGCCCGTGTGGCTGCTGGTGCCGGCCGCGCTGTCGCTCGCGCTGTTCGCATGGCTGCTGACGCTGCACCCGAGCGCGGCGGGACGCACGTATGCGGCGTACGGCGGCATGTACATCGCGGTGGCGCTGATCTGGCTGCGCGCGGTCGATGGCGTCGCGCTGACCCGCTGGGACGCAGTGGGCGCGATGCTCGCGCTCGGCGGGATGGCCGTCATCGCGCTGCAGCCGCGCGCGTAAGCGCGGCCGCGGCGCGGCGGGTGGGGTGTCGCGTCAGGCGGCTTCGGCGGCGTCCGCGTCGGCGGACTTGCGCCATACGCAGGTGCCCTTGACCGATTTGTCGAGCTCGTCGAGCTGGGTCTGGTGGGCGGCGAGTTCGTTGTCGCTCGCCGCGAGCACCGGCAGGTCGAGCGACGCGAGCGACACGCGCTGGCCGTTCGCCGCGCCGCCGTCGGCGCCTGCGTCGTCGAGCATGTCGATCACGAGGCTGTCCTGGCCGCGCGTCATCGCGAGATAGACCTCGGCGAGCAGCTCCGAGTCGAGCAGTGCGCCGTGCAGCGTACGGTGCGCGTTGCTGATGCCGAACCGGTCGCACAGCGCGTCGAGCGAGTTGCGCTTGCCCGGGAACATCTGCTTGGCCTGCACGAGCGTGTCGATCACGCCGCCGCAATGCTCGGTGAACGGCGGCAGGTCGAGCCGCGCGAATTCGGCATCGAGGAACCCGAGGTCGAACGGCGCGTTGTGGATGATCAGCTCGGCATCCTTCACGAAATCGCGGATCTGGTCGGCGACTTCCGCGAACTTCGGCTTGTCGCTCAGGAATTCGGTCGTGAGGCCGTGCACGGCCAGTGCGCCCGGATCGCTGTCGCGCTCGGGGTTCACGTAGATGTGCAGGTTGTTGCCGGTGAGCCGCCGGTTCAGCAGCTCGACGCAGCCGATTTCGATCAGGCGGTCGCCCGTGCGGGGGTTCAGGCCGGTGGTTTCGGTATCGAGAATGATCTGGCGCATGTCGGATAAATCGGGAAAGACAGTAGGGCGGCCTGCGTTCAGGCCACGAGCGATTCGACGCCGCGATTCGCGAGCGCGTCCGCGCGTTCGTTTTCGGGATGGCCCGCGTGGCCCTTCACCCAGCGCCACTCGACCTCGTGCTGCGCGACGAGCGCGTCGAGCCGCTTCCAGAGGTCGGCGTTCTTCACCGGGGTTTTCGATGCGGTGATCCAGCCTTTCTTCTTCCAGCCGTGGATCCACTCGCTGATGCCTTTCTGGACGTATTGCGAGTCGGTATGGACGATCACGCGGCACGGCCGCTTCAGCGCTTCGAGCGCGGCGATCACGCCCATCAGTTCCATGCGGTTGTTGGTCGTGTCGGGCTCGCCGCCGAACAGTTCCTTCTCGCGGTCGCCGTAGCGCAGCAGTGCGCCCCAGCCGCCGGGGCCGGGGTTGCCCTTGCAGGCGCCGTCGGTATAGATGTCGATGGTGTCGGTGGTCATGGGTGTTCTTGATGGGTGGTCGGGGTGGCCGCCGGCGTCAGGCCCGGCGCGAGCACGGGCTTCTTCATCCTGATCTGGCCGACGAGGCGCATGCCGCGCACGCGCTTGACGGCCGTGACCATGTAGACGGCGCCGAAGATCGGCCACCAGCGGTCGCCGGCGGCTTCCATGAAGCCGTAGCGGGCAAGCCATTTGTCGGTGACGAGCGGCGGCCGGTAGCAGCCGAAGCGGCCGCGCTCGAGATCGAAGCCGAGCAGCTTGATCCAGTCCTTGAGCCGGATGAACGCGATCTGGTCGCGCGCGGCCGGCACGAACGGGCGGTTCGCCATGCGCCCGAACGATTGTCGCATGCCCCACAGGCTCAACGAATTGAAGCCGGTGATCACGAGCTGGCCTTCCGGCATCAGCACGCGTTCGGCCTCGCGCAGCAGGCGGTGAGGGTCGGACGTGAATTCGAGCGTGTGCGGCATCACGATCAGGTCGACGCTCTGCGACTCGAACGGCAGGTCGAGCAGGTCGCACCAGGTCGTGCTGCGATCGGCCGGCGCATGTTCGGGCGCGCGCGCCTCGCGCGCCCACGGATACTGGTAGGGCGCGCTCGCGCCGCTCGCCGGATCGAGCACGAGGCCGCGATACGGCATGCGGTTCTCGCGCAGCGCATCGAGCTGCGGCAGGCCGAGCTGGAGCGCGTGAAACCCGAAGACGTCGGACACGATCCGGTCGAGCTGCGCCTGCTCCCAGCCCAGCACGTAGCGGCCGGGCGGCGAGTCGGTCCAGGCGGGCCAGTCTATAATTTGTGGATCGGACATAACGATGATTGCGCGCCCATGAACGAGCTGGAATACGTGCCGGTGCCGGCATTCGAAGACAACTATATCTGGCTCGTCTCGGACGGCCGCGATGCGATCGCCGTCGATCCGGGTGAAGCCGCGCCGGTACGCCGTGTTCTTGCCGAACGCGGCTGGCGGTTGACCGCTATTTTACTCACGCACCATCACGCCGACCACGTCGGCGGTGTCGCCGCACTGCGCGATGGCCAACCGGACGATGTGCCGCTCGTTGTTTACGGCCCGGCGGCCGAGGCGATCGGCGTGGTCACGCGGCCGCTCGCGGGCGGCGATCGCGTGACGCTCGATGCGCCGGCGCTTGCGTTCGACGTGCTCGACGTGCCCGGTCATACGCGCGGCCACATCGCGTATTTCCAGCGGGCCGGTCAAGGCGCGGCCACCCCGCACGTGTTCTGCGGCGACACGCTGTTCTCGTGCGGCTGTGGCCGCCTGTTCGAAGGCACGCCCGCGCAGATGCTCGCGTCGCTCGACGCGCTCGCGGCGCTGCCCGGCGACACGCACGTGCATTGTGCACACGAATACACGCTGTCGAACATCCGTTTCGCGCTCGCGTGCGAGCCGGGCAATACGGCGCTCGCCGCCTGGCGCGACGACGCGCAGGCGCGGCGCGCGCGCGGCGTGCCGACGCTGCCCACCACGATCGCGCACGAACGTGCCGTCAACCCGTTCATGCGGGCGGACAGCACGGCGATCCATGCAACGCTCGAGGCCGAGCTGCACGAAACGGTGCCGGATCGTCTGGCGGCATTCACGCTGATGCGCGAGTGGAAAAATCGTTTCCGATGAGGCATTCCGGAGGACTCCAAAACCTCAGGTGGCATCTGTAAAAATTGCTCCAAATGTAGGATTTCGCTGAGTTTTCGGTGTTTTTATTGACGTGAAGCACGCACTTCCGTAGTATCGCCAGCAATTTCCAGCCGTCGGAAGCCGAGATTTTCATGCGACTTATATTGAGCGCGCTGATGGTCCTGCTACTCGCCGCTTGTGCGAGCCAGGGCCCTGTCGCCAACAACGCCGCCGATTCGCAGGCGACGTCCACCTACCTCCGTAAATCAGCCACTGCCAAAGAAACTGTCGACGTCGACAAGCAATCCGTCGGCGACCTGACCAGCGCAGATTCCGATCTGTGGGCGCGCATTCGCCGCGGCTTCCAGATGCCCGACCTGCAGACCGACCTCGTCGACATGCAGACGACGTGGTACACGCAGCGGCCCGATTACGTGCAGCGCATGACCGAGCGCTCGCAGAAGTACCTGTATCACATCGTCGAGGAACTCGAGGCGCGCCACATGCCGACCGAGCTCGCGCTGCTGCCGTTCATCGAATCCGCGTACAACCCGCAGGCGCTGTCGGTCGCGAAGGCGGCCGGCATGTGGCAGTTCATGCCGGGCACGGGCCGCACGTACAACCTGAAGCGCAACATGTGGCAGGACGAGCGCCGCGACGTGCTCGCGTCGACGAGCGCCGCGCTCGACTACCTGTCGCGCCTGCATGACATGTTCGGCGACTGGTATCTGGCGCTGGCGGCCTACAACTGGGGCGAGGGCAACGTGCAGCGCGCGATCGCGCGCAACCAGGCAGCCGGCCTGCCGACCGACTACCAGAGCCTGCGGATGCCGAACGAGACGCGCAACTACGTGCCGAAGCTGCAGGCGGTGAAGAACATCATCGCGAATCCGCAGCAGTTCGGCCTGGCGCTGCCTGACATTCCGAACCACCCGTATTTCGTGACGGTCACGACGTCGCGCGACATCGACGTGGCGGTGGCCGCGAAGCTCGCGAACCTGCCGCTCGACGAGTTCCGCTCGCTGAACCCGTCGTTCTCGAAGCCGGTGATCCTCGGCGCGACCGAGCCGCAGATCCTGCTGCCGTTCGACAACGCGGCGGCGTTCGAGAAGAGCCTGAAGGCCTACAACGGCCAATTGTCGACGTGGACCACCTATACGGTCAGCGAGCGCGCGCGCCCGGCCGCGATCGCCGAGAAGATCGGCGTCGACGCCGATACGCTGATGTCGGTCAACAAGATTCCGGCCGGCATGCGCCTGAAGCCGGGCTCGACGATCGTCGTGCCGCGCGGCGATGACGACGACGAGGACATTAGCGCGGACGTCGCGGAAAACGGCGTGCTCGCGATGGAGCCCGACGTGCCCGACACGCGCAAGATGCTGATCCGCGTGCGCCGCAAGCAGTCGATGGCGGCGATTGCGGGCCGCTACGGCGTGTCGGTCGGCCAGCTGAAGGCATGGAACCGCACGCATCGCGATCTGGCGATGCCGGGTCAGGCGCTCGTGCTGCACGTGCCGGTCGGCCGCGCGGTGCCGGCCGAGCCGGGTCCGGAGCGAATCGCGACGTCGGCCGGCGGCGCGCATATCGAGCGCGCGAGCCTGTCCGTCGGCGGCAAGTCGCGCGGCGCGAAGCATGCTGCCGCGAAGCCGGCGGCCCGCGCGGCGAAGGCCGCTCCCGCGAAGGCGGCGCCGAAGGCCGCGGCAAACAAGGGCAAGAAGAAGTAGCGCCGTCGCGATCGCGACGCGGCGGTCCGGCCGGGTCGCGCGATTGCGTTTATCGTCCGACGAAACGCGCAGCAACGCCGTCACCGAGGTGACGGCGTTTTCGTTTGTGCAAGGCAACGGGGCCGCTGCCACAGGCGGGGGCGATGTCGTCGGTGCAGGCGAGGGTGCCCGCGCAGCAGCTCGCGAGCGCAGCCTGGTACGTGTGGCCCGCGCGCGGCGCTGGCAAGCAGGTTGATCCGGCGGTACGCTGACAGGTGGGGCGGCCGAGTAAACGGGGCCGCAGCAGCGCTGGCCGCGCGCCGTCGCCACGGCGCCATGCGTGCCGCATGTACGATCGGACGGCCATATCGATTGAAGATAAGGCCATTTTCGGGCTATAATTTGAAAGTTTGTGCTGATCAACCTCGCACCCTAGCGCCTACCTCACTCATCCCGTTCATCCGCCGCACGCCGCCTGTCGGGCGATGCCGCGAAGCCTCGTGCGCCACGCGCCGGGTTCGCGTCTCGACAACGCAGGTCGCGTCCAGCTAGCGACTCCGCGCGCCTACGCAGCGCGGCGCTCGCGCGGCAGGGTAAACAGGTCGGCAGCAGGGTGTTCCCCAAGGAGCCTCCCGTGTTGCCGTCTTTTTCTCCCGCCTTGCTTGCACTCGCCGACGGCACGGTCTTTCGTGGTTATTCGATCGGGGCCGAAGGCCACACGATCGGTGAAGTCGTGTTCAACACCGCGATTACCGGCTATCAGGAAATCCTGACCGATCCGAGCTACGCGCGTCAGATCGTCACGCTCACCTACCCGCATATCGGCAACGTCGGCGTCAATGCCGAAGACGTCGAAGCCACGAAAGTCCATGCCGCCGGCCTGATCATCCGTGATCTGCCCACGCTCGCATCGAACTTCCGCATGGGCCGCACGCTCGGCGACTACCTGCGCGACGAAGGCGTCGTCGCGATCGCCGGCATCGATACCCGCAAGCTGACCCGCATCCTGCGCGACAAGGGCGCGCAGAACGGCTGCATCCTCGCCGGTTCGGACGACGAGGCCAAGGCGATCGAGCTCGCGCGCTCGTTCCCGGGCCTCGCGGGCATGGATCTCGCGAAGGTCGTGTCGACCACGAAGCCGTTCGAGTGGAAGCAGACCGAATGGCGCCTCGGCAGCGGCTACGGGATGCAGGAAGCCCCGAAGTACCGCGTCGTCGCGTATGACTTCGGCGTCAAGTACAACATCCTGCGCATGCTCGCGGAGCGCGGCTGCCACGTGACGGTGCTGCCCGCGCAGGCGAGCGCGGAAGATGCGCTCGCGCTGAATCCGGACGGCATCTTCCTGTCGAACGGCCCGGGCGACCCGGAGCCGTGCGACTACGCGATCGCGGCCACGAAGGCATTCATCGAGCGCGGCGTGCCGACCTTCGGCATCTGCCTCGGCCACCAGATCATGGGCCTCGCGGTCGGCGCGAAGACGCTGAAGATGAAGACGGGCCACCATGGCGCGAACCACCCGGTGAAGGATCTCGGCGACGGCCGCGTGGTGATCACGTCGCAGAACCACGGCTTCGCGGTCGATGCGGATTCGCTGCCGGCCAACGCGCGCGTGACGCACGTGTCGCTGTTCGACGGCACGCTGCAGGGCTTCGAGTTGACCGACAAGCCGGCATTCTGCTTCCAGGGCCACCCGGAAGCGTCGCCCGGTCCGCACGACATCGGCTATCTGTTCGATCGTTTCACCGCGCTGATGGACGCGGCGAAGCAGCGTAACGCTTAACGTCACCGACGCAACCGAAGGACGGGAGATTCGCATCATGTTCGGCCACGCACTCGGCATCACGGATATCTGGACCTACGTGTTCGGCGTGATCTTCATCATCCTGCTGCCGGGGCCGAACTCGATGTACGTGCTGTCGCTCGCGGCGCAGCGCGGCGTGAAGGCCGGCTATCGCGCGGCGTGCGGCGTGTTCGTCGGCGACACGGTGCTGATGGTGCTGTCGGCCGCCGGCGTCGCGTCGCTGCTGAAGGCGAACCCGCTGCTGTTCTCCGTCGTCAAGTACGGCGGCGCCGCGTATCTGCTCTACATCGGCACCGGCATGCTGCGCAGCGCGTGGCGAAAGCTGCGTGCGCCGGCCCAGGCACCGGCCGACGCGCCGCCCGCGGTCGACGGCGAGCGGCCGTTGCGCAAGGCGCTGATCGTGAGCCTGCTGAATCCGAAGGCGATCCTGTTCTTCATCTCGTTCTTCATCCAGTTCGTCGACCCGGCATTCCCGCATCCCGCGCTGTCGTTCGTCGTGCTCGGGGCGATCGCGCAATGCGCGAGCTTCCTGTACCTGAGCACGCTGATCTTCGCGGGCGCACGGCTCGCCGAGCATTTCCGCCGCCGCCGCAAGCTCGCGGCGGGCGCGGCGAGCAGCGTGGGCGGCCTGTTCATCGGTTTCTCGGTGAAGCTCGCGCTCGCCACCATGAGCTGAGCGCGGCCGGCCGACCCACGACAACGATTACTTATTGAATTCACAAGCCATGCCAAAACGCACAGACATCAAAAGCATCCTCATCATCGGCGCCGGCCCGATCATCATCGGCCAGGCGTGCGAGTTCGACTACTCGGGCGCACAGGCATGCAAGGCGCTGCGTGAGGAGGGCTACAAGGTCGTTCTCGTCAACAGCAACCCGGCGACGATCATGACCGACCCGAACACGGCCGACGTCACGTACATCGAGCCGATCACGTGGGAAGTCGTCGCCCGCATCATCGAGAAGGAGCGCCCGGACGCGATCCTGCCGACGATGGGCGGCCAGACCGCGCTGAACTGCGCGCTCGACCTGCATCACCACGGCGTGCTCGAGAAGTTCGGCGTCGAGCTGATCGGCGCGTCGCCGGAAGCGATCGACAAGGCGGAAGACCGCCAGAAGTTCAAGGACGCGATGACCAAGATCGGTCTCGGCTCGGCGAAGTCGGGCATCGCGCACTCGATGGAAGAAGCGACCCAGGTGCACGCCGAGATCATGGCGTACACCGGCGGCAGCGGCTATCCGGTCGTGATCCGTCCGTCGTTCACGCTCGGCGGCTCGGGCGGCGGCATCGCGTACAACCGCGAGGAGTTCGAGGAGATCTGCAGGCGCGGCCTGGATCTCTCGCCCACGCGCGAACTGCTGATCGAGGAATCGCTGCTCGGCTGGAAGGAATACGAGATGGAAGTCGTGCGCGACCGCGCCGACAACTGCATCATCGTGTGCTCGATCGAAAACCTCGACCCGATGGGCGTGCACACCGGCGACTCGATCACGGTCGCGCCGGCGCAGACGCTCACCGACAAGGAATACCAGATCCTGCGTAACGCATCGCTCGCGGTGCTGCGCGAGATCGGCGTCGACACGGGCGGCTCGAACGTGCAGTTCTCGATCAACCCGAAGGACGGCCGCATGGTCGTCATCGAGATGAACCCGCGCGTGTCGCGTTCGTCGGCGCTCGCATCGAAGGCGACCGGCTTCCCGATCGCGAAGGTCGCGGCGAAGCTGGCGGTCGGCTACACGCTCGACGAGCTGAAGAACGAGATCACCGGCGGCCAGACGCCGGCGTCGTTCGAGCCGACGATCGACTACGTCGTCACGAAGATCCCGCGTTTCGCGTTCGAGAAGTTCCGTGAAGCCGATTCGCGCCTGACCACGCAGATGAAGTCGGTCGGCGAAGTGATGGCGATCGGCCGCACGTTCCAGGAATCGTTCCAGAAGGCGCTGCGCGGCCTCGAAGTCGGCGTCGACGGTCTCGACGAGAAGTCGACCGACCGCGACGAGATCGCGATCGAGATCCACGAGCCGGGCCCGGACCGCATCTGGTACGTCGGCGATGCGTTCCGCATCGGCATGACGGCCGAAGAGATCTTCGCGGAAACCGCGATCGATCCGTGGTTCCTCGCGCAGATCGAGCAGATCATCCTGAAGGAAAAGGCGCTGTCGGGCCGCACGCTCGCGTCGCTGACGTTCGACGAGCTGCGCTTCCTGAAGCAAAGCGGCTTCTCCGACCGCCGCCTCGCGAAGCTGCTCGGCGCGACGCCGGAAGACGTCCGCCGCCGCCGCGTCGAACTGAACGTGCGCCCGGTCTACAAGCGCGTCGACACCTGCGCGGCCGAGTTCGCGACCAAGACGGCCTACATGTACTCGACCTACGAGGAAGAGTGCGAGGCGCAGCCGACCACCAACAAGAAGATCATGGTGCTGGGCGGCGGCCCGAACCGGATCGGCCAGGGCATCGAGTTCGACTACTGCTGCGTGCATGCGGCCCTCGCGATGCGCGAGGACGGCTACGAAACGATCATGGTCAACTGCAACCCGGAAACGGTGTCGACCGACTATGACACGTCCGACCGCCTGTACTTCGAGCCGCTGACGCTGGAAGACGTGCTCGAGATCGTCGACAAGGAAAAGCCGGTCGGCGTGATCGTCCAGTACGGCGGCCAGACGCCGCTGAAGCTCGCGCTCGACCTCGAGGCGCATGGCGTGCCGATCGTCGGCACGTCGCCGGACATGATCGACGCGGCCGAAGACCGCGAACGCTTCCAGAAGCTGCTGCAGGATCTCGGCCTGCGCCAGCCGCCGAACCGCACCGCGCGCGCCGAGGAAGAAGCGCTCGCGCTGGCGGCCGAAATCGGCTATCCGCTCGTCGTGCGCCCGTCGTACGTGCTGGGCGGCCGCGCGATGGAAATCGTCCACGAGCCGCGCGACCTCGAGCGCTACATGCGCGAGGCCGTGAAGGTGTCGAACGATTCGCCGGTGCTGCTCGACCGCTTCCTGAACGACGCGATCGAATGCGACGTCGACTGCATCTGCGACGGTGAAGCGGTGTTCATCGGCGGCGTGATGGAGCACATCGAGCAGGCGGGCGTCCACTCGGGCGACTCGGCATGCTCGCTGCCGCCGTACTCGCTGTCGAAGGAAACCGTGGCCGAGCTGAAGCGCCAGACGGGCGCGATGGCGAAGGCGCTGAATGTGGTCGGCCTGATGAACGTGCAGTTCGCGATCCAGCAGGTGCCGCAGGCGGACGGTTCGAAGCAGGACATCATCTACGTGCTCGAAGTGAACCCGCGCGCGTCGCGCACGGTGCCGTACGTGTCGAAGGCGACCAGCCTGCCGCTCGCGAAGATCGCGGCGCGCGCGATGGTCGGCCAGACGCTCGCGCAGCAGGGTGTGACGAAGGAAGTCGAGCCGCCGTACTTCAGCGTGAAGGAAGCGGTGTTCCCGTTCGTCAAGTTCCCGACCGTCGATCCGGTCCTCGGGCCTGAAATGCGTTCGACCGGCGAAGTGATGGGTGTCGGCCAGACGTTCGGCGAAGCGCTGTTCAAGTCGCAGCTCGCGGCCGGTTCGCGCCTGCCGGAGTCGGGCACGGTGCTGCTGACCGTGATGGATGCCGACAAGCCGAAGGCGGTCGAAGTCGCGCGCATGCTGCACGACCTCGGCTACCCGATCGTCGCGACCAAGGGCACGGCTGCCGCGATCGAAGCGGCCGGCGTGCCGGTGAAGGTCGTCAACAAGGTGAAGGACGGCCGTCCGCACATCGTCGACATGATCAAGAACGGCGAGATCGCACTCGTGTTCACGACGGTCGACGAGACGCGCCAGGCGATCGCCGATTCGCGTTCGATCCGCATGAGCGCGCAGGCGCACAAGGTCACGTACTACACGACGATGTCGGGCGCGCGCGCGGCCGTCGAAGGCCTGCGCTACCTGAAGGATCTGGAAGTCTATGATTTACAAGGTCTTCACGCTCGCCTAAACTAAGCAGTCAGTTACCTGTCGAAGCAACACGTGCCGCGATTAAGCGGTGTTTCCGGTTCGCCGGGAATACGTTTAATCGCGGTGATTTTTTTTATAGCCGTTTTTAGCGATTGAGCCGTTTATGAGCACCATTCCGTTGACAAAGCGTGGCGCAGGGCAACTGCGCGATGAATTGCAGCGCCTCAAGTCCGTCGAGCGGCCGGCCGTGATCAACGCGATCGCGGAGGCCCGCGCACAGGGCGATCTGTCCGAAAACGCCGAATACGATGCCGCGAAGGAAAAGCAGGGCTTCATCGAGGGTCGCATCGCGGAACTCGAATCGAAGCTGTCCGCCGCGCAAGTCATCGATCCGACGGTGCTCGACGCCGACGGCCGCGTGGTGTTTGCCGCGACGGTCGAACTCGAGGATCTCGAGTCGGGCGACACCGTCAAGTACCAGATCGTCGGCGACGACGAAGCCGATATCGACCACGGCCTGATCTCGGTCAGCTCGCCGATCGCACGCGCGCTGATCGGCAAGTCCGAAGGCGACGTCGCGGCCGTGCAGGCACCGAGCGGCGTGCGCGAATACGAAATCATCTCGGTCAGCTACATCTGAAGCGGGGCGACGTGATGCCGCATCGCGTGTTCCGTCTGCTGTCGGCCGTGTGGGTCGGCAGCCTGCTGACGATCGGGTATGCGGTCGCGCCCGTGCTGTTCAAGACGCTGGAGCGGATGACGGCCGGCTCGGTCGCCGCCCAGCTGTTTCGCATCGAGGCGATCCTCGGTGTCGTGTGCGGCGTGCTGCTGCTCGCGCTGTCGAACCAGCAGGTGCGGCGCGGCAACGGCGATTATCGTCGCGTGCGCTGGATCGTCGCGGCGATGGTCGCGTGCGTGCTGGTCGGGTATTTTGCGCTGCAGCCGTTCATGAACGCGCTGCGGGTGGCCGCGATGGAAGCGGGCACCGATATCGCGAACTCGCCGTATGCGAGCCGCTTCGGGATGCTGCATGGCGTCTCGAGCCTGTTCTATCTCGTCGAGAGCGTGCTGGGGCTGATGCTGATCTGGCGTCTGCCGGCGCAAGACGCCTGAGCGGCTTGGGCGCCGCGCGGGCAGGGCGGCACGGGTTGCCCCGTGCCGCGCGGCAGGATTACTTGTCCTGGTGCGGCCGCTTCGTGCTGGCCTGACGCTTTTTCGCACGCTTCACGGTGCCGCCCGCCGTCACGCGCTCGTTGCCGCGCACGACGACCTTGGTCGGCTTCGGGCGACGCACGGGGCTCGCGTTCGGCGACACCTTGATGACCTTGACGGTGCGCGGCGCACGGCCTTTCTTGTCGTCGACGGCTTCAGCCGCGCTCGGCAGCGCGCCGGCACGGCGGCCGCGGGCCGGGGCCGCCACGGCTGCCTCGGGCTTCCAGATCACCAGCAGCTTGCCGATGTGCTGGATCGGCGCCGCGTTCAGGCGGTCGCAGATCTCGTCGTAAATGGCGACGCGCTCGTCGCGCTCGTCACCGAACACACGGATCTTGATCAGTTGGTGCGCGGCGAGGTGCACCTTGATTTCCTTCAGCACGGCGTCGGTGAGCCCTTCGGCGCCGATCAGCACGACGGGCTTGAGCGCATGGGCCTGGGAGCGCAGCGCGGAGCGCTCGGCGGGGGAAAGCGAAAGGGCGGGCATGGAAATGTCGAAATCTAAATAGGGGCGCGCTGCGTCAGGAGCGAATCGCGGGAAGTTACCGCATCAGCCGCGCGCCGAAACCACGTAAAATCGCGGCTTGGGCCTCAAAAGGGGCCGCAGCCGCGCGAAGAAGACGCGTATTATCCGCCAAAAGCAAGGCTTCACGAAGCAAATGGCAGCAATCTCTCTCTCGAATGGCAAAAAACCGCTTTAACCAGCACTGGCTGCACGACCACATCAACGACCCGTACGTCAAAATGGCGCAGCGGGAGGGCTATCGCGCGCGTGCCGCGTACAAGCTGAAGGAAATCGACGAGCAGGACAAGCTGATCCGTCCGGGCCAGGTGATCGTCGACCTCGGCGCGACGCCGGGCAGCTGGAGCCAGTATGCCCGCAACAAGCTCGCGCAGGGCAAGAAGCGTGACGCGGAGCGCGAAGGCGGCATCGACGGCACGATCGTTGCGCTCGACATCCTGCCGATGGAGCCGATCGCCGACGTCCACTTCCTCCAGGGCGACTTCCGCGAGGACGAGGTCCTCCACCGGCTCGAAGAATTGCTCGAAGGCCGCGCGGTGGACCTTGTTATTTCCGACATGGCCCCCAACCTCTCCGGCGTGGCCTCGGCGGACGCGGCGCGCATCGAGCATCTGTGCGATCTGGCGCTCGAATTCGCGCAGAACCATCTGAAGCCGGACGGTGCGCTGCTCGTGAAGTGTTTTCACGGCAGCGGCTACAGCCAGATCGTCGAGAAGTTCAAACAGCAGTTTAAGACCGTCGCGCCGCGCAAGCCGAAGGCGTCCCGCGACAAATCGTCCGAAACGTTCATTTTGGGTCGGCATCTGAAGCATCCGCATTGATGCGGAGCAGGGTGCCGCAAACGGGCTCCGGCCCTTGCCAGACAAGCAAAGCGCTATCGCGGCGGTTGTCAATGCTTATGGCGGGGGTGGTCGGACTGGATTAGAATGACCGAGGAGCGCTGCAAGGAAAATGTAGGCGCTCGTCTACGAGTGAAGGAGTGGTGCTTTGAACAACAATATGTTTTCGAAGGCAGCAGTGTGGCTGGTGATCGCACTGGTGCTGTTTACGGTGTTCAAGCAGTTCGACAAGCCCCGCGTCCAGGAAGGTGTGTCCTATTCGCAGTTCATGGACGACGCCAAGAACGGCAAGGTCAAGAACGTCATCGTTCAGGGGCGCAACCTCACCGTCACTCCGGCTGATGGCCAGAAATACCAGATCGTGTCGCCCGGCGACATCTGGATGGTCGGCGATCTGATGAAGTACGGCGTGCAGGTCAGCGGCAAGGCGGACGACGAGCCGAACGCGCTGATGTCCGCGCTGTACTACCTCGGGCCGACGATCCTGATCATCGTGTTCTGGTTCTACATGATGAGGCAGATGCAGGGGGGCGGCAAAGGCGGTGCATTCTCGTTCGGGAAATCGCGCGCGCGGCTGATCGACGAGAACAACAACGCGGTGAACTTCTCCGACGTCGCGGGCTGTGACGAAGCGAAGGAAGAAGTGTCCGAGCTCGTCGACTTCCTGCGCGATCCGCAGAAATTCCAGAAGCTGGGCGGTCGCATTCCGCGCGGCGTGCTGCTCGTCGGCCCGCCGGGTACCGGCAAGACGCTGCTCGCCCGCGCAATCGCCGGTGAAGCGAAGGTGCCGTTCTTCAGCATCTCGGGTTCCGACTTCGTCGAAATGTTCGTCGGTGTCGGCGCGGCCCGTGTGCGCGACATGTTCGAACAGGCGAAGAAGCACGCACCGTGCATCGTGTTCATCGACGAAATCGACGCGGTCGGCCGTCATCGCGGCGCCGGCATGGGCGGCGGCAACGACGAGCGCGAGCAGACGCTGAACCAGATGCTGGTCGAGATGGACGGCTTCGAGGCGAACTCCGGCGTGATCGTGATCGCCGCGACCAACCGTTCCGACGTGCTCGACAAGGCGCTGCTGCGTCCGGGCCGTTTCGACCGCCAGGTCTATGTCGGGCTGCCGGACATCCGCGGCCGCGAGCAGATCATGCGCGTGCACCTGCGCAAGGTGCCGATCGCGAACGACGTCGACGCAGCGGTCATCGCACGCGGCACGCCGGGCTTCTCGGGCGCCGATCTCGCGAACCTCGTGAACGAAGCGGCGCTGTTCGCCGCCCGCCGCGGCAAGCGCATCGTCGAGATGCAGGATTTCGAGGACGCGAAGGACAAGATCTTCATGGGTCCGGAGCGCAAGTCGGCGGTGATTCGCGAAGAAGCGAAGCGCGCGACGGCTTACCACGAGTCGGGCCACGCGGTGATCGCGAAGCTGCTGCCGAAGGCCGACCCGGTGCACAAGGTCACGATCATCCCGCGCGGTCGCGCGCTGGGCGTCACGTGGCAGCTGCCGGAGCATGACAACGAGACGTACTCGAAGGATTACCTGCTCGACCGCCTGGCGATCCTGTTCGGCGGCCGCGTGGCCGAGGAGCTGTTCCTGAACCTGGCCAGCACCGGTGCGTCGGACGACTTCAACAAGGCGACGCAGACGGCGCGCGCGATGGTGGCGCGTTTCGGCATGACCGATGCGCTCGGACCGATGGTCTATGTCGACGACGAGAGCGACAACGGCCCGTTCGGCCGCGGCTTCACGCGCACGATCTCGGAAGCGACGCAGCAGAAGGTCGACGGCGAAATCCGCCGCGTGCTCGACGAACAGTACGGCCTTGCGCGCCGCCTGCTCGAAGAGAACCGCGACAAGGTCGAGGCAATGACGGCCGCGCTGATGGAGTGGGAGACGATCGACGCCGATCAGATCAACGACATCATGGAAGGGCGTCCGCCGCGCTCGCCGAAGAGCTCGCCGGCTGTCGGCGGCGATTCGTCGGGCGGCGGCACCACCGCCGAAGTGAAGCCTGGCAACGCGCCGGCGCCTGCTTCGCCGGCCTGACCCCCGCTGTAGCAACGTTCACGGGCTGGTGTGGCTTCACACCGGCCCGTTTTGCATTCATCAACGCCTTCCGCCCGTGTCCGATTCCGCTGTTTCCGCGTTCATTCCCGCGCCGCTCCAGTGCGGCCGTTTCTCGCTGACGTTCGAACGCCCGCTCGTGATGGGCATCCTCAATGCGACTCCCGATTCGTTTTCCGACGGCGGCCGCTTCCTCGCGCGCGACGATGCGCTGCGCCAGGCCGAGCGGATGATCGCCGAAGGCGTCGACCTGATCGACATCGGCGGCGAGTCGACGCGCCCCGGCGCGCCGCCCGTGCCGCTCGACGAGGAGCTCGCGCGCGTGATCCCGCTCGTCGAGGCGCTGCGGCCGCTGAACGTGCCGCTGTCGGTCGACACCTACAAGCCGGCGGTGATGCGCGCGGCGCTCGCGGCCGGCGCGGACCTGATCAACGACATCTGGGGGTTCCGCCAGCCGGGTGCGATCGACGCGGTGCGCGAGGGCAGCAGCGGGCTGTGCGCGATGCACATGCTCGGCGAGCCGCAGACCATGCAGGTCGGCGAGCCCGACTACGGCGACGTCGTGACCGACGTGCGCGACTTTCTCGCCGGACGCGCGCAGGCGCTGCGCGACGCGGGCATCGCGCCGGAACGGATCTGCGTCGATCCGGGCTTCGGGTTCGGCAAGGCGGTGGTCGACGACAACTACGCGCTGCTGGCCGCCTTGCCGGACACGGCGCCCGCGCGACCCGACGGGCGCGCGTATCCGATTCTCGCGGGCATGTCGCGCAAGTCGATGCTCGGCGCGGTGATCGGCGGCAAGCCGCCGACGGAGCGCGTCGCGGCGAGCGTGGCGGCCGCGTTGTGCGCGGTCGGGCGCGGTGCCGCGATCGTGCGCGTGCACGACGTCGCGGCAACGGTCGACGCGTTGAAGGTCTGGAATGCCGTGCGCGAAGCCGCGCGGCAACGATAAGTCGAAACTGGGAAAGACGAAGGAGGAAGGTTCGCCATGGGACGTCGATATTTCGGCACGGACGGCATTCGCGGCACGGTGGGCGAGGCGCCCATCACGCCTGATTTCGTGTTGCGTCTCGGCTATGCGGCCGGCAAGGTACTGGCCGGCACGGCCGGCGTCGCGGCGGGTGCGCGTCCGACGGTGCTGATCGGCAAGGACACGCGGGTGTCGGGCTACATGCTCGAGGCGGCGCTCGAGGCCGGCTTCTCGGCGGCCGGCGTCGACGTGATGCTCGCCGGCCCGATGCCGACGCCGGGCGTCGCGTACCTGACGCGCGCGCTGCGCCTGTCGGCCGGCGTCGTGATCAGCGCATCGCACAACCCGTATCAGGACAACGGCATCAAGTTCTTCTCCGCGGACGGCAACAAGCTGCCCGACGATACCGAAGCCGCGATCGAGGCCTGGCTCGACAAGCCGCTCGAATGTGCATCGTCGGACCGGCTGGGCAAGGCGCGCCGCCTCGACGACGCGGCCGGTCGCTACATCGAGTTCTGCAAGAGCACGTTCCCGGCCGCATACGACCTGCGCGGGCTGAAGCTCGTGATCGACTGCGCGCACGGCGCCGCTTACCAGATCGCGCCGCACGTGTTCCACGAGCTCGGCGCGGACGTGATCCCGATCGGCGTCGCGCCGAACGGCTTCAACATCAACGACGGTGTCGGCGCGACGGCGCCCGATGCACTGGTGCGCGCGGTGCGCGCGAACCATGCGGATCTCGGCATCGCGCTCGACGGCGATGCGGACCGCCTGCAGGTCGTCGATTCGACGGGCCGGCTGTACAACGGCGACGAGCTGCTCTACGTGCTCGTGAAGGACCGGATCGCAACCGCCGGCAAGGTCGACGGCGCGGTCGGCACGCTGATGACGAACCTCGCGGTCGAGGTCGCGTTGCAGCGCGAGGGCGTGCAGTTCGTGCGCGCGGCGGTTGGCGACCGCTACGTGCTCGAACAGTTGCGCGAGCGCGGCTGGCAGCTCGGCGCGGAAGGCTCCGGCCACATCCTGTCGCTCGACCGCCATTCGACCGGCGACGGCATCGTGTCGGCGCTGCTCGTGCTCGCCGCGCTCAAGCGCAGCGGCCGCACGCTCGCGCAGATGCTCGACGGCGTCACGCTGTTCCCGCAGAAGCTGATCAATGTACGGATGAAGCCGGGCGCGGACTGGAAGGGCAGCGCATCGATTCGCGCGGCGATCGACGCGGCTGAAAGCGCGCTCGCCGGCCGCGGCCGCGTGCTGATCCGCGCGTCGGGCACCGAGCCCGTACTGCGCGTGATGGTCGAGGCGCAGCATGCGGCCGACGCGACCCGTCACGCGGAAGCGATCGCCGACGCGGTGCGCGTGGCGACGAGCTGATCCGAATCGGTAACGGCGCGCGACGGTCCGGCCGTGTGCGCGCCGCCCCGGCGGTGATTCGAATTGCGGCGCCTTCGGGCGCCGCAATTCGTCAGACGCAAAGGTTTGCGCTATTAGATAGAGGGAGCTTCGGCACGGATTTCGTCTGACGGAAGAAGTCATCCGACCCTGAGTTGCGGCGGCGTGCAGGGGAGCGCATTACCGCCTCTGCACGCCGCGAAATGATCGCCCGCACCCCCGCTCGGAGGGTGCGCATGCCGTCCCCTCCCGACCGGCAATTCTTGCCGCCGTTCCCGTCGCGCCGCGCCTGCGCGGCCGCCCGCACCGGGCCCGATATACCCTTTCAACCAGTCATGTTACTGTCACGCCAGTTTCATCGATTGTCACATTACCGTCATGAGGAGCCCCTAACCTTCGCGGTGCCGTAGTCATCCGCTCACACACTGGAGGTCTCATGAAATTGATGCAAACCGCGATTGCCGGCCTGGCTGGCGCGCTTTTCGCAGTCGCCGCGCAAGCCGCCGACATCACGGGCGCAGGCAGCACGTTCGCGATGCCGATCTATACGAAATGGGCTGCTGACTACCAGCAGTCCGGCGGCGCGAAGGTGAACTACCAAGGTATCGGTTCGTCGGGCGGCCTGAAGCAGATCAATGCGAAGACGGTCGATTTTGCCGGTTCGGACGCTCCGCTGAAGGATGAGGACCTCGCGAAGGAAGGCCTGTTCCAGTTCCCGACGGTGGTCGGCGGCGTGGTGCCGGTCATCAACGTGCCGGGCGTGAAGGCCGGTGAACTGACGCTGTCGGGCCCGGTGCTCGGCGACATCTACCTCGGCAAGATCAAGAAGTGGAACGACCCGGCGATCGCCGCGCTGAACCCGAAGGTCAAGCTGCCGGATACGGACATCGCGGTCGTTCGCCGCGCTGACGGCTCGGGCACGAGCTTCATCTGGACGAACTACCTGTCGAAGGTCAACGACGAGTGGAAGTCGAAGATTGGCGAAGGCACGACGGTCAACTGGCCGACGGGTACGGGCGGCAAGGGCAACGACGGCGTCGCGGCCTTCGTGCAGCGCCTGCCGGGCGCGATCGGCTACGTCGAATGGGCGTATGCGAAGAAGAACAACATGATCTACACGGCCCTGAAGAACTCGACGGGCACCGTGGTCGAGCCGAAGACCGAAACGTTCAAGGCCGCTGCTGCCGGCGCGAACTGGTCGAAGTCGTTCTACCAGATCCTGACGAACCAGCCGGGCAAGGAAGCATGGCCGGTCGTCGGCGCGACGTTCGTGCTGCTGCACGCGAAGCAGGACAAGCCGGAGCAGGGCGCCGAAACGCTGAAGTTCTTCAGCTGGGCGTTCAAGAACGGCGAGAAGGCAGCCGACAGCCTCGACTACATCTCGCTGCCGGCGGCAGTCGAAGCGGAAATCCGCAAGCAGTGGAAGACGAAGGTGACGGACGCATCGGGCAAACCGGTCGCCGCCGAGTAAGCCAAGCAGCGGTTCGCTGCCCGGCCGTGCCGGCCGGGCAGTGTGTGCGGTAAGGCCGGGCGTCACGGCGCCCGGCGATTCAGAACAGGCGCCCATGTCTGATATTTCCTATACGTCCTCCCGGTCCGCCGACGTCGCGCAGCAGCGCGCGCCGAGCCGTCTCGGCGACGTTGTGTTCGGCGGCCTCGCACGGCTTGCCGCGATCGTGACCCTGCTGCTGCTGGGCGGGATCATCGTTTCCCTGATCTTTGCGTCGATGCCGACCATCCTGAAGTTCGGCGCCGGCTTCCTGTGGCAATCCGAGTGGGATCCGAACTCGGATGTCTACGGTGCGCTCGTGCCGATCTACGGCACGATCGTCACGTCGATCATCGCCCTCGTCATCGCGGTGCCGGTCAGCTTCGGCATCGCGCTGTTCCTCACCGAGCTGTCGCCCGTGTGGCTGCGTCGTCCGCTCGGCATCGCGATCGAGCTGCTCGCCGCGATTCCGTCGATCGTGTACGGCATGTGGGGCTTGCTCGTGTTCGCGCCGATCTTCGCCGAATACTTCCAGAAGCCGATCGGCCGAATCTTCAAGGACGTGTGGGTCCTCGGTCCGCTGACGTCCGGCGCGCCGATCGGCATCGGCATTCTCGCGGCCGGCGTGATCCTCGCGATCATGATCATCCCGTACATCGCGTCCGTGATGCGCGACGTGTTCGAAGTCACGCCCGTGCTGCTGAAGGAGTCGGCGTACGGGATCGGCTGCACGACGTGGGAAGTGATGTGGAAGGTCGTGCTGCCCTATACGAAGACCGGCGTGATCGGCGGCGTGATGCTCGGCCTCGGCCGCGCGCTCGGCGAAACGATGGCCGTGACCTTCGTGATCGGCAACACGAACCTGCTCGACAGCGTGTCGCTGTTCGCGCCGGGCAACAGCATTACCTCCGCGCTCGCGAACGAATTCGCGGAAGCGCAACCCGGCCTGCATACGTCCGCGCTGATGGAACTGGGCCTGATCCTGTTCGTGATCACGTTCATCGTGCTGGCCATCTCCAAACTGCTGCTGTTGCGTCTCGAGAAGGGAGAGGGCAAGAAATGAGCGAGCCCATCATGAATTTCCCGGGGCCGGACGGCGCCGTCCTCGACGCGATGCGCAACAGCCTGCAGCGCAAGCGCAAGATCACCAATGCGATCGCGCTCACCGCGTCGCTCGGCGCGATGGCATTCGGGCTGCTCTGGCTCGTGTGGATTCTCTACACGACGGTGCATCTCGGCGTCGGCGGCCTGTCGCTGCAGTTGTTCACCGAATCGACGCCGGCGCCGAACACCGCGGGCGGCGGCCTGGCGAACGCGATCGTCGGCAGCCTGCTGCTGTGCGGTTTCGGCACGCTGGTCGGCACGCCGATCGGCATTCTCGCGGGCGTCTATCTCGCCGAATACGGCCAGAAGAACCTGCTGGCGAGCACGATCCGCTTCATCAACGACATCCTGCTGTCGGCGCCGTCGATCGTCATCGGCCTGTTCGTGTACGCGATCGTCGTCGCGAAGTCGGGGCGCTTCTCGGGCTGGGCCGGCGTGATCGCGCTCGCGCTGCTGCAGATCCCGATCGTGATCCGCACGACCGAGAACATGCTGAAGCTCGTGCCGAACGCGCTGCGCGAAGCGGCCGTCGCGCTCGGTACGCCGAAGTGGCGGATGGTGCTGAAGATCACGCTGCGCGCATCGGTCGGCGGGATCGTGACGGGCGTGCTGCTCGCGATCGCGCGGATCGCCGGCGAAACGGCGCCGCTGCTGTTCACCGCGCTGTCGAACCAGTTCTTCTCGTGGGACATGAGCCAGCCGATGGCGAACCTGCCCGTCACGATCTACAAGTTCGCGATGAGCCCGTTCGCGGAATGGCAGTCGCTCGCATGGGCGGGCGTGTTCCTGATTACGCTCGGGGTGCTCGGACTCAACGTCCTGGCGCGCTCGGTCTTCTCGAAAAAGTAACGGCGGAGCAATCCGATGAATATGGCAGAAAGCCACCTGAATCCCGTCGAGCGCACCGCTGCGCCCGCCGGCACGCACGATGCGGCGCACGGCCGTCCGCTGGCGCCGCTGAACGCGAAGATCGAGGTCAACAACCTCAACTTCTTCTATAACAAGTTCCACGCGCTGAAGAACATCAACCTGCGCATTCCCGAAGGGAAGGTGACGGCGTTCATCGGCCCGTCGGGCTGCGGCAAGTCGACGCTCCTGCGCACGTTCAACAAGATGTACGCGCTCTATCCGGAGCAGCGCGCCGAAGGCGAAATCATGATGGACGGCGAGAACCTGCTGACGAGCAAGCGCGACATCTCGCTGCTGCGCGCGCGGATCGGCATGGTGTTCCAGAAGCCGACCCCGTTCCCGATGTCGATCTACGACAACATCGCGTTCGGCGTGAAGATGTTCGAAAAGCTCACGCGCTCGGAGATGGACGACCGCGTCGAGTGGGCGCTGACCAAGGCCGCGCTGTGGAACGAGGTGAAGGACAAGCTGAACCAGAGCGGCTACGGGCTGTCCGGCGGCCAGCAGCAGCGTCTGTGCATCGCGCGCGGCATTGCGATCCGTCCGGAAGTGCTGCTGCTCGACGAGCCGTGCTCGGCGCTCGACCCGATCTCGACCGGGCGCATCGAAGAGCTGATCGCGGAGCTGAAGAGCGACTATACGGTCGTGATCGTCACGCACAACATGCAGCAGGCCGCGCGCTGCTCGGACTTCACGGCCTACATGTACCTGGGCGAGCTGATCGAATTCGGCGAAACCGAAAAGATCTTCATCAAGCCGGTGCGCAAGGAAACGGAAGACTACATCACCGGCCGTTTCGGCTGATGACGGAGAACAACAACCATGTCGGATAAACATCTGTCGAGCCAGTTCGACGCGGACCTGAATGCCGTGTCGTCGAAGGTGCTGGAAATGGGCGGCCTCGTCGAGTCGCAGATCGTCGGCGCGATGCGCGCGCTCAACGAATTCGACCGCGAGATGGCCGAGAAGGTGATCACGGCCGAGGAAACGCTGAACGCGATGGAGGTCGACATCGACCAGGAGTGCGGCAACATCATCGCGCGGAGGCAGCCTGCCGCGCGCGACCTGCGCCTTCTGATGTCGATTTCGAAAACGATTACGAACCTCGAGCGTGCCGGCGACGAGGCCGAGAAGATCGCGAAGCGCGTGCGCCGCCTGATCGACGAGCCGGCCGCGCGCACGGTGAACATCGCCGAGATCAAGGTGTCGGGCGAGATGGCCGTGACGATCCTGCGCCGCGCGCTCGACGCATTCGCGCGCCTGGATACGGTGGCGGCCGCACAGATCGTCAAGGACGACAAGGAAATCGACCTGGAATTCCGTGCGTTCGTGCGCAAGCTCGTGTCGTACATGCAGGAAGATCCGCGCACGATCTCGGTCGGCCTCGAGTACCTGTTCATCGCGAAGGCGATCGAGCGGATCGGCGACCACGCGAAGAACATCGCCGAATTCATCATCTACATCGTGAAGGGCACCGACGTGCGGCACCAGCCGCGCGACACGCTCGATCGCGAAGCCAACAGTTAATCGACTCCGTAAGGAAGAATAGAGGTGCCGATGCCCAGCAACATTCTCGTCGTTGAAGATGAGCCCGCGATTTCCGAACTGATCTCGGTGAATCTCCAGCATGCCGGTCACTGCCCGATCCGCGCGTACAACGCGGAGCAGGCGCAGAACCTGATCAGCGATGTGCTGCCCGATCTCGTGCTGCTCGACTGGATGCTGCCGGGCAAGTCCGGTATCGCGTTCGCGCGCGACCTGCGCAACAACGAACGGACCAAGCACATCCCGATCATCATGCTGACCGCGCGCGGCGACGAGCAGGACAAGGTGCTCGGCCTCGAGATCGGCGCGGACGACTACGTGACGAAGCCGTTCTCGCCGAAGGAGCTGATGGCGCGCATCAAGGCCGTGCTGCGCCGCCGCGCGCCGCAGCTGACCGAGGATGTCGTATCGATCAACGGGCTGCGCCTCGACCCGGCCACGCACCGGGTCGCCGCGCACGGCGACGGCAGCGAGATCAAGCTCGATCTCGGCCCGACCGAATTCCGCCTGCTGCATTTCTTCATGACGCATCCGGAGCGCGTGCACAGCCGCACGCAACTGCTCGACCAGGTCTGGGGCGATCACGTGTTCGTCGAAGAGCGCACCGTCGACGTCCACATCAAACGATTGCGCGCGGCCTTAAAACCGGCCGGCTGCGATGCGATGATCGAGACCGTGCGCGGCAGCGGCTACCGGCTCGCCAAGCACGCGTAACGTATCCGGACATGCCGTGTGCCGCGGCATGCCGTTCATTCTTTCGGGCGCTGAATCATGAACATCATCTGGGCGCGCTTTCTCGTGTCGCTCGTGCTGCTCGTGCTGATCAGCGTATTGGTCGGCGTGTTCGCCGGCCCGACCGCGGCCCTCGGGTTCGCGGTCGTGATGCTGGTCGCGCAGGGCTTCTTCAGCACCTTCCATACGCAACGCCTGTGGCGTCTGCTCGATGCACCCGTGTACGGCGAGGTGCCGAGCGCACCCGGCATCTGGGGCGAAATCTACTACCGGCTGCACAAGCTCGCGAAGCAGTGGCACGCGCAGGTGCGGCAGGTCGAGCAGCAGCATTCGCGCTTCATCCAGGCGATCCAGGCGTCGCCGAACGGCGTTGCGATGCTCGACGACCATGATCAGATCGAGTGGTGCAACGCGATCGCCGAGGTGCATTTCGGCCTCGATGCGAAACGCGACCTGCGCCAGCACATCACGAACCTGGTGCGTCATCCGGATTTCGTCCGCTACCTGAACGCACAGCATTATGACGAGACGCTCGTGATGCGCGGGATGGGCGACTCGCGGCAGAACGTGCTGGAAGTGCAGGTGTTTCCGTATGGCGAGAACCGCAAGCTGCTGCTCACGCAGGACATCACGGAGCTCGAGCGGACCGACGCGATGCGGCGCGACTTCGTCGCCAACGTGTCGCACGAGCTGAAGACGCCGCTTACCGTGCTGTCGGGCTTCCTCGAGACGATGCGCGAACTGCCGCTGAACGAGGAGGATCGCGCGCGCTATCTCGAGATGATGGAGCAGCAGGCGTCGCGCATGCGCCACATCGTTACCGACTTGCTGGTGCTCGCGAAGCTCGAAGGAGAGAGCAAGCCGCCGATGGATCACGCGATCGACATGCGTGCCGTGTTCGACCATCTGAAGGAAGATGCGCAGACGCTGTCGAACGGGCATCACGAGATCGCGTTCTCGATCGACGAGACGCTCGGCGTCACCGGCGCGCAGACCGAAGTATTCAGTGCGTTCGCGAATCTCGTCACCAACGCGATCCGCTATACGCCGGACGGCGGCAAGATCGTCGTGTCGTGGCGGCGCGAGGGCGCGCAGGGCGTGTTTTCCGTCACCGACAGCGGCTTCGGCATTCCGGCCGCCGACCTGCCGCGGCTGACCGAGCGCTTCTACCGTGTCGACCGCAGCCGTTCGCGCGATACGGGCGGCACGGGGCTCGGCCTCGCGATCGTCAAGCACGTGCTGCAGCGGCACGATTCGCACCTGTACGTGCAGAGCGAGGAAGGGCGCGGCAGCACATTCACCGCGCGCTTCCCGGGCTCGCGGATCATCGCGATCCGGCCGGCCGCGTTCGAAGCGTGAGCGTGTGACGCCGGCAGGGGCGTTGCCTCGATGCTCCGTTCGAAGCAAAAAAGCACAGCCCGCGGGCTGTGCTTTTTTGCTTGTTGCGCGGCGCGCGAGCCGTGCGTACCGCGTGCGTGCCTACGAACAGAACTTCGCAAGCAGCCCGAGTTGCGCGTTGCGGATCGTCTTGCCCGCGCGACGCCGGCGGTAGTGCCCGTCGCTGTGCATCAGCCACGCCGACTGGTTGTCGCCGAGGCAGACCGACAGCCCTTCGGCGATCACGCGGCGTTTCAGCTTGCGCTCGCGGACCGGGAACGCGACTTCGACGCGGCGGAACAGGTTGCGGTCCATCCAGTCGGCGCTCGACAGATAGACGTCCTCGGCACCGCCCGCGTGGAAATAGTAGATGCGGTGGTGTTCGAGGAAGCGGCCGACGATCGAGCGCACCGTGATGTTTTCCGACAGCCCCGGCACGCCCGGCTTCAGCGCGCACACGCCGCGCACGATCAGGTCGACCTTGACGCCGGCCTGCGACGCTTCGTACAGCGCGGCGATCACCGACGGCTCCAGCAGCGCGTTCATCTTCGCGACCACGCGCGCGCGCTTGCCGGCGCGCGCATTGTCGATCTCCGCGCGGATGGATTCGATGATGCGCGGATGCAGCGTGAACGGCGACTGCCACAGCTCGTGCAGCGTCAGCTCGCCGCCGATCCCGGTGAGTTGCTGGAACACGTGGTGGACGTCCTCGCAGATCTTCTGGTCGGCCGTCATCAGCCCGAAGTCGGTATAGAGGCGGGCGGTGCGCGGGTGATAGTTGCCGGTGCCGAGGTGCACGTAGCGACGCAGCGATGCGTTGCCGTCCTTCACGACGCGCCGCACGATCAGCATCATCTTCGCGTGGCACTTGTGGCCGACCACGCCATACACGACATGCGCGCCAACGGCTTCGAGTTGCGACGCCCAGTTGATGTTGGTTTCCTCGTCGAAGCGCGCGAGCAGTTCGACGACGACGGTCACTTCCTTGCCGTTGCGCGCGGCTTCCATCAGCGCGTCCATCAGCGGCGAATCGGTGCCGGTGCGGTAGATCGTCTGCTTGATCGCGACGACGCTCGGGTCCTTCGCGGCCTGCTGCAGCAGTTCGAGCACCGGCTGGAAGCTTTCGTACGGATGGTGCAGCAGGATGTCGCCGTCGTCGATCGCGTCGAACATCGTCGGCGTGTTGACGATCGCGGGCGGGATCGATGCGGCGAACGGCGCGAACTTCAGGTCGGGGCGATCGACGAGATCGGGGATCTGCATCAGCCGCACGAGGTTCACGGAGCCGGCCACGCGATAGCAGTCCTTCTCGCCGAGCAGGCCTTCCTCGAGCAGGCGGCGCACGATATGCGCCGGCGTGTCCGCCGACACTTCGAGCCGCACCGCGTTGCCGAGGTGGCGCGCGGGCAGTTCGCCTTGCAGCGCGACGCGCAGGTTGGTGATTTCGTCTTCGTCGACGAACAGCTCGCTGTTGCGCGTGATGCGGAACTGGTTGCAGCTCTTCACGACGAGCTGCGGGAACAGTTCGCCGACGAAGCGCTGCATGAACGAGCTGAGCAGCACGAAGCCGTGCTCGAAGCCCGACAGCGCCTGCGGCATGCGCACCACGCGCGGCAGCGCGCGCGGCGCCTGCACGATGCCCATCACCGCCTGGCGGCCGAACGCGTCGCGGCCTTCGAGCTCGACGACGAAGTTCAGGCTCTTGTTCAGCACGCGCGGGAACGGGTGCGCGGGATCGAGGCCGATCGGCGTCAGCACCGGCAGCAGTTCATCGAGGAAGTAGCGGCGCGCCCATTCGAGCTGCTCGTCGTTCCACGTGTCGCTCGCATGGAAGTAGATGCCCTCCTGTTCGAGCGCGGGGAGCACGGTTTCGTGCAGCATCGTGTATTGGCGGTGCACGAGCCGTTGCGCACGCTCGACGACGAGATCGTAGGCGTGCTGCAGCGACATGCCGTCGGGCGTCAGTGCGCCGGGGTTGTCGCGGATCTGTTCCTGGAGGCCGGCCATCCGGACTTCGAAGAACTCGTCGAGGTTGCTGCTCGTAATGCAGATGAAGCGCAGTCGCTCGAGCAACGGAATGTGCGGGTCAGCTGCCTGGGCCAGCACGCGCTCGTTGAAACCGAGGATGCCGAGTTCACGATTGAGAAGCGGATAACGGACGGACATCGGCAGAGTAGGGGGTGATTCGGGCGATGATTCGAAAGGACGCTCGGAAACTCTCACGGTACGATGACGTGTTGATGACGGTGGTGTATTTATATCGGGAAATTCTACGCCGGAACCGTTTCGTCTCATAAATGTTTCGGCCATATACAATCTACCCGTGTACATGCCCGTGAAGCGTGGCAACGGCAAGCGTTCCACGCTTAAAATGTCGCCTTTGATTGATCGTCCAGCGTGGCCGGAACGGCTGCCGCGGGCGAACGCGCACGGAGCTCCTTTCTGATGGTTACATCCCCCCACTTGCTGGCAGCCGTCGATCTCGGCTCGAACAGCTTCCGGCTGATCGTCGGGCGCGTCGAGGAAACGCCGGCGGGCAGCCAGATCTATCCCGTCGATGCGCTGCGCGAGCCCGTTCGGCTGGCCGCGGGCCTGTCGAGCGACAAGATGCTCGATCGCGCGTCGCAGGAGCGTGGCTGGGAGGCACTCAAGCGGTTCGGCGAGCGCCTGCGCGATTTCCATCCCGATCATGTGCGCGCGGTGGCGACCAACACGCTGCGCGTCGCGAAGAACGCGGGCGAATTTCTCGGCGAGGCCGAAGCGGCGCTTGGTTTTCCGATCGAAGTGATCGCGGGCCGCGAAGAGGCGCGCCTGATCTATGCGGGCGCCGCGCATTCGGTGCCGGCGAGCGCTGGCAAGCGGCTCGTCGTCGACATCGGCGGCGGCTCGACTGAATTCATCATCGGCTCGCACTACACGCCGATCGTGATGGAGAGTCTCTATATCGGCTGCGTGAGCCATAGCCGCGCGTTCTTCCCGGCCGGCAACGTCGACGAATACACGATGCGGCAGGCCGAGCTCGCGGCCAAGCGCGAGATCCAGATCATTTCCAGCGAGTACAAGAAGGCCGGATGGGACCAGGCGATCGGTTCGTCCGGCACCGCGCGTGCGCTCGCGGAACTCGTCGAGGCGAACGGCTTCAACGACGCGGGCGTCACGCACGGCATTTCGCGCGGCGGGCTCGAACGCCTGAAGCGCGCGTTGATCAAGTCCGAGAACGTGAACCGGCTGAAGCTGATCGCGCTGAAGCCCGATCGCGTGCCGGTGCTCGCCGGCGGGCTTGCGATCATGCTCGCCGTGTTCGAGGAACTCGGTGTCGACTATGTCGACACCACCGATGGCGCGCTGCGTCTCGGCGTGCTGTACGACCTGCTCGGCCGGACCCAGCACGAGGACATGCGCGCGGTGACCGTCGAGGGCTTCACGCGCCGCTACGGCGTCGATCGCGCGCAGGCCGAGCGCATCGGCGCACTGGCCGTGCGGTTCTACGACGAGCTCGATGAATCCGATGAAGAAGCGCGCGAGGAAGGCCGGATGTTCCTCGGCTGGGCCGCCGCGCTGCACGAGATCGGCCTGTCGATCTCGCACAGCTCGTATCACAAGCATTCGGCGTATATCGCGAGCAATGCCGACATGCCCGGTTTCTCGCGCACCGACCAGGCGCGCCTTGCCGCGCTCGTGCTCGGGCATGCGGGCAAGCTCGGCAAGTTGTCGCAGGCGCGCGAGGTCGAATGGCCGCTGCTGTTCTGCCTGCGGCTGGCCGCGCTGCTGTGCCGGCGCCGGACCGATGCGGGGCTGCCGGACATTTCCGTGTCGCAGATGAAGAAGGGCGGGTATGAAGTGCGCCTGCCGAGCGCATGGGTCGAGCAGAACCCGCTGACCGACTACAGCCTCAGCCAGGAAGCGGCCGAGTGGGAGAAGGTCGGCATTCCGTATCGCGTGGTTTATACGGGCGCTTGACCGCCCTGAGCCGACGCGGCGCGCTCGCGCCGCTTTCTTGACGACGTGCTCAGTCCGAGCACACGATCGCGGTCAGGAACGGGAACGCCTGCTTGACGGTCGCGTCGCTGCCGGCCTTGCGCACGGCCTGCTCGACCGCGCCCTTCGTGCCGCGTACCACGACGCCGTACGCCCAGTTACCGATCGGCGTGCCGTCGCCCGGCTGGAAGATCGGGTCGTTCGCCTGGTAGCCGAGCACGACGTATACGCCGAAGCCGTAGGCGGTCAGCGGATGGTTCGTACGGAACGCGTTCACCGAATTCGCTTCGACGTGCATCGGCTCCGACTGAATGTCGCCGGCCGCGAGCAGCGGCGCGACGAATTTATGGCCGTTCGAATGGCAGTCCAGTGAGTCGTCGAGCGACTTGGCGGACGCGGCGCCGGACGCGCCGAATGCGCCGAATGCGAGCAGCGCGACGAGCAGGGCGGTCTTGAAAACGTGGTTTTTCATGCGCGGTTGCGGGTTGGTCGCGGACATTATCGCGTGTTCCAGCAAGTTTCGTGCGCGGGGGGGGCGGCGGACGGAACGGTAGCCGACGGTCCGGGCGCGGGGCGAATAAAGTGAAAGGGGGCAAGCGTGGAGGCTGGGAGCACTGATCCATCGCGCCGGCGCCCACGCGGGCAAACCGTCGCCCCGTGTCCGCGTCGAGGGGCAGGATGGCTTCGGACGACTATACGGAGTCGGTTGCGATTGATGTTATTGGGGCAGTGCGGCCATTCGATAGCGCGGCAAGCATGATCCACACCCTTTAGTATCGATGGGACCGAGCTGTCCCAGCGCGCAGTGGGGTGCACCCGGCTCGGTCGACATTTCGATTTCGTGCTCGACGTCCTGTCGACGCGCAGCGATCTCGAACTGAAAAAACTGATCGGTCAGCCTGTCACCCTCTGGATTCAGCAGGCAGATCGCTCGTATCTTTCCCGCAACGGGTATGTCTATGCAGTGCGAAAGCTGGGATCGGAAGGTGGACTGACCAGATCAGCTTCGCATCATGGATGCATTTTCTGAAATTTCCCCGCGATCAGCGCATCTGGTAGGACAAGCCAATCGACGAGATTCTCCGCGATGTATTCAACGTGCATCCGCAGGCGAAGGGTCGATTTGACTTCGCGCTGTCCAAGCAGCTTCCGTCGAGATCGTACTGTACACAGTGTGAAGATGACTGGAATTTCGTCCATCGGTTGATGGAAGAGGAGGGGCTGTTCGGCATCTGGAAGCAAACGACTCGCTGTCGCAGATCGTGTCTGAACGCGAGCCTCCGCTTCGCTGGGCAACCGGGCATCAAATTCTGTCAGGCCGAATCATATTTCTCAGACTTTAGAATAAAATCGCGCGAGCGACTTGCTGTCGCGATGGCTGACCGTCTTTGCGTCACTGTTTTGACGGTCGAACCTGAGAGAGATAACGAAAATGGATATCAGACCGTCCGCACTCGGGGACCTGAAGTTTCGCGACCTCTACGAGGCGATCAGTAAGGGCGTTTTGCAGCAGGGGCGACTGTTAATGCTGAATACGCCGCTCGGCGAGAATGCGCTGGTGCCGTTACGTGCGCGCGGATCGGCCAGAATCGGGCGTGACTATTCATACACTATCGACGTTGCGTCGACGCGCGACGACACCGCGCTGCTGTCGCTGATGCACCAGCCTGTCACTCTACAGATTCAGCAAGTCACGGCCCCGTTTGCTGTCCCTGTCTATCGTCCGGTCCATGGTTTCGTGCATCGGGTTGCCTATTTGGGCGGAAACGGTGGTCTTTCCACGTACCAGATCGAGTTTTCGTCGGCGCTGGCCTTCCTTGAGAAAACCCACAACGAAGAAGGCTGGCTTGAGAAAGATGCTCGCGAAATCGTTTCTGACGTGTTGACCTTACCCCGCCGAGTACACCATTCGTAAGTTAGTGGGCTCGCCGTTTTTAGGTTGATGCAGTTGCCGGAATT
>NZ_QTPQ01000026.1:0-128279 GCF_003853425.1 Burkholderia sp. Bp9140
GCTGTTAATTTTTAAAGAGCATTTCTGCGAGAAACTTCGTGTTTCTCAGCAGCGCTGCGTTTTCAGCAGCAGAGAAGCGAGATTATTAACCGTTTTTTAAAACTCGTCAACAACTTTTTTAACTACTTCGTTGCGACGACTGCGGTTTAAATCCGTGTGCGCTGGGGCTCTACAACTTGCCATCAACCGCACCCGCTTCCCTTCTTTCCCCCGCGCTGCGTTTCCGTTAGCGCGAAAGAGGCGTGATTCTAAGCACCTGTCTCGGACTCCGCAACCCCTTTTGTGAAATTATTTTGACATGCGGCGCCAGGGACCCGTTAAGCCACGCCATTGATCATATATAAGCGACACGGCAGGCCAGACCTCGGTATCCCGTGAACAAGCCCCGCCGCGTCAAACGCAACCCTCCGTCGCTCACCGCCCCACCATCGCCCTCACCACCCCGTCCCGACGGATCAACCCGTGATACAGCGCAGCCGCAAAGTGCGCGAGGAACGTAGCGAAGAACAAGTAAGCCAGCACCCGGTGCGCGACCCGGAGCCAGGCAAACGTCACCGGATCCGCCGAAACCAGCGCCGGCAACTGCACGCCGCCGCCCAAGGTCACCGGATATCCGCCGGCCGACAGCATCGCCCACCCGATCAGCGGCATCGCCAGCATCAGTGCATACAGCACCAGATGCGACCCATGCGCGGCAACCTTCTGCCACCCAGGCAGATCCTCGGGCAACGCCGGCGGCTTCGACACGAACCGCACCACGATCCGCACACACACCAGCACCAGCACGGCAACTCCCAGCGGCTTGTGCAAGGCCACCAGAACATCGTGCCGCCCGGAAACCGACGCCACCATCCCCACCCCGATGAACAGCATCGCGACGATCATCGCGGCCATCACCCAATGCAGCAGCCTCGCCGGCAAGCCAAACGTCGTAGCAGCCTTCATCACCGTCCCTCCGCACTCAATCGCGCCGCCCCGGCCACGCCGGCCTTTTCACTCGTCCTGCGCAGATACGAATCCGCATAAGCCGCCGACCGCGCCGCCAGCAACGGATCCCCCGACACCTGAATCCCCTGCGGCAACACCGTCGGGTCGTAATTCACGTCCCGGCACGGCCCGCTGTCCTGCGGCTCCACGCGATCGAGCACGAGCGTCCCCGCGTCGATCGTCGTCCGCTGCGCGGGCCAGGTCTTCGTCGCGTCGTCCACCTGATCTCCGGGCTCGGCCAGCGTGACCAGCAGCTTCCACTTCTGCGCACCGTCCGCGATACGCCGCGTCAGGTCCTGCTGCAACACGTTCGGATCCGCGGCCGTGGCGACGTCGCCGGCGCCGGCCGTCTGCTCCGGCACGACCCGCCACCGCACCGCCTGGCGCTTGCCCGACGCGTCGACGAAGTAGAACGCGTTCAGCCCGTAATAGCTTTCGGTGACGTAGCTCGCGCTCGGCTTCGCACCCTTCACCCATGCGCGGAACGCGGCCGTCTCCGGATGCGCGCCGAAAAACGCCTTCACCTTCACCGGATCGGGCTTGCCCGTCGCCGGATCCGGCCGGGTCGCCAGCAACTGCGCGTAGAACGCCTTCGGCGTCGCCACCGGAAACACGGGCATCGCGTTCATCCCGGTCCGCCATTGCTGGCCGTCCGGCGCGGTGAGCTTCAGCGCGAGGCTGCGGATCGGCACGCTGCTGTCGGGTGCATACGGATTCCCGCCCGGCAGCGCGAACCGCCCGACCACCGGCGTGCGCACCGCCTTGAAGAACGGCGCGACCGAATACGCGCTCGCGGCGCCGTTGCCCTCGAAGTAGCCGGTCACGCACACGCCCTTCGCATGATTGCGCCGGAAGCCCGGATGCTCGCCGCCGGCCGTCTGCAGCGCGTCGACGAGCCGGTGCGGGGTCAGACGCGCCGGCGCGAGCCAGCCGCCGACATACCCGAACGTCACGGCCACGCCGGCCACCGCGCCGCCGATCACGGCCCAGCGCCACCACCCGCGCCCGGGCTCGCGCGGCGGCGAAGAAGAGGAAGATTGCTTCATGGATGCACTCCCGATCGTCAGATCATTGTCGAACAGGCGTAGGACGCCGCCCGCGCCGCTTTATTCCATGAAGAAATTTTTCGTATGCTGACGGAATAAGCGGCGCCGACCGGCGTCCTACGTGGCATCTCCATGCTTATCGGCTAGCGCCCAGGCCATGCCCCCAAACGCCCCCGACGACGTCGCATTGCGCGAACTCATCCCCAGGCTGCGACGCTTCGCGCTCTGGCTGGCGCGTGATGTCCACGCGGCCGACGATCTCGTCCAGTCGACGCTCGAGCGCGCGCTGTCGCGCTGGACCAGCCGCCGCGACGACGCATCGCTGCGCAGCTGGCTCTTCACGATCCTTTACCGGCAGTTTCTCGACGGCAAACGCAGCGCGAAGCGCTACGCGTGGCTGCTCGGCCGGATCCGCACCGACGACGAGCCGCACTGGCCTTCCGCCGAACGCGAGGTCGCCGCGCGCGCGACGCTCGAAGCGTTCGGCCGCCTGTCCGACGAGCAGCGCAGCCTGCTGCTGCTCGTCGCGGTCGAAGGCTTCACGTATCAGGAAGTCGCCGACCTGCTCGACGTGCCGATTGGCACCGTGATGTCGCGACTTTCCCGCGCGCGCCAGGCGCTGCGCCAGCTCAGCGACGGCGAGCTTCCCGCTCCTTCTCTCCGCTTGATGAAATGAACACCCTCCGCCCCGACGAACACGATCTCCAGGCCTATGTCGACGGCCAGCTCGACGACGATGCGCGCGCCGCGGTCGAGCGATACCTCGCGCTGCATCCGGAAAGTGCGGAACAGGTGAAGCAATGGCAGCAGGATGCGCAGCGGTTGCGCGCCGCGCTGGAGAGCGTGCGGATGCCGGGGGAGAATCCCGAGCTCGATCCGGCGGCGATTCGCGCGCGGCGGGCGGAGCGTTCGCGGATGCGGTTCGCGATGGCCGCTTCGTTCGTGTTCTGTATCGGACTCGGGACGTTCGGCGGGTGGCAGGCACGCGGGTGGAACGCGCCGCCGGCCGTCGCGCCGATGAGCGATGCGGTCGAGGCTTACCGGATGATGGTGGTCGATCAGACAGCGAAGGTGGATTTCCGGCCGACGAGTGCGGGGGATTTGCAGGGGTGGCTCACTCGGCGCGTCGGCGCGTCGGCGAAGCTGCCGGATTTGAGTGCGGCGGGGTTCAGGCCGGTCGGCGGGCGGTTGTTCACGACGGACAGCGGGGCCACGGCTGCGATGGTGCTCTATGAGGACAATGCCGGGCGGACGCTGAGCTTCTATCTCCGGCCAGCGGAATCGGCACATCGGCTGCTGCCGGCCGGGCAACGCGTGGATGGCGCGTTGCTGGCGCGGTATGGGTCGGTGAACGGGATTAACTTCGCGGTGGTCGGGCCGGCCGATAGTCTTGGTGAACAGGCAGTCGCGCGGGCGCTCGATCAGCAGATTTGATCGGTACAATGCGCGCCGCGTTGGCGGCCGTCAAGTGTTGCCTGAGGTGCTGCCAGTGCGGCTCAACTAGCCCGAAAGCGCTCACGCTCACCATTCGGGCCCACAGCGTTTTGATACGCTTTCGTGGCGGTTATCCACCCCGCGAATCTCGTCGCGAGGCGTTCGCGAATGGGCGTACCCTCTTCGGTTCCGGTATCACAGGGTTTGGCGTTTTGTGGACGCGGGATATCCACATCTGCCGCAACGACTCGGCAGGCCGTCGCTTGTCGAACTCTTCACTTTCGAGTCGCACAGCATTTCGAGTGGCGTCGGGCGGCGATATCCACACTGCTCTCCCCGAGCCGATGCACAGGGTTTCGATTCGACTCCGCTCGGGTTGTCCGCATGCGCGTGAGCGCTTCGGGCCGAAGCTCACCGGGAAATTGCACAGCGTTTCGGGTTGTTTCGTGTGCCGGTTATCCACACGTGACGATCAGGCGCTTCGCCGGCACGGACGTCACCTGATCAAGTAAATCCCGAGAATCTCGCCGGTTTCCGGGGAAACCACGTACTTGATCGACGTCCCGAGAGGGCTTGCATTGCCGAGCCCGCGCATGCCGGGTGGTATCTTCGCCACGAAGGTCATGCCAATGACGTAGTCCTCGGGCCCAGGATCCATTCTGGCCGCACTTTCATCCGTGATGCAGATCCTGAAATTTCTCAGATCCTGCCCGGTCTTCGCAAAGTCCTCATAGGCAGCCTTCAGACCGAGCAGCGTCGCGGTATCGAGATCGACGGAGCACCGCCCGATCGTCCCGAAATTCAGTTTGGTCATCCCTCTCCCCTGAGGCATTCCGCTCGCCTACCCTCCTTCCTGCACGGCCATCAATTCCCTCAAGCAATCCGCACAAGTTGCCGTCAGCAATCCGATGGCTGATTCCATCGACTCGTCGTCGTCGAAGCGGTAGACGCCGCCTCCTTCACGCGTACCGCCCAGCTCGAGCACGTTCGCCTCTTCGGATTCGAGCATGTAGCCGGGATACTCGATGTCGTCACGCACAAGCGTCAGCGGGACGACCCGACGGCCGCCTTTCCAGTTGCCGCGATTGTTGACGAAGTCGGACACGGCCTGTGTCACGAGGTCGCCGCCGGTATGTCCGTGGGACGGGCAATTTATCAGTGGCATCGCGTCATCTCTTTCCCGAAACGCCAGCTGCCAGACGAACAATCTTCAACCACGCCGACTCATCCGAAGGTGCTCCATCAGCGAATTCGTATTGGCGACCGACTACAAAACCTTGACCAACCGCCCCGTCACCCAGTGCACCTTCAACGAGCCCACATTGTCCTTGACCAGCATGTCCGGCATCGCAGCACCGCGCTCGACGCGGATTGTCTTACCGCCATACTCGTCCGTACGCCACACTCCGGAAACCGGACAGACCTCCCCAGTGCGGATCGGCGCCACATTGTCATCCGACGATCTCTGCGATGTCTTCACCGGACAGCTGGCCAACACGATTGACAAACATCGCGTAAGCGAGATCGAACTTCACGTTGAATCCCACGCCCTTGTAGCGACAACACAGGACTTCGACTTCCGGTATCGACGCGTGTTGCTCGAACACGATGTTGCCCGGGTGTTGCTGCATCCGGTGTACGACAGCGTCGATATCGAGTGCGTCGAGTCGGGTCGATGAGGAATCAGCCATCTGTGGTGAGCCGGTCCGTCGGACTTGGCATTCTGAATCCCGGCGATTCTACAGACCAACCCATTCACTGACCGACCGCGGGCCTCACAGCCTGCGGATTCGGTTATCCGTCCACCGCGCGCAGTGCATATCGCGCCTGGATCACAGTCTCCGGACTGTGCTTATCCAACGGTGTTAACAGAGTTCGTATATATACGTAGTGATAGTTAACAAGTCCGCCGCTTCACAGTGGATAACTTCCGTAACACCCTGAATTTTCAACAAGAAGCGGAATGCATAACCACAGGCAATGCACAGGCAAAGCTCTGTGCAGCACAGAACAACTTTTCATCGATTCACGGCCACGCCGACATATCCTCAATCGTTCCACTGTGAATCCAGAGGCTTGTCGGACGGTTATCCAAAGCGCGCTGTGGATAAGTTTCGTCGCGAGTCGGCTCGCTATCGAACCGCGGCAGTCAGGTACAGCCCGCCAAGGATCATCGCGACGCCTCCCCATTGCGCATACGACACGCGCTCGCCGAAGAACACGATTCCGGCCAAAAAGACGAGCACGAACGTGAGTGCGGTAAACGGATACACGGCGGTGAGCCCGGCCTTGCTCAATGCGAAGATCCAGAGCACCGTGCCGCCGCCGTAGCAGACCAGCCCGAGCACAACCCAGGCGTTGATGAATTCGACGAATGCGTGGCGACCATCGGCCCCGACCTTGAACGCGATCTGGCCGGTTGCAGCCAGGAACACGCCAGCCAGAATGACAACGTACACGGACAGTTTCACCGGTCTTCCTCGTTGCGCTTCAATCGGTTGGCGACCATGCGGCTCTTCAGAATGGCGATGCCGGTCTTGATGCGCACCGGCAGCCAGCGCAGCAAGAACTTGCGCGCCTTGTAGCCGGGCGGCGACACGTCCGGTACGCCCGAACGGCCGTCGACGCGGTGTTGTCTGATCGCGTCCGGCAGCCGTTCCGCTTCTTCGGCGGCAACGAAGAAGAGCAGGTTGTAGCGGTACCACGGCTCGATGCGGGTGTCCGCGGCGATCAACGGCCGTATGAAATCGAACAGCAGGTAGCCACGCCGCGCGAACAGGTCGCGCCAGAATCCGTAGCCCTGTTCGTTGATGTGGTTTTCGCCGCCCTGGCCGGGCACGGCGGCGGAAAACAGCACATGCTTGCCATGCCGGACGAGATTGTCGACGAGTATCTCGCTGGATGCCTTCGGTACGTGCTCGCCGACTTCGAGGCACTGAACGAGGTCGAACGATCGCTCGAGATCGAAGCGCTTCGAAATATCGGCCGGCACGAAGTGGGCGTGGTCGAACAGCAATACCGAACGATCGACATAGTCGCCGTCGATGCCGGTCACGTCCTGCACGCCGAGCTCGCGATGCACGCTGAGCCACGCTCCGGCGCCGCAACCGACGTCGAGGATGCTCGCGGGGCTCAGCACGGCATTGACGCTCGGCAGCACGCCGCGCGCGGACCGTACCGATCCTTCGCGCTGGTACCGGTAGAACGTCTCGTCATACGGCCGCGGCGTATCGTCCGCGATGAATCCAGGTGGCATCGCAATCTCCCGATGGCGCGATCGGTGCATGACGTGGCGCGACGCAACGCACCTCATGCGACGACCGTGCAATCAATCGCCCCGACAAGCCTGCTTCTCATACACCGACCATTCGCCCGCCGTCTTCACGCGTACGACGCGACAGTCCGGATTGGCGAAAAACGCGTCCGGCAGCGGTGTCTCGGCGCGGACGAAGAAATACCGGTACAGGCGTCCCTGGTGCCGCTGCCAGTTGAAGTGCCGGTACAGTTGCTGAGGCGAGACGTCGGACGGGCCGACGCCGGGCAACCGGTCGAGCCGAAAGCGGACGATCTGCGGCGGGAACCGCGCGGCATTGAAATCGACGAAACCGCGATGCTCGGCCTGATACCAGACCGCAAAGTTCTCGTAGACGAACGGATTATCCGCGGCCACGCTCGCCCGGTCGACGATGATCCCGAGGCCGCGCTGCGCCGGTTCGATCGCGTTGGCCACCGCGTCGAAATCAGCGCTCTCGTCGGCGAAGCGCAGCGCGCGCACGCCTTGCTGCGCGACGAAGCCGGCGCAGATTCCGGCAAGGACCAACTGCGTCATCAGCGCGAGCCATGGCGTCGCCCCTCGAACTGGTTCCGCCGGCATGGGCGCCCGGAACATCAATGCATAGAACGGAAACAGAAACAGCGCGAAGCGCGGAAACAGGAAGAACGTATTGATCGCGAACAGCGGCACGCCGAACCAGACAACGGCCATGATGGTCGCCGGCACATAGGCGGTGACGTGCCGGTTTGCCTTCGACGCCATCAGCAACGGTGCGGCGGCCATCAGCAGGAAGGCCAGCAGCGACCCGTTGTCGGCGGTAATACCCCACGGATAGAACACGGCGGCAATCATTCGCACCAGCGGATTGATGGTCCAGATCACGGTGAACGGATACATCGGCGCCAGATCGACGTCACGATGCAATAGCGCGTACAGCACCGTGACAAGCGCGAGCACCGCATACGGCCACGCGGCGAGCAGTGCGCGCGGAAGCGTGCGGGGCCGGCGCACCAGCAGGAACAACCCGCCGATCGCATTCGCGAACACGAAGATCAGCCCGTGCGAGAAAAACAGCGCAAGATTCACGAGCGCCAGCACGGCGCCGCGGCGAAAGGCTGGCCGCTCGGCATAGTCGAGCGCGAGCGCAAGGAAGATCATCGCGACCGGCGCGGCGACCAGGTACGAATAGAGGCCGAATTCATACGCGAAGCCGAAGAACGCCGGCACGCACAGCCAGTCGAGGCGCGGGTCCGTACCGAGACGCCGGCGCAGCGCGATGTACGCGGCGACGAAACCGTAGAACGACAGGGTCAGCATGACCTTGAACGCGGCAGTGACCGGCATCACGAACGACAGTACGGCCGCCGCGCCATAGCCGAGCAGGTAGGGCGTAAACAGGTTGATCCGCAGCAGTGGCGCCCAAGGCGACTGGCCGCGCAGCATGTCGTGCAGCGTCGCGACCTGTGCCGCATGCTGCGGAAGATCGACCATTGGCGGGTGCGGCGCGAGCCAGAACAGCAGGCCGGCCGCCGCGACCGTCGCAACGAACAACGCGCGCAACGCGCGATCCACTGCGCGATATGACCACGCGCGCGGCAGGCGGCCGCTTACCGTGCTGTCATCCATTGCGCGAGTCCCCCGCGTGAGATACGGACGCCGCCGGCCTCGCGCCGGATCGTTGCGGCACAGGACCGATTGCCCGTCATAGCGTCTTCTCGACGATGAAGCGCGGGCGCTGCTTCGTCTCCGCATAGATCTTCGCGACATAGCCGCCGATCACGCCGAGGAACAGCAACTGCAGGCCGCCGAGAAAGTACATCGGGATCACGGTAGACGCCCAACCGGGCACCGAGCGGTCGGTGAACAGCCGGATCGACAGCGCCCAGATGCCGCACACGGTCGAGGCCAGCGCGAGCAGGGCACCAACGTACGCGCTCCATTGCAGCGGCTTCGTGGAAAACGACGCGACGCCGTCCGATGCGAGCAAGATCATTCTCGCCAATGGATATTTGCTTTCGCCGGCGAAGCGCGGTTGCCGGTCGTACCGGACGATCGCGGTACGGAAGCCCAGTAGCGGCACGATGCCGCGCAGGAACAGGTTGACCTCGCGGAAGCCGCGCAATTCTTCGATCGCCCGGCGGCTCATCAGGCGGAAGTCCGCGTGATCCGGCAAGATGTCCACGCCGAAGCGGCGCAGTAGCCGGTAATACCCGCGCGCGCTGACGCGCTTGAAGAAGCCATCGCTGTCACGGCGCTGCCGCACGCCGAATACGATCTCGGCGCCGGATTGATATTCGCCCAGCATGCGCGGGATCGCATCGAGGTCGTCCTGGAGATCGGCGTCGAGACTGATCAGCACGTCGCCGTTCACTTTCATGAGGCCGGCAAGCAACGCATTCTGGTGCCCGTGGTTGCGCGACAGCTTGAGGCCATGGATACGCGGATCGGCGGCATGGAAGCCTTCGATGAGGGACCAGGTCCGGTCGCGTGAACCGTCGTCGACGAACGTCACACCGCTCGCGCGGTCAATGATGCCGTCGCGGGTAAGCCGGTCAAGCAGGATCGTGAGCCGGCGTACGGTTTCCGGCAACACGGCTTCTTCGTTGAAGCAGGGAATCACCAGATTCAGCGCGACCATACCCACCCCGATATCGTTACGCGTACGTTGCGGTCTGTCGTCGTCACGAGGTGCTACTGGTTCGTGCAATGTGGCGGGCGGGTCGTGCATCACGCGCGCCTGTTCCTGTTCCCCGTGACCGGATCGGGCCGGTTCCTGCTCTTGATTGTCGTTCGCAACCCCCGGCCCCGGATTCGCGACGAATCCATTATGACGGAACGTGCTTCGGCCCGGTGAGACGTCGCAGTGAGGATGAACCCGGATGCGACTGCGGTTTGCCTCGAGCACCGGACAATCTCCCCAAGCATCATCCCCGATTCAAAAAATTTTCACGAAGGGGCTTGTGCTCCTCGAAAACCCTCTCTATAATTCGCGGCTTCTTAGGCTCGTAGCTCAGTTGGTTAGAGCACCACCTTGACATGGTGGGGGTCGTTGGTTCGAATCCAATCGAGCCTACCAACGAACAAAATGAAGGGGTCCGGCAGCGCGAATTGCCTACAGGCAATCCGGCTCGCCAAACATACGAACGCCACGCGGCAACATCGCGTGGCGTTTTTCTTTTTGCGGTCGAAACTGCGCATGCAGGTGCGCGATGCATCGTGCGAGCCACGCACGGCAAAGAGCCGGCAATCGACCAGGCAGGGCGCGGAGCAGGGAACGCGGGCGCAAGGCGCCCACCGGCCACCCTCAATGCAGATGCTTCAACTTGTCAGGATTCCGCACGACATAGATCGCGACGATCTTCCCGTCGTCGATCTCGAGCGCCGTGGTCTGCAGCTCGCCGTCGGCTTCCAGCGTGACGAACCCAGGCAACCCGTTGATGAACCCCGCACGCACGAGCTTCGACGCATGCGTGGTGAACAGTTCGGCCAGGTATTCGTGCACCTTCATCACCTGTTCGAAGCCGAACACCGGCTTGCCCGCGGCCGGGCGCTTGCCGCCGCCGTCCGAATGCAGGCTCACGTCCTCGGCGAGCATTGCGCCGAGCGCGCGCATGTCGCCGCTGCGTGACGCCGCGAAGAACGCCTCGGCCAGCTCGATCCCGCGCTGCTTCTCGACATGGAACCGGGGCCGCGCCTCGCGCACATGCGTGCGTGCGCGTGCCGCGAGCTGCCGGCATGCGGCCGGGTCGCGCTGGATCGTCGTCGCGATCTCGTCGAACTCGAGGCCGAACACGTCGTGCAGCAGGAACGCCGCGCGCTCCAGCGGCGACAGCCGTTCGAGCGCGAGCATCAGCGGCAGCGTGACGTCCTCCTGCTCATCTTCCTCGACGACCGGCTCGGGCAGCCACGGGCCGATATAGGTCTCGCGCTGGTGCCGCGCGGACTTCAGCTGGTCGAGGCACATGCGCATCACCATGCGGCGCAGGAACGCCTCGGGCACGCGCACTTCGGTGCGATCGACGTCCATCCAGCGGATGAACGCCTCCTGCACCATGTCCTCGGCGTCCGCGACGGAACCGAGCATCCGGTACGCGACGCGGATCAGCGTGCGACGCAGCGGGTCGAAGCTCGCCGCTGCGTCGGCCCGGTCTTCAGCACTGCCCGTGGCCGGATCGTGGCGGGTCATCACGCCACCATCTTCGCCGCCGCGGCCTTCGCTTCGGCCGGATCGACCCACAGCCCGAAGCCGACGGCAAGCCGGTTCCAGCCATTGATCACGTTGATCATCAGCGTGAGTTTCACCTGTTCCTCCTGGCTGAAGTGGTCGTTCAGCGCCGCATACGCGGCTTCGTGCGCGCCGTGGCCCTCCGACAGCCGCGTGAGCGCGTCGGTCCAGCCGAGCGCCGCGCGTTCGCGGTCGGTGTAGCAGGGCGCTTCGCGCCACGCGGCCAGCAGGTTGATGCGCTGCTCGGTCTCGCCTTGCTCGCGCGCCTCGACGGTGTGCATGTTAAGGCAGTTCGCGCATGCGTTGATCTGCGACGCGCGGATCTTGACCAGCTCGATCAGCGTCGGCTCGAGGCTCCCGGCAGCGGCGACCGACATGGTCATCCAGCTCTTCATCAGCGCGGGGGCGGCGGCAAACGGATTGAGTTTCGCAGTCATGGTTCCTTCTCCTTTCGTGTGGGTTCCGGTGATATGACGAGCGAGCACCCCGCGCGCGTGACATCGGCGCAAAAAATTTTTCAAACGCCGGGAAGCATGCGGAGGGCAGAGCCGCTGACCATCGCGCGGACGGCCGCGATACCGGCGCCTGGATCGGGACCGATATCGGTTGCGTGGCGCCGTTCCCCCGGCGAACCCGCGCCATCGACCTTTCATCGGCGTCGCGCGGCTGTCACGAGGCGTCGGTAGCGCGAACGCGCAGGCATGTACATTGCGTTCACCTGCCAAGCCCTGTCATCACGGGCATCGACGGTTCGTCACGCCGCCGGCCCGCGCATGGCGAATGCTTTCATTTTTCTTTCGCATTCGTTTCACCCGAAATCCGATTCGCGACGTTCACATTTCTGGCCCATACTGTTCTGCATGGGCAGATGAAGTGACGCCGCATCAGCGGCCCGGCGCGCGCGCCGGCTGCCCGACGACGCAGCAACGAAGGTCGCACGTCAGCCGCGCGCATCCGAGCGCAAGGCTTTCCTTTTTCCGGCAACGCAACGCAGCGAATCGCGACGTGAACGGTAAACCGATGAGCCTCCCTGCATCCCAGCTTCAGCGCCGTTACCAGGACGTGCGCGCCCATAGCGTCGCATTGACCGCGACGCTGTCCGCCGAAGACCAGGCCGTGCAGTCGATGCCCGACGCGAGTCCGGTGAAATGGCATCTCGCGCATACGACCTGGTTCTTCGAAACCGTCGTGCTGATGCGCCGCGTGCCCGGCTACGCGCCGTTCGACGAGGCATTCCAGTTCCTCTTCAATTCCTATTACGAAGCGCTCGGCCCGCGCCATCCGCGGCCGCAGCGCGGGTTGCTCACGCGTCCGTCGCTCGACGAAGTGCATGCGTACCGGCAGTACGTCGACACAGCGATGCTGCGCGCGCTCGATGATGCCGATCCGGCGCTGCTCGCCGCGATCGCGCCCGAGATCGAGCTCGGCCTGCATCACGAGCAGCAGCATCAGGAGCTGATCGTCACGGACATGCTGCATGCGTTCTCGTGCAATCCGCTGAAGCCTGCGTTCCGGCCGCGCAACGGCGCCGCCACGCACGCCGCACTGGCCGCGGGCGACGCCGGCCCGTTGCGCTGGCTGCACCAGCCGGGCGGACTCGTCGAGATCGGCCACGACGGCGACGCGTTCTCGTTCGACAACGAACGTCCTCGCCATACGGCGCTCGTGCGTCCGTGCGAGATCGCGAACCGTCTCGTGACGAACGCGGAATTCGCGGACTTCATCGCGGACGGCGGCTACGCACGTCCCGAATACTGGCTGTCCGATGGCTGGGCAACGGTGCAGCGGGAAGGGTGGTCAGGGCCCGCTTACTGGATTCCCGACGACGACGGCGATGTAAAAACCGTCCATGCATGGCGCGCGTTCGGCCTGCACGGCGTGGAGCCACTCGCGCCCGATGCGCCCGTGTGTCACGTGAGCTTCTACGAAGCGGCCGCATATGCGGAATGGGCCGGCGCACGCCTGCCGACGGAGTTCGAATGGGAAGCCGCGTTCGGCACGGACGGCATTCAGCAGATGCTCGGGCACGTATGGCAGTGGACGCGTTCGTCCTACGAGCCGTATCCGGGCTTCCGTCCGCTCGCGGGAGTCGCCGCGGAATACAACGGCAAGTTCATGGTCGGCCAGCAGGTCCTGCGCGGCAGCAGCATCGCGACGCCGCCTGGGCACGAACGGCCGACGTACCGCAATTTCTTTCCGCCGGCCGCGCGCTGGCAATTCACGGGAGTGCGACTTGCGCGAGACGTCTGACCTGACGGCCACGAGCGGTGGCCTGCAACCCGCCCGCGATTCGCGGCCGAGCGCGTTCGAGCGCGACCTGATCGACGGACTGTCGCGCACGCCGCGCAGCATTTCGCCGAAATACTTCTACGACGCGGCCGGCTCCGCGCTGTTCGACCGGATCTGCGAACTGCCCGAGTACTACCCGACGCGCACCGAGCTCGGGATCCTGCGCGATCGCGCGGCGGAGATCGTGCAGCGCGTCGGCCCGCATGCGGACATCGTCGAATTCGGCGCCGGTTCGCTAGAGAAGATCCGCGTGCTGCTCGACGCGTGCGCGGACAACTACGCGAACGCGCCGGCGCGCTACGTGCCGATCGACATCTCGGCGGACTACCTGCACGGCGCGGCCGCGCGGCTGCGTGCCGCGTATCCGTGGCTCGACGTCGCACCGATCGCGGCCGACTACACGAAGGCCGACCAGCTGGCCGAGCTGACCGAGACGCCGCGCCGGCGCATCGGCTTCTTCCCCGGCTCGACGATCGGCAACTTCTCGCCGGAAGAAGCCGACGCGTTCCTGCGTGACGCCGCGCGGCTGTTGCGCGGCGGCGGCCTGCTGGTCGGCGCGGATCTCGTGAAGGACGAGCGCACGCTGCATCACGCGTACAACGACGCGCAGGGCGTGACCGCGCAGTTCAACCTGAACCTGCTCGCCCGCGCGAACGCGGAGCTCGGCGCGGACTTCGATCTCGACGCGTTCTCGCATTGCGCGTTCTACGATCGCGAGCGGCAGCGCATCGAGATGCATCTCGTCAGCGATATCGCGCAGACGGTGCATGTACGCGGCCATGCGTTCCGCTTCGAGGCCGGCGAGCGCATCCACACGGAGAACTCGCACAAGTTCACGATCGACGGCTTCCACGCGATCGCGCGGCGTGCAGGTTTCGAGCCGGATACCGTGTGGACCGACGCGGACAGCCTGTTCAGCGTGCACTGGCTGCGCAGCGTCGACGATATCCGCGCGTAACGTCGACGCGGACGGCTCGCAAGGCGTGCATGCAGTTTGCGTGCTGCATGTGTCGACGGCCCGCTTTCCGGCAAAAATTCCCGCTTCCGCCGCTTCGATGCGCCGTTGCAACGGCGTGTCGAAGCGCGCGTCACCCTTGTCCCGCAAGGCTTTGCGCCCCTCCGTAAACGTCCGTTACCGGTCTCGCAGACCGGTTTCACCTGTGTCGGCGTACGGTGCCTAGACTCCGAACCGTAGTCACATGACGCACGACACGTGCAGGGAGTCGCGAAATGAGCAAGAAACTTATTCTCGGTGCAGTTCTCGGTGTAGCGGCGCTGGCAGCTTCGGGCGTCGCCTCGGCCCACGTCGACCTGTCGGTTGGCATCGGCGTGCCGGGCGTCTATGCGGCGCCGGAGCCGGTCTACGTCGCGCCGCCGCCGCCGGTGATGTACGCGCCGGTGGGCTATCGCGACGACGACTGGCGTGCGCGTCAATGGCGCGAACACGAGTGGCGCCGCCGTGAATGGCGCGAGCACGAGTGGCGTGAGCGCCGCTGGCATGACGGCGACGGCTGGCGCGGCCGCTGGAACTGAGCACGGCGACCGGTTCGCGAGACACTGATCACGACGACAAGAGGAGAGTGATCGCATGATGCCCATTCGACACATCAGGGCGAGCGCAACGGCCGCCGTCGTTGCGCTCGCAACGATCGGCAGCGCGCACGCGGCGGGTTGCATGAAGGGCGCGGTAGTAGGCGGCGTCGCTGGTCACTACGCGGGACATCACGCGGTGGTCGGCGCGGTCGGCGGCTGTATCGTCGGCCACCACATGGCGAAGAAGCACGAGCAGGAACAGGCCGCGCAGCGCAAGGCCGCCGCGCATGGGATGGCGGCGGCGCAGTAAGCTCATTGACCGGCGGAACGGCAGGCGCCGTTTCCGCCTTTCAACTTCCTTGTCTGGCGACGGCCGGCCGCGCATTCCGCGCACGTGGCCGGCATACCGGACATTGATCGGACGAATGCATGTAATGCGCGTCGTTACGATCATTTACAACGCCAGGTAGCGCGGAAACCGCGTGTTCCTAGAATGCAATCATTCAAACACGCTCCCGGGAGCAAATAATGAAAACCCAACGATATCTGTCCGTGCTGGCAGCCGCGCTGCTCGCACTCGGTGCCGTCTCCGCGCATGCGGCAGCCGGCGGCAATGGTGGTGGCGGCGGCGGCAACGGCGGCGGTCACGGCGCAGGCGGGATGGGTGGGATGGGTGGCAACGCGGGCGGCATGTCCGCCGGCCACATGAGCGGCGAAGCGCTGAGCAACTCGAACGGCTTCAGCTCGGGCGACCGCGACAAGGGCCTCGCGCGCGCGGCCGACCGCTCGGACTCGATCGCCGATCGGGCGGGTACGCAGCCGGGCCACGGGCATACGCACAGCCATACCGCGCACACCAAGACGACGTCCACGCATCACACGCATCGCAACGCGTTCGGCCGCACGCTGTAAGCCGGCGCATGCAGGAGGAAGAAGGGCGCTTCGGCGCCCTTTTTTCATCGCGGCAGCAAAAGGGCCTGTCGCGCCGAAACATCGAACCGACCCGATTTGCAACCAGCCGTAACGGCGTACGCCGGCGCGCGAGGATACGAATCGCTTTCATGCGAATGACAGACGGATTCGTCATATTGAAGCGGGCTGCGCGGGCCCGTCCATGAAAAAAGGGCGGCTCGTGGCCGCCCCTTCGCTTCAGCGTCCCGCGCCTGCCAGCGGCGCGATGGTTGCAACAGGCTCGAACAACGCATCGGCCCGCCTGACACGCACGAATCGCGCGGCGTCTTCGCCGTCCACCAGCGCACGGAAATGCGCCTCGCCGCACGCGAGCTTCGCGCGCTCGTGCTCGGTCGTCACGTCGCCATCGGCATTCGGCGTATCGACGACGAAATACAGCCGCTCGCCGCCGTCCTGCTCCGCGAGCACCGCCCAGTCCGGGTGATAGCTGCCGAGCGGCGTCGACACGCGGAACCACGCGGGCAGCTTCGCATACAGCTTCACGCCGTCGTGCGCTTCCAGCGCATCGGCGAACGCACGCTCCGCATCGGTCTCGCACACGACGGCCTCGTGGATCGACTTGCGCGCATCGGGCCGCAGGTTGCGCAGATAACCGGTCAGCGCCTCGCTCTCGAACGATTCGAGCGCATGCACGTGGCGATCGCCGAGCGTGCGGTACGCGATGCCCGCGACCAGCGCGAGCCGTTTGCAGCGGTTGATCGCATCGGCGGCCAGCGCGATGAACTGCTGCGGATTCACGCGGAAATCGTCGAGCCGGCCGCTGTCGGCCAGGATCGTCGCGAGCGAGCGGCGCGTGAGCTGCGTGCGGTCCTGCAGTTCGGTGAGCAGGTCGGGCAGCGGCAGTTCGCCTTCGTCGATCAGCACCGTGCCCGCGCCGGCCACTTCGATCGCCTCGATGCCGGCCTTGCCGATGTCGATCTCGGCCTTGCGCCACTGCAGCCGTGCGCGCGCGATGTCCGGCGCGTCGCGCAGCGCGGCCGTGCAGTCGCGCACGAGCTTCGCGTTGTCGAACTCGACGCTGTACACGGTGCGATGACGGATACGCTCCCACAGTGCGCGGAAGTCGTCGCCGAACACGACGGCCTTGCCCGACGCGTCGCGCCGCAACGCGATCGCGCGACGTTCGTCTGCATTGCGCACCGCGAAGCGGCCCGACAGCTTGCGCAGCGTCGCGACGATCGGCGCGCGCAGCGATTCGAACGCTTCGGGCAGCACGAGCGCGCTCTGGCGCAGCGCATCCTTCAGCCGGTCGAGCACCTTGCCCTGCGCGTCGACGTAGCCTTGCTCGTGCAGATGGGTCCACAGCACGCGCGACAGCTCGATGCCGAGTGCATGCGCAGGCCCATCGCCTTCCTGCACCGGCAGCGCCGCGAACTGGTGTTCCTCGACGATCCCGAAGCGGATGCCGGTATCGGCCTCGATTTCCTTCTGCAGGTTCTCGGCGAACGACTCGTAGCGCTCGGTCGCGATCACGGTGAGCGTGTTCACGCCCGGGTCGCGCACGCGTTCGCCGTCCTGGTCGACCGCAAGCCGCAGCCCGCGGCCGAGCGTCTGGCGGCGCTCGCGCTCGGTCTGGATGTCGCGCAGCGTGCAGATCTGGAATACGTTGGGGTTGTCCCAGCCTTCCTTCAGCGCCGAGTGCGAGAAGATGAACTTCAGCGGCGTGTCGAACGACAGCAGCGCTTCTTTCTCGCGCATGATGAGGCCGTACGCGCGCTCCGCGTTCTCGCGCGCCGCGGCGCTGCTCTCGCTCGTGTCGGTCCAGCCGCCCTTGCGGTCGATCGAGAAGTAGCCGTTGTGCGCGCGCTCGACCTCGAGCGCGACGTCGACGCCGTCGAACAGCGCACGGTAGGCCGGCACACGGGCCGCGCGCGCATATTCCTCTTCGAAGATCAGCGCGTAGTCGCCCTTCACGGGCATCCCGTTCTCGTCGTAGCGGCGATAGCGTTCGACCGAATCGACGAAGAACAGCGACAGCACCTTCACGCCGCGCTCGGCCAGGCGCAATTCCTTGTCGAGATGCTCGCGGATCGTGCGGCGGATCATCTCGCGCTGCACGGCGAGCGTGTCGATGTCGCCGAACGCCTCGCCGAGCGACAGGAATGCCTCGCCTTCCGGATGACGCAGCTCGACGTACTCGGCGCCCTTCACCGCATGGACTTCGCCGACCCGCAGCCCCACGTACAGCGCGCGCCGGGTCAGGCGTTCGAGATCGTCGCCGTCGGTCGCCGACACGATCTGGCGCTTCACGCCGGCCGCGGTCGCGACGTCGAGCTCGATGCGCGCGCTGATCGCACCGCGCCGGTTCGACACGCCGACGAGCCGCACGTACGGCTTGTTGTGCGCATCCTCGACGATCGCCGACGCGATCTCGATCTGCTTGACGAGCTTGCGCTCGTACGCGTCGACCGCATCGAGCCGGTACACCATGTGGTGACGGTCGACGTGCGTGGCCGAATAGCGCAGCGTGCAGAGCGGGGCCATCGCGGCGAGCGCCTCGCGCCCGCGCCCCTCGAGCCCGCCGTCGACGCTTTGCGGCTCGTCGACGATCACGATCGGCCGCGTCGCGCGGATCAGGTCGATCGGCTTCTCGCCGCCGGTCTTCTCGCTGTCCTTGTAGAGGTTGTTGATCTCTTTCTTGTTGATCGCGGCGACCGTCATCACCATGATCTGGATCGCCGCGCTCGCCGCGAAGTGGCGCACCTGGCCGAGCTTCGCGGAGTCGTACAGGAAGTAGTCGTACGGCACGCCCGCGTACAGCGAGCGGAAATGATCCTCGGTGATCGACAGCGTCTTGTGCACGCCTTCCTTGATCGCGATCGACGGCACGACGATCACGAACTTCGTGAAGCCGTAGCGGCGGTTCAGCTCGAAGATCGTGCGCAGGTACACGTAGGTCTTGCCGGTGCCGGTCTCCATCTCGACGGTGAAGTCGCGCGAGCCGGGCAGGCCGGACGGCGGCAGCCCGCCGCGCAGCTGCACGTCGGCGAGATTGCGCGCGAGCGCGTCGTCGGTCAGCGACAGCCGGTTGCCGACACCCTGTTCCGACACCGCGAAGCCGAGCGAGCCTTGCGCGGCGGCCGTCGTGCCGGGCGCGGCGTTCGCGAGCACGCTGAAGTCGCCGCGATACGATTCCTGGCCGCGAAACAGGTCGCAGACGGCGTCGATCGCCTCGCGCTGGTAGTCGAGATCCGCTTCGAAATGCAGCCGCATCACAGGCTCCGCACGCGCTTCACGCCGTGCTGTTCGAGCAGCGCGGCGAGATTGAGCTTCGCGACGTCGTCGACGAAGCCGCTGTCGCGGAACAGGCACGTGACGTCGCGCGTCGCGCCGGTCGCATCGAGCAGCTCGACGATGCCGTCGGCGAGCGGGCCCGCGTCGTCGCGCGAAATCCGCGCATCGAAGCACGCGACGATCGAGCGGCCGATCAGGTGCACGGTCTTGCGGGCGACCTGGTGATGCTCGACCGGCGTGCACAGATCGAGGCCGAGCTTCAGCGTCAGCTCGGCGAGCAGGTCGTCCTCGGTGCGGCCGGTCTTCACGTGTTCGACGGATGCGAAGAGGGCGTGGTCGAAGTCGTCACGGCGCGGATCCCACTCGATCACGTTGGTCGTGTCGAGCCGGTACACGCGGAAACCGAGGTCGCCATAGCTTTCCGGATAGTCGCGCGCAACCTGCTGCGCGGTGCGGCGCAGGCGTTCCTTCGTCACTTCCGCGAGCGTCAGCGGCTTCTTCAGCTTCGCGCAGAAATCGGCGGCCGCGAGCTGCGTCTTGTCGCGGCGGTCGAGCGCCTCGGGCAGCTGCACGAGGATGTAGCGGCGCGCGCCGCCGTCGGTCGCGTTCACCTGCATCACCGCGTGGCCGGTCGAGCCGGAGCCGGCGAAGCAGTCGAGCACGATGTCGTCGCCGCGCGTGCACCAGCCGATCACGGCCGCCGCGAAATCGACCGGCTTCGGCAGGTCGAACGGGATGCCGAGCGTCTTCAGCAACGCGTCGTCGGAACCGGCGAACGGCAGCACCGACGGCACGTTCTCGTACATGTTCTCGTCGAGGTAGTAGATCCGCTGCGGCTGCGTGGTTTCATCCGCGCCGAATTCGATCTGGCCGCGCTCGATCAGCGCCTGCATCGTCGCGGGCGGATTGCGCCACCCGCGCGCGGGCATCGCGCACGGCTTGCCGGTGACCGGGTGGATCAGCGGCGTGAAATACTCTTCCGGCGCCTTCTTCTTGTTCGGCCAGGCCATCGACACGAGGCGGTACACGCGGCCTTCTTCCGACAGCCGGTCGTACATTACCTCGCCGCCCGACAGGTTGGTCTGCGCCTTCATCCACGCGCGGTACGCCTTCTGCGCGTCCTTCGCGTTGCCGCTGCGGTACACGGCGTCGTGCGCGGCGTCGAGCATGCGCTGCGCGTTGCGCTTCGGGCGCTTCAGCGGCGCCTGTTCGAGCAGCGTCTCGGCGTTGCGCGCGAACAGCACCAGCGATTCGTGCTGGTACGCGACGCCGCGCGCGTCGCCCTTCGGATTGCGCTTGTCCCATACCGCGACGCCGAGCTCGTTCTCCTCGCCGAAGATCTCGCGCAGCATCAGCACGAGCGCATGCACCTCGTGCTCGTCGATGTGCACGGCGATCAGCCCTTCGTCGGACAGCAGCGCGTGCGCGAGCTTCAGGCGCGGATACATCATGTTCAGCCAGTCGGTGTGGAACCGGCCGTTCGCCTCGGTATTGGTGCTGCGCTTCACGCCGCCGTCGGTCTGGCCCGTCATCGCCAGGTAGTGGCGGATGCTGTCGCTGAAGTCGTCCGGATAGACGAAATCGCTGCCGGTGTTGTACGGCGGGTCGATATAGACGAGCTTCACCTTGCCCGCGTAACTCTTGTGCAGCAGCTTCATCACGTCGAGGTTGTCGCCCTCGATCACGAGATGGCGCGTGTCGTCCCACGCGACGCTGTCGTCGGGGCAGGGGCGCAGCGTGCCCGTCGACGGCGTGAGCGCGGCCTGGCGCGCGCCGCGCTTGCCGTGCCAGTGGAAGCCGTAGCGCTCGTCGGCGCCGCCGACGGTGCGCTCGCCGACCAGCGCCTTGAGCACGTCGACGTCGACCGACGCGCCGTCCGGGCCTTCGGTCACGAGTTCGGGGAACAGCGCCTTCAGGCGCGCGACGTTGTCGGCGGTGAAATCCGTCGACATCGCCTGCGGGCTCGCCGCATCGAGTTTCTGCATCGTTTTTTCCATCGGAGCCCGGCCGCGTGCGCCAGGACGTCGGGCGCACTCACGGCACCGGCGGCAATGGCCGCCCGGGCAAACCCGAAACGCTAGCGAGTCGGTCGGCGCAGGTCAAGCACCGATGTGAGGCGATCGTGCGCGCATCGGGCGCGAAACGCCCGCCCCACGGGCCGCAGGCGGCTTCGGGCGGTGCCGCACGGGCCGGCCGGCGGGCGCTTCCCGGGCGTTCCGGAACGCACCGGAAACGACGAAAAAAAGGGCACGGTCGGCGCAAAGCGCCGGCGTGCCCGCATGGAGAAATCCCGGAGGGAGGGTGCGGCAGGGCCGGATGGCCCCGCCCGGATGGCCGTCGCCGAGGTCAGAAGCGCGTGCGGATGCCCGACGTCAGTTCGAGCTGGTTCTTCGCGCCGAACGTCGACGACACCTTGTAGCCGCCGTGCAGGCGCATGTAGTCGCCGGCCAGGTACAGCTCGGTGCGCTTGCTCAGGTGGTAGAACACCGACCCGTAGATCGTCTCCTTGAAGCCGTTGCCGACGCCGTTGGTCAGGCTGAACGCGCCGAGGTTCGCGTTCGGCGTGAAGCCGTCGGCGTTGTACGCGGCATTCTTGATGCGCATCTGCTGATAGCCGAGCTCGTAGTCGAGCGCGCCCTTCGGCGCGATCTTCATCGACACCGTCCACGAATCGTCGTGACGCTGGCCGAGCGAGCCCTGGTCGCCGTTGTAGCGGAAGTAGCCGGCGTTCAGGCGCACGATGCTGAACGCGTAGTTGCCGCCGACCGAGAACGTCTGGTTCGTGAAGCCGTTGTGGTTCACGTGGTTGTAGAAGCCCGACACGGCGAACGGCCCGCCGTTGTAGCCGAGTGCGACCTGGTACGCGGAGCCGGTCGCGAATGCGGTCGAGTTGCTGAACTGGTAACCGGCGCTCGCGAAGATGCCGTTGCTGAACAGCTTTTTCCACGCGAGGCCGTTGTTGTAGCGCGTGCCGGTCGGTCCGGCCGCGTAGAAGATCATCTGCTTGAAGTTGTTCGAGTTGGTCCAGCCGCCTTCCTCGGTCGTGAGCTTTGCGGAGCCGTACGCGTCGCCGTAGATCGCCGACGCGTCGCGCGCGATCGAGTTCTGGAAGCCGGCCGTCAGCTTGCCGAAGCGCTCGTCCTCGACGCCGACCCACGCGTCGCGGTCGAAGATCTGGCCTTCGTCTTCCATCTGGCCGTTCGCGACCACGAATTCGCTTTCGAGGCGGAAGATGATCTTCGTGCCGCCGCCGATGTCCTCGGCGCCTTTCAGGCCCCAGCGGCTGCCGCTGAACCACGGCTCGCCTTCGTTGCCCATGCCGATCACGTGATTGCCGTTCGCGTCGGCGTGGGTCCGGTAGGTCGGGAAGCTCAGGTCCATCAGGCCGTAGAGCTGCACGCTCGACTGCGCGTGCGCCTGGGTGCCGGCGCACAGGCCTGCCGCCGCGATGGAAAGGGCAAGGGTTTTTCGTTTCAAGATCGTCTCCTCCGAGCTGCCGCATTGAAATCTGTTCGTTGGCAGTACGTAATGTATGCCGGATGTTGCCGACCACAGCGAGAGGGCCGACGCGTAGCATCGTAGAGGGTGCAATCCTTCACGCCGCTTTCCCGGAGGAAAGAATCGGATCGGTGAAAACACCGAAATCGCAATAATCGAGAATCGGGCAGGCGGGCGAACGCGTGCCCGGCCGGCCGCCAGTTGGCTGGCTGCCGGCACATTACGTGCTACGAATCGACGCCCGGGGCAGGGCCGTCAGTCCTGCGCGGTCTTCGCGCGCAGGATGTAGCCGAGCCCGCGCAGCGTGATGATCTCGGCCGTGCTGCCTGCGAGATGCTTGCGCAGCCGGTGGATGTAGATGTCGATCGCGTCGGCGCTCGGCTCGTCGTCCAGCGCGAACACGCTGTCCATCAGCCGCGCCTTCGACACGGTCTTGTTCTGCTGCAGCATCAGCGTTTCGAGGATCGCGTGCTCGCGGCGGCGCAGCGCGAGTACCGCGTCGCCGCAGCGGAATTCGCGCGTGCCGAACGCATAGACGAGATCGCCGCACACGAGCTGCGTCGTGCCCACTCCAGCCTGCCGGCGGATCAGCGCGCGGATCCGCGCGACGAGTTCGCGCGATTCGAACGGTTTCACCACGTAGTCGTCGGCGCCCGCGCCGAAGCAGTCGACCTTGTCGTCGACCGAGCCGTGCGCGGTCAGCATCAGCACCGGCACGTTGTCGTTGCGGCGCCGCAATCGCGCGAGCACTTCCTTGCCGCTGATGCCGGGCAGCCGCATGTCGAGCAGCACCGCGTCGTAGCGCTCGGTCTTCAGCACCGTATCGGCGCGCTCGCCGTCGCCGACGCAGTCGACCGCGAAGTCCTCGCCGCGCAGCAGGTTCACGATCCAGTGCGCGAGTTCGGCATTGTCTTCGACCAGCAGGAGTTTCATGACGGCATCATCTCTTCAATCAAAGGCGGGCAGCCGCACGGTCACGACGATACCGCGATTGCCGGCCCCCGGCGCGAGCGACGCGCTGCCGCCGTGCGCCTGCGCGATCTCGCGAACGATCGCGAGGCCGAGGCCCGAGCCTTCGGTGTCGGCCGACACGCGGTAGAACCGCTTGAACACGTGCGGCCGCGCTTCGGCCGGAATGCCGGGGCCGTTGTCGACCACGTCGAGCACGACCGCGTCGCCGTCGCGCCGCGCGGCGACCGTCACGCAGCCGCCCGGCTGCGTGTAGCGTACCGCGTTGTCGACGAGGTTCATCACCAGCGCGGTCAAGAGGCTGTCGCTGCCCGCGACGTCGAGCCGCTCGCCGAGATCGGCGCCGAGGTCGATGTCGCGCCGCTGCGCGAGCACGATCGTTTCCTCGAGCACGCTCGACACCACGGCGGCGAGATCGACGCGATGCGTGAGCAGTGTCGACGGCGTCGCTTCCGCATGCGCGAGGAGCAGCAGCTTGTCGGTCACGTCGGCCATCTTGCGGCTGCTGCGCTGCATGCTGTCGAGCACCGACGCCAGCTCGCGATCGTCATGGTCGCGCTGCTGCGCGTACTGGATCTGCGTGTCGAGCACGGCGATCGGCGTGCGCAACTGGTGCGCGGCGTCGGCGATGAAGCGGCGCTGCGTGGCCGTGTGCGTGTTCAGCCGCGCGATGCACTGGTTGATCGCGTCGACGATCGGCCGCAGCTCGTGCTGCAGCCGCTCCGGGCGGATCGGCTCCAGTTCCATCGGCCCGCGGTCGGCGACATCGTCCTTCAGCTTCATCAGCGGGCGCAGCTCGAGCGTGAGGCCGAGGTAGACGAGCACGATCGCGAGCACCAGCATCAGCGACAGGCGCACGAGCTGCGGCCGCCAGATCGTCGCGACCATCGCGTCGTACGAGCGCGTCGTCTTCGCGACGACCACCGTGACCGTCTCGACCTGCCCCTCGTTGTACAGCTGGCGATCGTACGCGGCCGCGCGCAGCCGCACGCCGTCGAGCGACGTGTCGTACAGCGTCGGCTCGACGCCGTGCCGCTCGGGCACCGTGAGCGTCGGGTTGCCCGCGAGCAGCCGGTCGTGGCCGTCGATCACCTTGTAGAACACCGAATCGCGCGACGGCGATTCGAAGATCTCCAGCGCGGCCGGCGGCACGTCGGCGGCCGGCAGCCCGTTGCGCCATTCGACGTCCTCGCCGATCGTGCGCGCGGATGCGACCAGCGCGCTGTCCTGCACGAGCGCGGCCGTGCGCCGCGCGGTGTCGTACGACATTGCGCCCGCGATCAGCACGAAAGCCGCGAGCGGCAGCAGCAGCCACCACAAGAGCCGCCCGCGCAGGCTATGCGCCATTCCTTCTCCTCAATGCCGAACCGCGCCGGGGCAACCGGCGCGGTTCGGGCGTGTCATCCGATGCGTGCGATGCTCAGAACGCGGCGGGACGCCACTTGAGCAAGCGCTTCTCGACCCAGGTCAGCAGGTAGTCGGCGGCCAGCGCGACCACGGCCAGCACGATCATCGCCGCGAACACGCCGCTCGCGTTGAACGCGCCCTGGGCGGTGGAGATTAGCAGGCCGATGCCCTGCTTGGAACCCAGGAATTCGCCGACGACCGCACCGACCAGTGCGAAGCCGAAGCTCACGTGCAGGCTCGCGAGAATCCAGCTCAGCGCGGACGGGATCACGACAGCCGTGGTGATCTGCCGGCGCGACGCGCCGAGGATCTGCGCATTCGCGATCAGGTAGCGGTCGGCCTCGCGCACACCCTGGAACGCGTTGCCGAACACGACGAAGAACACCATCACGACGGCCAGCGCGATCTTCGACGCCATCCCGAGGCCGAGCGCGATCACGAAGATCGAGCCGAGCACGACGCGGGGGATCGAGTTCGCGATCTGGATGTACAGGCCGAACACGTCGGCCATCAGCTTGTTGCGGCCGAGCACGATCCCGCAGAACACGCCGGCGACCGAGCCGATGATGAAGCCGATCCCGGTTTCCTCCAGCGTGACCCACACCTGGGTGAGCAGCGGGCCCTGCGACGTGCCGTTCGCGAACCAGTCCTGGAGCTGCGCGAAGATCAGCGACGGCATCGAGAAGAAGAACGGATCGATCCACTTCAGGCGTGCGGCGAGCTCCCAGCCGCCGAGCACGACGACGAGCACGGCGATCCGCAGCGTGACGATCAGGTTGCGCCGGCGGCGCAGCCGGCGTTGCGCGGCGCGCTCGTCGTCCTCGAGCGTCGTCGCCGGAAGGGCGGTAGTGGGAAGCGTCATGTCGGTCATGCTCCTGTCCTTGCTGTGTCTCTTGCCATTGCTTGCCGTGCGGCGTATGCGTCAGCCGATCTGCACTTCTTCGCGCAGGTCGTGCCAGATGTCCTTGGAAATCTCGATGAAGCGCTGCTCGTAGCGGATCTCCGACGTGACGCGCGGACGCGGCAGGTCGATCTCGTACACGCGCTTGAGCGTCGCGGGGCGCGCGGTCAGCACGAACACGCGGTCGGCGAGCGCGATCGCCTCCTCGAGATCGTGCGTGACGAACACGACCGAGCCCTTGTTGGCGGACCAGAGCTGCAGCAGCTCGTCCTGCATCAGCGTGCGCGTCTGCATGTCGAGCGCGGAGAACGGCTCGTCCATCAGCAGGATTTCCGGCTGGTTGATGAAGGTCTGCGCGAGCGCGACGCGCTTGCGCATCCCGCCCGAGAGTTGATGCGGGTAGTGCTTCGTGAACTTGTCGAGGCCGACCTTGCGGATCCATTCCTCGGCCTGCGCGTAGGCGACGTCCTTCGAGCGGCCGCGAAACAAGGGGCCTGCCGCGACGTTGTCGATCACGTTGCGCCACGGGAACACGGCGTCGGCCTGGAACACGAAGCCGATGCGCGGGTCGATCCCGTCGACCGGGCGGCCCATCACGCGCACCTCGCCCGACACCGGCTTGAGCAGCCCGGTGATCATGTTCAGCGTGGTCGACTTGCCGCAGCCGGTCGGCCCGACGATCGCGATGAACTCGCCGCGCGCGACGCTCATGCTGAAGTCGCGCAGCGCGACGGTGGCCTTGCCTTCCGGCGAAATGAAGCGGCACGACACATTGCGAAACTCGATCGCCGGTGTGCTCGGGGAAACTGCCTGGTTCATCGCATTCGTCCTGCGGGTGAGGAGGGCATCGCATCGTGGCGACGCCGGGCCGGTCAGCCGGGCCGGAACGGGGAACGCGCGGCGGCGGGATCGCCGCCGCCGGCGCCTGTACCGATATCGATTACTTCGCGTTCACGAAATCGTTGGTGTAGGTGCGCGCCAGGTCGATATGCTTGCCCTTCACCGAAGGGTTGAACGCCGACAGCACCTTCAGCACGGTCGCCGGGCCGTCGGCCGGCATCTTCGCGTCGGCCGTATACATCGGCAGCGACGCCTTCAGCGCGCTCACGTACAGCGCCTTGTCCTTCTGGTAGTCGGCGGGCATCTTCGCGGCGATTTCCTCGGCGCTGTGCGTGTGGATGAACTGCATCGTCTTCGCGAACGCGTGCGCGAGCCGGGTGGCTTCCGCCTTGTGCGAATCGGCCCACGCCGACTGCACGTACAGGCTCGCGGCCGGATAGGTGCCGCCGAGCGCGGCGCGCGTGCCTTCGACGGTGCGCATGTCGACCAGCACCTTCGCGTCGCCCATCTTCTCGAGCGCGGACACGGTCGGCTCGGTCGTCATCCCGGCGTCGATGCGGCCCTGCTTGATCGCGGCGATGAAGCTCGCGTCGGCGCCGACCGGCAGCATCGTGTACTGCGTCGACGGCACGCCGTGCTGCAGCGCGAGGTATTGCGTGAGGAAGCTCGTCGACGAGCCGAGGCCCGTCACGCCGAGCGTCTTGCCCTTCGCGTCGGCCATCGACTTGAAGGTCGGCGCGGCCTTGGTCGACACCATCTCGACCTCGCCCGGCACCTGGCCGAACACGGCGATCGCCTTGACTTCCTTGCCCTTGCTCTGCAGGTCGACCGTATGGTCGTAGAAGCCGACGACGCCTTGCACGGCGCCCGCCAGCAGCTCGTTCTCGGCGTCGACGCCGGCCGGCTGCGACAGCAGTTCGACGTCGAGGCCTTCGGCCTTGAAGTAGCCGAGCTCCTGTGTGAGCCGCGCGGGCAGGTAGATCAGCTTCGCGATCCCGCCGACCATGATCGTGATCTTTCCGCCGTCGTCGGCGAAAGCGGGGTGAGCGGCGAGCGCGCAGCTCAGGCTGGCTGCAACGGCAAGGGTGCGCAGGATGGGTCGCATCAGGGTCGTCTCCTTCGTTGTATTCGTATGGCGCGATGCTTGCTGCATCGTGATAACGAGTATAGGGAGGCGAAACCTTCTGCTACCTTTCGCGGGACGGCGATTCCGTTAGGGGTTTTCCAGCAATCGGGGACGCAAGCGGACTAGCGCCAGCCAAGCAACACCCGCCCCATCGCATCGAGCCCCATGTCGAACAGGTGCGACACGAACGGCACGAGGTTCGGGATCATCAATTGCACGAGCAACAGCCCGACCAGCATCGTGACCGGAAAGCCGATCTGGAAGATGCCGATCTGCGGCGCCGCGCGGTTCAGGATCCCGAGCGCGAGGTTCGCGATCAGCAGCGCCGCGACGACCGGCAGCGCGAGCAGCAGCCCCATCTCGAACACGGTCGCGCCGAACGCGGCGAGCGTGCGCCAGCCGGGCGCGTGCAGCAGGTCGGCCGACACCGGCAGCGACTGGAACGACGCAGCCAGCGCCGCGAACACCTGCAGGTGGCCGTCCACCGCGAGGAACGCGAGCATCGCGATCGCGTTCAGGAAGCGGCCCATCGCCGGCGTCGCGCCGTTCGAATGCGGGTCGAAGAAGGTCGCGAAGCCGAGCCCCATCGACAGGCCGATGAAGTCGCCGGCCGCCTCGACGGCCGCGAACACGATCTGCATCGTGAAGCCCATCGCCGCGCCAATCAGGAACTGCGTGACGATGATCCAGATGCCTTGCGCGGAGAACACCGTGACGCCCGGCATCGCGCCGAGCGTCGGCGCGACGACCAGCGCCATGAACGCGGCGATACCGATCTTCACGCGCACCGGCACCGCCGCGTGGCCGACCACGGGCGCCGTCGCGACGAGCGCGAGCATCCGCACGAACGGCCACAGGAAGGCGGTCAGCCAGCCGTTGAGCTGCGCGTAGGTAACCGAGAACATCGCGGGGGACGCGGGCCGGGCGTGCCGGTCAGCCGGCGCCGAGCGTCGCGACGTGCAGCAGCGTCTGCCGCAGGTAGTCGAGCATCGTCGTCAGCATCCACGGGCCGGCGATCACGAGCGTCGCGGCCACCGCGAGCAGCTTGGGGATGAACGACAGCGTCGATTCGTTGATCTGCGTCGCGGCCTGGAACAGGCTCACGACGAGGCCGACCGCGAGCGCGACCAGCAGCAGCGGGGCGGCCAGCAGCAGGCCGACCATCATCGCCTGGTGCGCCAGCGTCATCACCTGTTCGGGCGTCATCGCGCGACTCCTCCGTTCAACTGAAGCTCTGCGCGAGCGAGCCGATCAGCAGCTGCCAGCCGTCGACCAGCACGAACAGCATCAGCTTGAACGGCAGCGACACGGTGGACGGCGACACCATCATCATCCCCATCGACATCAGCACGCTCGCGACGACCATGTCGATGATCAGGAACGGGATGAAGATCGTGAAGCCGATCTGGAAGCCGGTCTTCAGCTCGCTCGTGACGAACGCGGGCACCAGCAGCGACAGCGGCACGTCTTCCGGACCCTGCATCGGCGCGGCCTTCGAGATCTTCGCGAACAGCGCGAGATCGGTCTCGCGGGTCTGCTTCAGCATGAAGGTCTTGAACGGCGCGACGCCGCGCTGCACGGCCTGTTCCATCGGCATCGCGCCGTCGGAGAACGGCTTGTAGCCGTCGGCGTAGGCGCGGTCGAGCACCGGCGACATCACGAAGAAGGTGAGGAACATCGCGAGGCCGACCAGCACCTGGTTCGGCGGCGTCGTCGCGGTGCCGAGCGCCTGGCGCAGCAGCGACAGCACGATGATGATGCGCGTGAAGCTCGTCATCATCAGCAGCATCGCCGGCAGGAACGACAGCATCGTGAGCAGCAGCATCGTCTGCACGCTCAGCGAATAGGTGGTGCCGCCGTTCGGGCCCGGGCTCGTGTTGAACGCGGGCAGGCCGGCCGCCTGCGCGCAAGCGAGCGCGGGGGCGAGGCAGAGGATCAGCACGGGCGCGAAACGCGCCGCGCGACGCAGGAATTCGTGTTTCATCGGAATGCAGGAACGGAAAGAGGGCACGACGCCATGTCAGCGGTCCTTGCCGCGCCCGAAGCGCTTCGCGGCTTCGCCGGCGAGCGCGTCGCGAAACCGCGTGCCGAACGTGCCGGGCTGGCCGTGTTCGGCGGATGCGGCGCCGGCGGGGGTGTCGGGCGACGCCGAAGCCGGCGCCACCGTCGAGCCGGCCGGCAGCGTATGCAGCAGCCGCACGTTGCCCGGCGCGACGCCGAGCACGAGCCAGGTATCGCCGATCTCGACGATCGTCGCGCTTTCCTTCGCGCCGAGCCCGACGCTCGACACGACCTTCAGCGGGCCGCCGCGCCGCGCGGGCTGGAACCCGAAGCGGCGCGCGAGCCACGCGCAGCCGAACACGAGGCCGATCACGACCGCAAGCCCGACGAGCGTCTGCAGCACCGCGCCGACGCCGAGCGACGGCGCGGCCGAGCCGACCATCACGCCCGACGCGATCGCGCCGGCGTTGTTCACCGCGTTCATGTCGGCGGCGCAGGCCGGCGCGCATGCGAACGACGCGGCGACGGCCAGCGCCGCCACGCTCGGGAACAGGCGCACGCCGCGGCCGGACTTCCCGGCGTTCACCGATTCAGCTTCCGGATGCGTTCGGCCGGCGTGATGATGTCGGTCAGCCGGATGCCGAACTTGTCGTTGACGACCACGACCTCGCCCTGCGCGATCAGGCAGCCGTTCACGAGCACGTCCATCGGCTCGCCGGCCATGCCGTCCAGCTCGACGACCGAACCCTGCGCGAGCTGCAGCAGGTTGCGGATCGCGATCTTCGTGCGGCCGAGCTCCACGGTCATCTTGACCGGGATGTCGAGGATCATCTCGATGTCGTTGTGCGTCGAGCTTGCCGCGGCTTTCGACAGCGGCTGGAACACGCCGGCGCCGGTCGCGCCCGCCGGCACCGGCTGCTGGTTCTGCTCGGCGAGCGCGGCGGCCCAGTCGTCCATGCCCGGATCCTCTTCCGCCGCCGCGGGTGCCACCTGCACGGCCGCGGCCGATTCCGCGAGCGCCGCGTCGGCGAGCGCCTGCGGGTCGAGTTCGGGCGTCGGGTTCAGCTCACTCATATCCACCTTCCTTCATCGTGTCGCCCGCGCTGATCATCTTCTGCACGCGCAACGCATATTGACCATTGAAAATGCCGTAGCCGCATTCCATCACCGGCACGCCGTCGACCTTCGCGGTGATCGTGTCGTCGATCTCCAGCGGCAGCACGTCGCCCGCACGCAGGTTCAGGATCTTCTCGAACGTCGACGGGATCTCGGCGAGATCCGCGCTCAGCTCGACCTCGGCCGACTGCACCTGCTGCGACAGCACGCGCACCCAGCGGCGGTCGACTTCGAGTGCCTCGCCCTGGATCGGCGACGCGAGCACGTCGCGGATCGGCTCGACCATCGAGTACGGCATGCAGATGTGCAGCGTGCCGCCCGTCGGCCCGAACTCGATCGAGAACTGCGTGACGATCACGATCTCGTTCGGCGTCGCGACGTTCGCGAACTGCGTGTGCATCTCCGAGCGCACGAATTCGAACTGCAGCGGCCGCACGCTCTTCCATGCGGTCGTGTAGTGCTCGAACACGAGGTTCAGCAGCTTGCCGATGATCCGCTGCTCGGTGGCCGTGAAGTCGCGGCCCTCGACGCGCGTGTGAAAGCGCCCGTCGCCGCCGAACAGGTTGTCGACGACGAAGAACACGAGGTTCGGGTCGAACACGAACAGCGACGTGCCGCGCAGCGGCTTCACGTGCACCAGGTTCAGGTTCGTCGGGATCGGCAGGTTGCGGGTGAACTCGCTGTACTTCTGCACCTTCACCTGGCTCACGGAGATTTCCGCGGTGCGCCGCATGAAGTTGAAGATGCCGATCCGCAGCAAGCGCGCGAAGCGGTCGTTGATGATCTCGAGGCCGGGCATCCGGCCGCGGACGATCCGCTCCTGCGTCGCGATGTTGTAGGGGCGGACGCCCGACGTGTCGCGCTGCTCGTCGACCGCGTCGGTTTCGCCCGTGACGCCCTTGAGGAGGGCGTCGACCTCCTCCTGGGACATGAACTCCTGGTGGCCCATGCGCGCTCCTTTTGCGGCCGCGTTACTGGACGACGAATTCGGTGAACAGCACGTCGTCGACCTTCGCGCGCTGGTTGCCCGGCTGCGTCGGCTGCTCGATCAGGTCCCGCAGTTCCTTCGCGAGCGAATGCTTGCCGTCCGGCGTCGCGAGGTCCTCGGGATGCTTGTTCGACAGCGCGAGCAGGATCCGGCTGCGGATCTCCGGCATGCGCGCGGTCAGCTGCTCCTGCGCCTTCGGGTCGGTGAGCTTCAGCGACAGGCCGACGCGCAGGTAGTGCTGCACGCCGTCGTCCGACTGCAGGTTCACGGTCAGCGGGTCGAGCGGGAAGAACACCGGCGCGGCAAGCGGCGCCGGCTCGGCGGGCGCGCTCGCATGGCCGACGCCAGCCTTGCTCAGGAACACGTACATGCCGCCCGCGGCGGCGGCGGCCGCGCCCAGCGCGATGACGGCGATGAGCGCGATGCGCTTGAACTTGCCGGACGAAGCCGGCTTGTCGGCAGTCGGGTTTGCGGTCGTGGAGGCCATGTGAATGCGTGCGTGATGTCTCGTAGCATGCATTGTTCGGCATCCGGGCCGGGCCCGATGGGCGGAAAAGAGGGGGGAATTGCGGCTATCTCAGCCGATTGTCGGCCGGGTGTCGGCGCGAGGCAGGGCGGGAGCAGCGGGAAAACGACCCGGCGGGACAGAACGGGCGCCCGGGCCGCAGGGCGCGGGGAGGGCGGGCAGCGGCGCCCGCCCGGGTGGCGTCAGGTCGGCAGCAGCGACAGGAGCGGCGCGATCAGCACCATCGCGACGCCCGCGATCATCATCGTGAGGCTCGAGACGACGCCTTCCTCGTTGCCGATCTCGCGCGCCTTCGCGGTGCCCACGCCGTGGGCGGCCGCGCCGAACAGCGCGCCGCGCGCGAGCCGCGTGCGCAGCGGCACCAGCGCAAGCACGATCTCGCCGAGCAGCATCCCGCAGATGCCGGTCGCGATCACGAACAGGGCGGTGAGATCCTTCGGCGCGTGGATCTTGTCGGACACGGCGAGCGCGAACGGGGTCGATACCGAGCGCGTCATCAGCGAGCGCTGCAGTTCGGGCGACAGGTGCAGCAGCTTCGCGAGCAGCAGCGACCCGCACACGCCCGCGGCGATCCCCACCGCGACGCCGACCGACAGCGACAGCCAGTGGCGGCGGATCAGGTCGCGATAGTCGTAGATCGGCACCGCGAACGCGATCGTTGCCGGGCCGAGCAGCCACATCAGCCAGCGCGTGTCGCGGAAGTAGACCGAATACGGGATGCCGGTCAGCAACACGAGCAGCACCAGCACGCCCGGCACGAACACGAGCGGCGAGAACAGCAGCGTCTTCCTGTATGCGTAGAGCCGCTTCGACGCGAAATACAGCACGACCGTCAGCACGAAGCAGCCGACGGAGATCGCGGTATTCACCTGGTCGGCGGACAGGATCGACAGCAGCGCAGGCATCGCAGGCCCCGGCTCAGTGGGCGGACACGGTGGCGAGGCGCGCGCGGCGGCGTTCGGCGAACACGCGCTGCGCGGCGAGCCGGCGCTCGAGCTTCGCGGCGAGGTCGACCGCAACAGCCACCGCGACCATCACGAACGCGGTGCCGGCGAGCATGACCAGCGCGATGCGCCAGCCGTCCTCGCGGAACAGCCCGCCGTACTGGACCGCCGCGACGGCGGCCGGCACGAAGAACAGCAGCATGTCGGACAGCAGCCAGTTCGCGCCGTCCTTCACCCACGCGGGCGCGACGCGGCCCGAGAACAGCAGCACGAGCAGCACCGCGAGGCCGATCACGCCGGACGGCACCGGCAGCCCGATCGCGCGCACGGCCCAGTCGACCGCCATCCACAGCACGCCGAGTGCGGCGGCCTGCAGCACGATCCGGCCCGTGCGCGCAACGTGGCCCGAAGCGGGGCGGGCGGCGGCAGTAGCGATCGGCTTGGTCATTGCGGGCTCCATACAGATATTCCGTTGATGGTGTGAGTATAGGGTTTCCCCTAACCATAAATAAAATGACTTGTCTCTATCCTTGTCATTCCAATTCGGAATTCGCTTTGGGTTCGCCGCACCAATCTGGGGAGTGATCGATGGAATTGCGCGCACTGCGGTACTTCGTCGAGGTGGTCCGTCAACAGAGCTTCACGGCGGCCGCCGACCGCCTGTTCGTCACGCAGCCGACCATCAGCAAGATGGTGAAGGCGCTCGAGGACGAGATCGGCTCGCCGCTGCTGCTGCGCGACGGCCGGCAGATGGTGCTGACCGACGCGGGGCGGATCGTGTTCCAGCGCGGCCAGGACGTGCTCGCCGCGCAGGCGCAGCTGCAGTCGGAGCTGAAGGATCTCGGCACGCTCGGGCGCGGCGAGCTGACGATCGGCATTCCGCCGCTCGGCGGGTCGCTGTTCACGCCGATCATCGCCGCGTACAAGCAGCGCTATCCGAACATCGAGCTGAAGCTGTTCGAGCAGGGTGCGCGAATGATCGAGGCCGCGCTGATGTCGGGCGAGCTGGAGCTCGGCGGGCTGCTGGAGCCGGTCGACCCCGACACGTTCGACCGGCTGCCGATGGTGCGCGCGCCGCTGTGGCTCGTCGCGCCACGCGAGTCGCGCTGGGAGGATCACGCGGCCGTGCCGCTCGCCGATCTCGCGCGCGAGTCGTTCGTGTTCTATGCGGAAAGCCTCGCGCTGCACGATGCGGTGCTCGACGCGTGCCGGCAGGTCGGGTTCACGCCGTCGATCGTGAGCCGCAGCGGTCATTGGGACTTCATGGCCGCGCTGGTGCACGCGGGCGTCGGCATCGCGCTGTTGCCGGAGCCGTACTGCCGGCGGCTCGATGCGCGGCAGTTCACGTGCCGGCCGATCGTCGAGCCGGAGATCACCTGGGCGATCGCGCTCGGCTGGCTGAAGAAGGGCTACCTGTCGCACGCGGCGCGTGCCTGGCTCGAGGTCGCGCGGGCGACGCTGCCGATCGCGTCGGGCGACGACCTGGCGTTTGGCGGGTTGCGGGCGAGGGAGTGAGGCCAGGCCGATGCCCGGCGCAATCAGACGTGTGTGATCGGGCCCGGATAGCGCGCGACGGTTTGGTCGTGCGTGAGCAGCGTGATGCCCTCCGAGATCGCCTGGGCGACCAGGAGACGGTCAAACGGATCGCGGTGGATCGACGGCAGTTGTTCGACCGCCAGTGCATGCGCGCTCGTGATCGGCAATTCCACGTAGCCGGCATCAAGAAGATTGCGGCGGAGCACGTTTGGGTCCACCTGGAAATCGTCGCGATCCAATCCACGCTTGATGACGATCTCCCAGAGGCTCGCAACGCTGAAAAGCGGTGTATAGGCGGGATCGTCGATGAGTGCGCTGGCGCGGGCGGGCAGCTCGGCCGCACCGGCTGCCGCCCAAAGAAGCAAGTGTGTGTCGAGCAGCAACTTCATGCGTCACCCTCGAACAGCTTGCCGATTTCGTCGCTCCCCATTGTGTCGAAATCGTCCGGGACGCGGATCTGCCCCTTCATGAAACCGATCCGGCTCGGCCGGACCGGGTCCGGCATATCGATCGGAACCACCTTGACGAGCGGCTTGCCGGCTTTTGCGATCACGAACGGTTCGCCGGCATGCACGGCTTCGTCGATCAGACGCGACAGATTCGTTTTCGCGTCATGCATGTTGTAGGTCTGCATCACGCCCTCCAATTGAACTAAGTTCACTTTCATTGTTAGCTTAGTTCAACTCGGCAATCCACACAAGGCGAGCGCGTAGGCCGAAAGTACCCGTCGCCAGTCCTGCCGGTTTCAGTGCCCCATCGCCGGCCCTGCACCCTTCCTCGGCTTCGTGATCCACACGAGCGCCGCGAGCGCGATGAACACGCCCGCCGACAGGTGGAAGAAGTCGTTGGTCGCCATCATGAAGCCCTGCTGCGTGACGAGCTGGTTGAGCTGCGCGTTGGCCGTCTGCCCGACGACCCCGAGCTGCGCGAGCGCGCCCTGGTAGTCGGTCGTGTTCTGCGCGTAGACGCTCACCGATTCCGACAGCCGCGCGTGGTGGTAGATCGCATCGTTCTCCCAGAACGTCGAGCTGGCCGCGGTGCCGATCGCGCCGGACAGCGTGCGCAGGAAGTTCGACAGCCCCGACGCGCTCGCGAGCCGCTCGTCGGAGATGCTCGACAGCGTGATCGTCGTCATCGGCACGAAGAAGCACGCGACGCCGATCCCCTGCACGAGCCGCGGCAGGATCACGTGGTTGAACGGCACGTCGAGCGTGAACGTCGAATTCCAGACCGACACGCCCGCGAACACGATGAACGCGAAGCTCGCGACCATCCGCAGGTCGAGCCGGTGCATGTTGCGCCCGATCAGCGGCGACAGCACCAGCGCGAGCAGCCCGACCGGCGCGGTCGCGAGGCCGGCCTTGCCGGCCGTGTAGCCCATCACCGTCTGCAGCCACAGCGGGAAGATCACGACCGAGCCGAAGAACGCCATGAAGCCGAACGAGATGATCAGCGCGCCCAGCGCGAAGTTGCGGTCCTTGAAGAGCGACAGGTCGACCACCGGTTCCTTCTCAGTCGCCTCCCACACGAGCATGAACGCGAGCGACACGACCGCGATCAGCGCGAGCGCGACGATGAAGGTCGAGTTGAACCAGTCGCGGTCCTTGCCGAGGTCGAGCATCATCTGCAGGCACGACACGCCGATCACGAGCAGCGCGAGGCCGATCGCGTCGATCCGCTGCTTCGTCGTCTTCGTCTCGCGGCCGCGCAGCAGGAAGTACGCGCAGGCCGCGGAGAAGATGCCGATCGGCAGGTTGATGTAGAAGATCCACGGCCACGTGTAGTTGTCGCTGATCCAGCCGCCCAGCAGCGGGCCGAAGATCGGCGCGACGATCACCGTCATCGCCCATAGCCCGAGCGCGAGCCCGCGCTTCGCGGGCGGGTAGCTGCGCATCAGGATCGTCTGCGACAGCGGCACCATCGGGCCCGACACGAGGCCCTGCAGCAGCCGGAATGCGATCAGCGTCTCGAAATTCGACGCGAGGCCGCACAGCGCGGACGCGAGCGTGAACGCGAGCACCGACAGCGTGAACAGGCGTACCTCGCCGACCCGCCGCGCGAGCCAGCCGGTCAGCGGCACCGCGATCGCGGACGCGACCGAATACGACGAGATGACCCACGTGCCTTCGCTCGTCGCGACGCCGAGGCTGCCCGAGATGGTCGGCACCGCGACGTTCGCGATCGACGTGTCGAGCACTTCCATGAAGGTGCCGAGCGCGAGCCCGACGGTGAGGAGCGCGAGCGCGCCGCCGGTCAGCGGCGCGGGTTGGGCGGCAGGCGGCGCGGCGGATGCCGTGGTGGCGGACATCGGAATCTCCTAGACGCGGCGCGCACGACGCGCCGGCACAACGCACGGGCGCGCGATACCGCGCGGCCCGGCCGGGTGGAACGGGTAAGGGAAGAGACGGAGCATGTGCCTTGTCATCTTCTGCCCAGACAGAGAAATAAGCGAATGCTTAACCTAGACATCGGGCCTCCCGTGCTCAGCAGCCCGGTTCGTCGGGCTTCGGGCAGCCGGTGTCGCCGGGCCCGTTGGCGATGAACCGCTGCAGCAGGCCGGTGAGCGTCGCGAGTTCGTCGGCCGAGAAGCCGGTGAGCTGCGCATTCAGCGCGGTCGCGATCAGCGACGGCAGCGCGCGGGCCGCCTCGGCGCCGCGCTCGGTCAGCGTCAGCTCGATCACCCGGCGGTCCTGCTCGCTGCGCGAGCGCGCGACCAGGCCCTTGCGCTCGAGACGGTCGAGCATGCGCGTCATCGAGCCGCTGTCGTACGACATCTTGCGCGACAGCTCGAACGGCGTGCGCGCATAGCCGCGCGACAGCAGCAGAATCACGCCGATCTGCTGCGCGGTGAGGTCGTACGGCTCGAGCGCGCGGTCCATCCGCTCGACGAGCGCCTGCCGCGCCTTGGTCAGGTAATAACCGAGGCTCGTTTCCAGTGCGATGGTGTCGGGATCGTAGAGGCCGCCGTTCATGGCGATTGCGCGCGCAGCAACAGTGCATTTCAGGTCAGAACGCGCCCAGTATCTTGAAAAATGATTGCTTAGTCAATATTATTTCAGTCAACCAGTTACGACGTGCATGTCGCACTGCCGGAGACTATGTTCTGACCGCTTAGCCCGCGCTGCCGGGCCCCCCGAGGATGTTCGCGATGCTGTTCCTGAAAAATGCCGCCGGCGCGCTGCGCCGCAACCTGACCGATACCGCTCATCATGTGTTCTCCGGGCCGCACCGCGGCTGGAAGATCGCGCTGTACGTGACGATGCTGGTGGTACCGGGCGGATCGCTCGCGGCGCTCGGGTTCGCATGGTTCGATCATCGCCGGCAGCGCAACGCGAAGGGCGCGGCCCGCCGCACGAGCCAGCCGGCAGCAACGGAGCCGTCGACGACATGGCGGTCCGCCGCCGATCCCGTTCCGGTGCCCGTGCACTGCCACTGAAGCCGCACCGCTCCCGCCGTCCCGACTGAACGCCGGCCGCGCCCGCGGCCCGGCGCCGCATGCGATGCGCGCCTTTCCCGTCTCGCCCGCAAGCGATCCGTAATGGCCGGTAAACCGGCCGGCCGTGCCGGTAACACATGCGTGCCGCCGCGCACCGTACCCTTGGGGCTGCGCGGCTTTCCCGCCGTCAGTTACCATTTGTCCGCCAGCGGCAGAATCACCGCACCGCGCGACGCCGCCCGCCGGCCGTCCCGCCCAGACAGGAAAACCACGATGCCGTACGCCCCCCTCCCGCGCGCCCTTCGCCCGCTGAGCGCCGCCGTCGCCGTTGCGACGGCCGTGCTGCTCGCCGGCTGCGCCGTCGGGCCCGACTATCACCGGCCCGACACGTCGATCCCCGCCGCCTTCAAGGAAGCGCCGCCCGGCTGGAAGGTCGCGCAGCCCGCCGACCGGACCGACCGCGGCCCGTGGTGGACTGTCTACGACGATCCGCAACTCGACGCGCTGATCGGCAAGCTCAACACATCGAACCAGACCATCGCGCAATCGGCCGCCGCGTACCGGCAGGCCCGCGCGCTCGTCACCGAGGCCCGCGCCGCGTATTTCCCGACCGTCGGGCTGAGCGCGTCGGGCTCGCGCTCACGCGCGGGCCGCACGTCAACGTCGTCGAGCACGTCGAGCTTCGGCAGCAGTTCGTCGATCAGCAACAGCTACAGCGTCGGCCTCGACGCGAGCTGGGAGCCCGACCTGTGGGGCAAGGTGAGCCGCAGCGTCAGCGCGCAGCGCGCCGGCGAAGCGGCCGCCGCGGCCGATCTCGCGAACGCGCGGCTGTCGCAGCAGGCGCTGCTCGCGCAGACCTACTTCCAGCTGCGCACGTCCGATGCGCTGCAGAAGCTGCTCGACGACACCGTGAAGTCGTACGGCGAATCGCTGAAGCTCACGCAGAACCAGTACGCGCAGGGCGTCGCCGCGCGTGCGGACGTGATCCAGGCGCAGACGCAGCTGCAGAGCGCACAGGCCGCGTCGATCGACAACGGCGTCGCACGCGCGCAGTACGAGCATGCGATCGCAACGCTGATCGGCGAACCGGCGTCGACGTTTTCGCTGCCGCCGAACCCGCTCACGGCGCAACCGCCGATCACGCCGGTCGACGTGCCGTCCGCGCTGCTGGAGCGCCGGCCCGACATCGCGGCGGCCGAGCGCCGCGCGGCCGCCGCGAACGAGCAGATCGGCGTCGCGATCGCCGCGTTCTTCCCGACGCTCACGCTGTCGGCCACCGGCGGCTTCCAGAGCTCGGTGTGGTCGCAACTGTTCACGCTGCCCGCGCGGTTCTGGACGGTCGGCCCGCAACTCGCGGCGACGCTGTTCGACGCCGGCCTGCGCGCCGCGCAGACCGATGCCGCACGCGCGACCTACGACCAGGACGTCGCCGCGTATCGCCTCGCGGTACTCACCGCGTTCCAGGACGTCGAGGACAACCTCGCGTCGCAGCGCATCCTCGCGCAGGAAGTCGACGTGCAGCGGCAGGCCGTCGACAGCGCCGAGCACGCACTCGCGATCGTCACGAACCAGTACAAGGCCGGCACGGTCGCCTACCTGAACGTGCTGACCGCGCAGACCACCGCGTTCACCGCGCAGCAGAAGCTCGCGACGATCGCCGGGCAGCGGATGGTGTCGTCGGTCGGGCTCGTGAAGGCGCTCGGCGGCAGTTGGGATGCGTCGGACATGGCGCGCGAAACGGGCGACATGGCTGCGCCCGCACCGGCGCCGGCGTCCGGTGCGGCGGCGCCGTCCGCGACCGCACCGTCGGCCGCCGTGCCGCTCGCGCAGAAGTAGGAAGGAAAGGGAGAGGGCGCCGCGTGCTTCAGCGCATCGCGTCGCCGAAGGTGAGCGTCACCTGGTTGTCGCCGATCGGATGGCCGAGCAGGTTCAGCAGCCCCGCGAGGTTAGGCTGCTGCTCGGGCGCCGCATGCGCGGTACCGCGAAACGAACCCTGGCCGGGGCCGAAGCTGCCGTGCCCGTCGAGGAACAGCGGGCCCTGCGTCGTCGACAGGTCGAGATCGGCGCCCGAACCCTTCGCCTGCAGTACCGCGCGGTACGACCCGAGCGGCTTCACGCGCGACACGCGCGAACTCATCGAATCGATCGTCACCGTCAGCTGGCCGAACGCGTTGTTGCCGATCATCCGCCAGTCGGTCCAGCCGAGCCGCACGTCGCCCTGCAGGTCGAGCGTGTTGAACGGCGTGCCGAGCCCCGCGAGCAGCGACGCGGGCACGGCCATCGCGCCCGCCGACAGCACCGCGCCGCGCCACGTCGCGTCGAGCGTGACGGCGTCGGGCATCGCCTCGGTCTGCCGCATGCGCATCTGCACGCGTCCGGTCAGCAGCGGCCAGAAGCGCGTGGTCCATTGGACCCGGCCCGGCAGCAGCGTCGCCGCGCCCTGGTCCGCGCCCGGCGCGAGCATCAGCGTGCCCGAACCGTGCCACAGCGATCCGTCCGGATCGACGAGGTTCACGTGCCCGCCGGTCGCGCGCGCGAACTGCGGCGCGATCCACGCGGCCGGCGCGAGTGCGACGAGCGTCAGCACCGTCGCGAGCCCGCCTGCCGCCAGCCACGGCAGCGCGGCGACGAGCCGCCTGAGTCCCGGCCTCATCGGCTGGCCGCCGCTGGTTTCATCCACTGCGTCATTTCTGCGTCGAGGGTTGCATCACGGCCGTCAGGTCGACCTGGCCGTCTTCCTTCAGCGCGGTCACGTGCGCTTCGCCGACCTGCACCTTGAACTGCCGGCGCGCGTCGTCGAGCCACTGCGTCCACACCGGGAACGGCACGTTCTTCATCTGGATCTGCACGCCGTTGCCGACGACCTGCACCTGCGCGCCCTGCAGCCCGTGATCGGACAGCGAGGCGGTGAGCGCGTCCTTCAGCGCGAGGCCGGTCGGCGCGACGCCTTGCGCGGCGGCCGTCAGCGACTTCGCCTCGTTGGCCTGCGCGGTCATCTGCGCGAGCTCGCCGCGCATCGTCGGCAGCGCGTGCCGGATGCGCGCGCGGCCTTCCTGCGCGGGCGACCACAGCACCGAATACGCGATCGCGACGGCCAGCACGGCGCCGCCCCAGCCGAGCAGCGTACGCTCGCGCGGCGTGCGCTCGCCCCAGAACTGGGCCAGCGTCTGGTTCAGTTGTTCCATCTTCATGAACGGCTCCGGATGGTCCATTTGCCGGTGCTGCTGTCGACTTCGCCGGTCAGCCCGTTGCGCGCGAGACGCTGCGGGAAATCGGGGTCGACCTTGACCTCCGGCTTGAAGCCGACGTCGAGCCGCCGGTCGTGATAATCGAGCGATGCGATTCCGTTCAGCGGCAGCGCGCCCATCGAACGCGACAGCCCGCTCGACAGCGCGAGGAAATCGTTCGGCGACAGCTCGCCCGCCGCGAGGCGCAGCTGGTCGAGCTGGCGCTGCATCTGCGCGGGCGGATCGAGCACCGTCGTCGTCTTCGGGAAGGCGGACAGGAGCGTCTCGGTGATCTGCGCGGACAGCGCATCTCGCTCGCGCGACAGCTTCCACCAGTGCAGGTTCATCCCGATCACCGCGACGCCGAGCGTTGCCGCGGCGAGTGCGATCGGCACGCGCAGGCGCTTCACCGTCGCGCGGTCGAAGCGCCACGGCTGCGATTCGAATTCGAACTGGCACAGATCGAAGCGCTCGGTCAGCGCACGCCGCGCGAACGCGTCGAACGACAGCGGTTGCGCGCCCGGCAGCAGCGGGCCGTCGGCGCGTCCGACCGACGCGAGGCGCGGCTCCGCGCCCGGCTCGCCGAGTTCGTACAGTTCGACGTCGCCGCCGCCCGCGAGCGCGGCCAGCGTGCCGCCGGCACGCGACGCGGGCGCCGCGAAACCTTCGCCGAGCGCGCCACGCGCGACCGCGAGTTCGAGGCGCCGCGCACCGGGCGCGGCCGGCTGCGCGCCGGCTTCGACGAGCGCGGGTTCGACCGCCGTCGCGAGGCCGAGCACCGCGGCCACCGTCGCCGGGCGGGCGGCCGGCTCGACCGCGTCCGCGATCGCGTCGGCCTTGACGGCCTCACCGTCGGCAGGCGCATCGAGCGGCGCTGGCGCCGACGCGCGCGGCGCGGGCAGGCAGCGCGTCGCGGGCACCGCGCCCAGGCGCCGGTGGCCGGCCCCGATGAACGCGTCGCAGATCGTGCGGAACCACGCCCGGTCGACGACGGCGAGCACGCGTCGGCCGTCGGGCAATGCGACCGGATCGAGCGCGATATGGCAGCCGAGCGGATCCTGGATCAGCTGATCCTCGACGATGTTGGGCAGCGCCTGGCGCAGCTTCGGCCCCTTGAGCGGCGGCACGGTCGCGGCCAGCAGCAGCACGTCGCGCGCGGCGACGATCAGCAGCGTCGCGTTCGCGCGCGGCAGCAGCGCGAGCGCGGCGCGGCCCGCGCGCTGCACCTGGCCGGCCTTGTCCACGAGCGTGAACGGCAGCTCGGGCCACTGCCACTCCTGCAACGGCACGGCCGGCTCGCGCGGCGGCAAAGAAACAATCAGCGTGCTCAAGAGCTCCTCTCCCGAATGGCGTCGTTATAGCTGGTCGCGGATGCGCACGACCCGCGTCGAGTGCGTGGTCGGATCACGATACACGAGCGAGGTGCGATCCACCTCCGCGCGATCGTGCTGGATCCGGCCATGCACGATGAAGTAACCGGAATTGACGTCGACGAGGCTCGAGTCGATCGTCACGTTCGGCGCGCCGGCGCCGCGCAGCGCGAGCTGCACGTCGCCGACGTTGCGGAAAAACACGGTCTCGCGGCGCGACACGAGCGCCTGCGCGGACGACACGCTCATCCCCGGCACCAGCGCCGCGATCACCTCGGCCGGCGCCGTGTTCATGTTCACCGGGGTCGTGGTCGGCAGCACGGTGACGAACGGGCGCAGCCGCGCGACCATCTCGGGCGTCACGCCGTCCACGTCGAGCAGGCTGTCGACGCCCGTCATCACGAGCGGCGCGGGCCCGCGGTCGCCGTCGGACATCCCCGGTTCGTCGGTGAAGTTGCCGGCCTGCAGGTCGCCGCCGGCCACCGGCGCGGTCGCTGCCGTACCGGCGCCGGGCAGCGTCGGCGTCTGGAAGCGTGTCGCGGAATGCATCAGGCCCGCGCGCATCTGCAGCGCGATCCGCTTCGCGAGCGCGCCGTCGTAGCCGAGCGTCGCCAGCAGCCGCTGGAACGCCTGGAGCTGCAGCACGTTGAGCTGCAGCACGCCGGGCGCCGGCGACGACACGAGGTTGCGCAGGTTGTACTTCGCCTGCGCGTCCTCGATCGATCCGGAGATATAGGTGTCTTCGCCGCCGTTGTCGTTCGGCGCGCCGATCCGGCCGAGGAAGTCCGACAGCTTGGTCTTCGCGATCGGCACGGCCCAGATCCCGCCGAGATAGGTGATGCCGGGCGCCGTGTCGCCTTCGGAGCGCAGGATCATGCGCGTCCAGTCGAGCGCGCCGCGCGCGACCCACTGCGCCTGCGCGATCACGCGCTGGTTCTCGATCCGGCGAATCTGCACCTGCTGGCGCCACAGCATCCCCGACACGAGGATCGCCGACAGCGCGACGACGAGCAGCGCAGTGATGATCGCCGCGCCGCGCTCGCGGCGTGCGTGCGCGCGTGCGGCGAAGCGGGAACGGGGAGGGCGCGTGCGCATCGTCATTCCCCGACGAGGAAGATGCGCGTGACGGGCACGCGCAGCGACGTCGCGCCGATGCTGACCTGCAGCCCCGTCACCGCGCGCGCCGGCGGCGCGTTGCCGATCTGCGGCACCTTCAGCGCATCGTTGTTCTGCGACAGCGCGTCGTTGGCCGTCTGCAGGTTGGTGGTCCAGCCGACGCGCGGCACGTACAGCTTCGCGTCGATCGCACCGACCCCGCCCATCAGCGCCACCCAGCTCCAGCCGTCGACGCTGCTGTCCTTCAGCACGTCGCGCAAGCGGTTCGCGTCGTCGAGCGGCGGCGACACATAGCGCACCACACGCCCGCCGGCGATCCGGTAGCGGACCACCTGCAGCCGCGGCGCGGCGCCCGGCACGTCGAGTTCGCGGACGATCTGCAGCGTGTTGCCGGCGACGCCGATCGCCGGCTGGCCGGCTTCGTCGTCGGTCGCGGCGAGCCGCGCGTCGATGCGCATCTGGTCGAACATCTGCGCGAACACGCGCTCGTCTTCCGTCGCGGACGCGACCTTGTCGCGGCCGCGCATGATCTGGTCGAGCCCGCGCCACGAGAGGATCGCGACCACCGCGAGGATCGCGATCGCGATCATCAGTTCGATCAGCGTGAAGCCCCGCACGCGGCGCGAGCCGACGGAGCGCACGGGCCGGCGCCGCATCGGCGCGTCAGAGCGGACGGCTGGTTTCATTCGCGACCACCGTCACCATTTGCGCGAGCACGCCGGCGCGCCCCGGCATGCTCACCGACACCTGCACGCGCCGGAACACCGGGTTCGGCGTCGTGCTCACGCGCTGCGTGCACATCAGCTGCACGTTGCCTTGCGAGCAATCGAAGCTCTGCTCGCCGACCTCCGGCCACGCATGCGTGAGCCGCAGCTGCGCGAGCGCGTTGTCGGCACTCCAGCCGGCGAGCAGCCGGCGGTGGAGGTCGGATGCATTGGTCGCCATCGTCCCGACCGCGCGGATCGACGCGGCGAGCGCGACCGCGATGATCGCGAGCGCGACCAGCACCTCGATCATCGTGAAGCCTTGGGAAGAAGAAGCCGGGAAGGGCAGGCGACGACGCATCGTCATTGCACCTCGTAGCGGCCGTTGCCGGTGCCGACGATCGTCGCGCTGCCGACCGCCGAATGCAGCGTCACGCGTACCGGCGTGTCGATGCTTTCGGTGCCGAACACGACGCGGCTCGCGCGCGTGTCGGCCCCCGGATAATCGATATCGGCGCCCGTGACGCCGCCGTCCCAGTCACGCGGGCGCAGCAGGTCGTCGCGCAGCGTGCGCCAGCCGTCGGGCGAGCTTACGTCGAAACGGAAGCCGTGCTCGGTCGGCTGCCACGCGATCGGGCGCGCGCGCACCTGCGCTTCGTCGCCGGCCGTCTCGAACAGCAGCGCGATGCGCTGCGCTTCCTCGCGCAGGTCGGTGCGCGGGTTACGCGTCAGCGACAGCGACGCGAGCGACACCAGCAGGCCCGCGATCACGAGCACGACCAGCATCTCGAGCAGCGTGAAACCGCGTGCGTGCGCGCGTGCCGCGGCCGCGCCGCGACACACGCGGTCGTCGCGGCGAGCGCGAGCGGAGCGCAAGGACGTGCGAAGGGCGGGCATGAAATTGACAAGCGGGAACGGGTGTGGGGCCGGTCAGCGCAGGCTTACTGCCACGAACCGATGTCGGAATCGTTGCTTTCCCCGCCTTCCTTGCCGTCGGCGCCGTAGCTGAACACGTCGATCTCGCCGTGCACGCCCGGGTTCAGGTACTTGTACCCGTTACCCCACGGATCGTTCGGCAGACGCTCGAGATAGCCGCCGTCCTTCCAGTTGTTCGGGATCGGATCGGTGGACGGCTTCTGGATCAGCGCGTTCAGGCCCTGCTCCTGGGTCGGATAGCGGCCGTTGTCGAGACGGTACAGCTTGAGCGCCTGCATGACCGTGCCGATGTCCTGCTTCGCGGCGATACGGCGCGCCTCGTCGGGACGGCTCATGATCTTCGGCACGATCAGTGCCGCCAGGATCCCGAGGATCGCGACCACCACCATGATCTCGATCAGCGTGAAACCGCGCTGACGGCGCACGGCCGCATTACGGCGAGTGATCCACGTTTGCATGACTGACTACCTCTTTCCAAAAAATATCGTCGATTGAGTGACGCACCCGGCGCATTCCGGACGATTGCCTGACAGCAAGCTTCCGATACCCCGGGCGCGGAGCACGCATTGTAAGGCGCGCATTGCCGAGGGCTTTCACCCAACGCAAATTTCATATACATCCGTACAATAGCGCGCATGAACGCGCTCTCGATCCGGATCCTCTCCCTCGCCCTCTTCGCGGGTTTGTGCGCGACGGCCACCTACTGGGTCGTCACGCTGTCCGCCCGCGAAGCGCCGCTGCCCGCCGCCGCCGCGCGATTGCCGATCCGCACCGAGGACGCCGCCGCGCTCTTCGGCGGACAGCTCGACAAGAATCCCGTACAGGACATCCACCTGTTCGGCATTCTCTCGCTCGATCGTGGCGCCGCCGCGATCGTCGGTATCGGTGGCGAACCGCCGCGTGCCGTGTCGCTCGGCACCGAGCTCACGCCCGGCGCGAAGCTCGCCGAAGTCCGCAGCCGCTCGATCATCGTCGACCGCAACGGCGCACGCGCCGAAGTCCAGCTCCCCGCGAACACGCCGTCCCCCGCGATCTACATGCGTTGAACGGTGGTGGCCTGACCGGCGGTCAGGCCGTCACTGCACCATGTTGTTCAGCTCGATGATCGGCAGCATCACGGCCAGCACGATCACGAGCACGATGCCGCCCATCGCCAGGATCAGGAGCGGCTCGAGCAGGCTCGTCAGGAACATCGTGCGCCGCTCGAGCTCGCGCGCCTCGCCTTCCGCCGCGCGGTCGAGCATCGTCGTCACGTCGCCCGTCGCCTCGCCGGAACGGATCAGGTGCACGAGCACCGGCGGAAACGTCTTCACGTTGTTCAGCGCGCGCGACAGCGCGGAGCCTTCGCGCACGCGCACGATCGCATCGTCGATGTTCGCGCGCATCGCGCGGTTCGACAGCGTCTCGCCGGCCGCCTGCAACGCGCGCAGGATCGGCACGCCGGCCGCGGTCAGGATGCCGAGCGTGCTCGCGAAGCGCACCGTGTTGTAGCCGCGCACGAGCTTGCCCGCGAGCGGCGCGGTCAGCACCCAGCGGTCGAACGCGAGCCTGGGCCCGTCGCGCGACAGCGTCGCCTTCACGAACCACACGACGAGCGCGACCGCGATCAGGATCGCCCACCACCAGTGCCGCACGAAATCCGACAGCGCCATCATCACGATCGTCAGCAGCGGCAGCTGCTGCTTGGTGCTGGCGAACACGTTGACGACCTGCGGCACGACGTAGCTCAGCAGGAACGTGACGATGCCGAATGCGATCAGCGTGACGATCCCCGGATACGTGAACGCCAGCAGGATCTTCTGCTTCAGCGCGTTGCTCTGCTCGATGTAGTCGGCGAGGCGCGACAGCACGATGCCGAGCTTGCCGGTGTGCTCGCCCGCCGCGACGAGCGCGCGATAGATTTCCGGGAAGTCGCGCGGATGCTGGCCCAGCGCATTCGCGAGCGAATGGCCGCCGAGCACCTCGGCGCGGATCGCGGCCATCAGTTCGCGGATGTAGTCGCGTTCGGCCTGCTCGGTCAGCACGCCGAGCGCCTCGTCGAGCGGCAGCCCCGCGATCAGCAGGCTCGCGAGCTGGCGCGTGAGGATGGCCTGTTCGCGCTGCGACAGCTTGCGGCCGAACGCGAGCCGCTGCGAGCGTGCGCCGCGGGTCGCGCTGGCGGCCGGCTCGACGACGAGCGGCGTGAGCCCCTGCGTGCGCAGCTGGCCGCGCGCGCCGCGCGCACTGTCGGCATCGATCACGCCTTTCTGCGCGCGTCCCGCCGAATCGATTGCTTCGAAACGGAATGCCGGCATCGCGCTATGCGCCTCCCGTCACGCGCAGCACTTCCTCGAGCGACGTCGCGCCGGCCGCGAGCCAGCGCTCGGCGTCGTCGCGCAGCGTGCGCATCCCTTCCGCGCGCCCGGCGGCGAGAATCTCCGCATCGGCCGCGTTGCGGTGGATCAGCGTGCGGATCGAATCGTCGACCACCAGCAGTTCGTAGACGCCGCGCCGGCCCGTATAGCCCGAATGCCCGCACTTGTCGCAGCCGACCGGATGCCACACGGTGCGGCCTTCCTCGTGCCGTTCTTCCTTGCACACCGGACAGAGCTGGCGCACCAGGCGCTGCGCGAGCACGCCGAGCAGCGACGACGCGAGCAGGTACGGCTCGACGCCCATGTCGGTCAGGCGCGTGACGGCCGATGCCGCGTCGTTGGTGTGCAGCGTCGCGAGCACGAGGTGGCCCGTCAGCGATGCCTGCACCGCGATCTGCGCGGTTTCGAGATCGCGGATTTCGCCGATCATGATCACGTCCGGGTCCTGGCGCAGGATCGAACGCAGCGCACGGGCAAAGGTCATCCCGATCCGCTCGTTCACCTGCGTCTGGCCGATGCCGGACAGGTCGTATTCGATCGGATCCTCGACGGTCATGATGTTGGTTGTCGCGGTTTCGAGCCGCGACATCGACGCATACAGCGTCGTCGTCTTGCCCGACCCGGTCGGGCCCGTCACCAGCACGATCCCGTGCGGGCGGCCGATCAGCTTGTCGAACTGGACGAGCGTGTCGCGGCCCATCCCGAGCGCTTCCAGGTTCAGGCGCTGCGCATCCTTTTCCAGGAGACGCAGCACCGCGCGCTCGCCGTGCCCGGTCGGAAGCGTCGACACCCGCACGTCGACCGGCCGGCCGCCGACGCGCAGCGTGATGCGGCCGTCCTGCGGCAGGCGTTTCTCGGCGATGTCGAGCTGCGCCATGATCTTGATCCGCGAGATCAGCGCGCCGTGCAGCGCCTTCTTCGGACGCACGACGTCGCGCAGCGTGCCGTCGACGCGAAACCGCACGACCGACGCATTCTCGAACGGCTCGATGTGAATGTCCGATGCCTGCTCGCGCGCCGCTTGCGTGAGCAGCGCGTTGATCATCCGGATGATCGGCGCGTCGTCTTCCGATTCGAGCAGATCCTCGACTTCGGGGATGTCCTGCATCAGCCGCGACAGGTCGACTTCGCCTTCGACCTCGCCGACGATCTGCGCCGCGCTGCCGTCCTGGCGCGCATAGGCCTGGTTGATCGCCTGCGCGAGCTCGTCGGCCGGCACGCGATGCACGGAGATCGAGCCGAAGTTGCGCGCGATTTCGGCGAGCGCCGCATCGTTCGTGCGTTCGCTGATCCATACCTCGAGCGTGTCGTCGAGCTGGTGCGCGATCAGCACCTGGCCGCTCTTCGCGAAGCCGTACGGCAACAGCCGCGCGGCGAGCGGCGACGGCGGCTGCCGTTCGCCCGGCGCGCCGTCCTGGGGCGAGGACGCGAGTACTTCACTCACTGCGAGGCTCCCGGCGTGGCGGTCAGCGGTTGTTGCGGCACCGACTGCTGCGGCACGCTCTGCGGCTGCACGGGCGTCTGCTCCGGCAGCGGCTGGGCCGGGACCGGCGCGACCTGACGCTGCATCTGCTGGCGACGCATCTTGTCGAGGTCGAACAGGTTCCCGGCCGGCGTGCCGCCCTGGCTCGGGCCCAGCGGCATCGGCGGGACGACCGGATCGTCCTTGTCGCGGATCACGTTGTTGTCCGACTTGTACGCGCCCGTGACACCCTGGATGTAGTCGTAGCGGTTGGCCGTGACTTCCTGCGCGGTGCTGCGATCGGAGATGATCACGGGGCGCAGGAACACCATCAGGTTGGTCTTCTGCCGCTGCTTCGATTCGGAGCGGAACAGCTGGCCGATCCACGGGATGTCGCCGAGCAGCGGCACCTTGCTGTTCGACACCTGGTAGTTGTCCTGCATCAAGCCGCCGAGCACGATGATCTCGCCGTTGTCGGCCAGGATCGTCGACTGGATCGAGCGCTTCGTGAAGGTCGGGCCGGTCTGCGCGCTGGTGGTGCCGCTGACGACCGCCGAATCCTCCGTGTACAGCTGCAGCTTCAGGATCCCGCCGTCGGTGATCTGCGGCTTCACGTGCAGCGTCAGGCCGACGTCGCGACGGTCGTAGGTATTGAACGCGTTGCTCGTCGTGCCGCTCGTCAGGTTCGAATACGAACCGGTCGCGATCGGCACGTTCTGGCCGACGACGATCTTCGCCTCCTCGTTGTCGAGCGTGATCAGGTTCGGCGTCGACAGCACGTTCGCATCGCTCACGCCCGCGAAGTACTGCAGCAGCGCGCCGAGGCCCTGCACGCCGAACATGTTGTGCAGCCAGCCGATGTTGAGGCCCTGGTTCAGGTTCGCGAGATTGGCGGCCAGCCCGGTGGTGGCCGCGGTGCCGCCGGTCGTCAGGTTGATGATGCTGTTGCCCGCCACGTTGCCGGCCGCGGCCGCCAGGTTCGTGCCGCCGAGGAACTGGCCGCTCGCGATCTGCCACTGAATGCCGAGGTTGCCCTGCGTCGTCGAATTCAGCTCGACGATCAGCGCTTCGATATAGACCTGCGCACGCCGTGCGTCGAGCTGGTCGATCACCGAGCGCAAGTTGCGGTAGACCGGGTCCGACGCGGTGATGATCAGCGAGTTGGTCGCCGAGTCGGCCTGGATCATCCCGCCCGGCTGGTTGTCGTCGCCCTTCTCCTTGTCGCCGCCAAGCAGGCCGCCGCTGCCGATCCCGCCGCTGCCCGACGCACCGCTGCCGTAGGTCGACGACGAAGACGAGCCGCCGAGGCCGCCGGACGGCAGCGGCGGGGTGCCCGACGTGCCGGTCGAGAAGTTGCCGCTCGACGACGAACCGCCGCCCTGGTTGAAGCTGTTCGCATCGTTGGACGACGCGGACGAGCCGCTGTCGTTGCCGCCCTTGCCGAGCATCCCGCGCAGCGTCTTCGCGAGCTTCACCGCATCGGCATTGCGCAGCGGCACGACGTGCATGTTGCCGGGCACCGCGCTCGGCGCGTCGAGCTGCTGCACGAGGCGCTTTGCCGCCGCGAGGCGCGAGGCGCTCGAGGCGCGCAGCATCAGCGAGTTGGTGCGCGGGTCGGCCGTGACCGAGACCTTCAGCGTCGCGTCGCTGTTGCCGATCGCGCCGGGGTCGAGCATCTTCTGCAGCTGCGCGGCAAGGTCGATCGCGTTCGCGTTGCGCAGCGGCACGACCTGAACCTGCGCGCCCGCGGCGCTGTCGACACCCGCGATGATCTGCGCGATGCGGCGCACGTTGTCCGCGTAATCGGTGACGACGATCGTGTTGTTCGCCGGGTAGGCGGTGACCGTGTTGTTCGGCGAGATCAGCGGCCGCAGCACCGGCAGCAGGTTGTTCGCCGATTCGTTGCGCAGCTCGAACACCTGCGTGATCACCTGGTCGCCGCGCGCCTGCGGCGCATTGCCGACATAGGTCGGCACGCCCTGCAGCTTCGCATCGGCCTCGGGCACGACCTTCAGCACGCCGTGATCCTGCACCAGCGCGAAGCCCTGCATGCGCAGCGCCGATTGCAGCGTCTTCAGTGCCTGGTCTTCCGGCACCGGCCGTTCGGCCACGAGATTGAGCTGCCCCTTCACACGGGGGTCGACGATGATGGTCTTGCCGGTCGCGGCGCCGATCGCCTTGGCGACCTGGTCGATATCCGCATTCACGAAATTGAGCGTGACCTGAGCGTAGGCGGCCTGCGAGACGATCATGCCGGCGACCATCAGGGTCGTGGCGATGCGCCGCATAACGAAGCGATTTCTTGTCATGGATGAATGGGTCGATGCCGGCTCAGGCCACTTCCGGCGGTAGTGCTGGGATCCAGGTCCTAAAGGCGCGACATTAGCAGTTTTTCATGTCCGAAATATCACATTGATCCGAAGACTGTCTCACATACGACATGTATCCGGCATGCCGTATGCAATATGTAAGGATTCGGCGCTGCCTCGGCATTCCGGCCAGCGCCGTCGTTTCGCGATGAATCGACACGGAAATGCGGTATAACGGGCTGCCGTCTTTCGCATGTCGCCACGGGACGGACTGTCGGTATGATACGGGTGGCGCGTTTCCTGTCGTACGTATAACAGACACGGGTTTTCCCGACTTTTTGCGTCATTCCCTTTTCGTTTCCGCTCCATGAACAGACGGTTCGCCTCGATCGCGTTGATCGCCGCCGGCGTGTGGTTCGCCTGCGGAAACGCTCGCGCGGATTGTTTCGACGAAGCCGCCCGGTACCAGAAGGTCAATCCGCTGATCCTCCGTGCGATCGCATGGCAGGAATCGCACAACCGGCCCGACGCGCAGAACAAGAACACCAACGGCTCGGTCGACTACGGCCTGATGCAGATCAATTCGATCCACCTGCCGGCGCTGTCGCGCTACGGCATCGGCCGCGACACGCTGATGGAGCCGTGCAAGAACGTCTATATCGCCGCGTGGCATCTGCGCCAGAAGATGAATCGCTACGGCAACACCTGGCAGGCGGTCGGCGCCTATCATTCCGAAACGCCGTCGCTGCGCGACAAGTATGCGCGGCAGATCGCCGCGATCCTGACGCAGTGGAAGCTGCTGCCGCCCGCGCAGTGACGCCGTGCCGCTCGGCCGGCGCGCGTTTGATGCACAATGCGGATCTCACGCCGCAGTTTCGACCGGCCCCGTGCCGATCGCGCCCCGCGAGGGCGCCGCGGCCGCTTTTTCATTTTTTCCGTTGGTGCAAATCGTTATGAATCCGGCAATGAACCAGCCGTTGCCCGTCACCGTGCTGTCCGGTTTCCTCGGCGCCGGCAAGACCACGCTGCTCAATCACATCCTCGCGAACCGCGCGGGCCTGAAAGTCGCCGTGATCGTCAACGATCTCGCGGCGGTCAACATCGACGCGTCGCTCGTGCGCGATGCGCAGGCGCTGTCGCACGTCGAGGAACGCCTCGTCGAGATGTCGAACGGCTGCATCTGCTGCACGCTGCGCGACGACCTGCTCGTCGAGATCCGCAATCTCGCGGCGGACGGCCGCTTCGACGCGATCGTGATCGAATCGACCGGCATCGCGGAGCCGATGCCGATCGCCGAAACCTTCACGTTCGTCGACGACGACGGCGCATCACTGTCGGAAGTCGCACGGCTCGACACGCTCGTCACCGTGGTCGACGCCTACAATTTCCTGCGCGACTACGGCTCCGACGACGCGCTCGCGACGCGCGGCATTGCGGCGTCCGACGAAGACGATCGCACGCTCGTCGAGTTGCTGATCGAGCAGATCGAATTCTGCGACGTGCTGGTGATCAACAAGGCCGACCTCGTCGGCGCCGACGAACTCGTGCGCCTGCAGCACATCCTCGCGCGGCTCAACCCGCGCGCGCACCAGGTCGTGTCGACGTTCGGCAACGTGCCGCTCGACGAAGTGCTGAGCACCGGGCGCTTCGATTTCGACGAAGCCGCGAACGCGCCGGGCTGGCTCGCGTCGCTCGATCACGATCACACGCATTGCGACGATCCCGAGTGCCATGATCCGCATCATGCGCATGTGCACGGCGAAGCCGACGAATTCGGCATCGGCAATTTTGTTTACCGCGCGCGCCGGCCGTTTCATCCGGCACGACTCTGGGCGCTGCTGCATCAGGAGTGGCCGGGCGTGCTGCGCAGCAAGGGCTTCTTCTGGCTGGCGACGCGCAACGACATCGCGGGTTCGCTGTCGCAGGCGGGCGGGGTGTGCCGGCATGGCCCGGCAGGCCTCTGGTGGGCCGCGCAGGATCGCTCGGAATGGCCGGACGATGACGAGTTGCTCGCCGAAATTCGCACGGAGTGGCAGGGCGACCTCGACGACCGTTCGGTCGGCGATCGCCGTCAGGAACTCGTGCTGATCGGCATCGGGCTCGATGCCGATGCATGGCGCGCGAAACTCGACGCATGCTTGCTCACCGATGCGGAATTCACGCTCGGTGCGGCGCAATGGACCGCGTTCGACGATCCGTTCCCGGCATGGGATGTCGACGCGCACGACGACGAAGATCCGGACGCGCAGATCGTGCACGCGTAATACGCGGTAAAAAAACGGCCTGCGAAAAGCAACCGTTAAATCTTGCAAGAGTGGCGCGAACTGTGGCGAAAATGCTGCGAGCGCCCAACAAAAAACCCGCCTCTCGGCGGGTTTTTTTCCTGGAACAGGCGCTGAATCAACGCTTGTTGACGGCGTCCTTGAACGCCTTGCCAGCCGTGAACTTGACCGTCTTGGCTGCCGGGATCTTGATGGTTTCGCCCGTCTTCGGGTTGCGGCCCGTACGTGCTGCGCGCTTGCCCGAACCGAAGCTGCCGAAGCCGATCAGCTGAACCGCATCACCCTTCGACACGGCCTTCTTGATGACTTCGAGCAGCGTGTCCAGCGTTTCGCCGGTTTGAGCCTTGCTGGCGCCCGTTTGGGCGGCGACGGCGTCGATCAGTTCCTGTTTGTTCATTAAGGTTCCTTTTTCAGGTTAGGTTTGACACGAACAGCGCGAACGCGCCGATTATACGTGCGCGAACCGTGCCGTCGAGAGTCAGACTCCGACGACACAGCGCCGAATCCTGGCCCGCGCGACGTGCCGTCCGGCTTGCCGGCGGCCACCCCGCGGTACGGCGTTGCTATGATAGCGCAGCGCAAACCCAATAACGACAAGGGTTTCAAAGATTTTCATCGGTATTTCGCCGAATGAATCGTCGATTGCCCGTTTTTTGACCTGCGCCAACCGGACAGGATGAGCAGCCGGGTCCGCCCGCGTGCAACGTCGTTGGCTTTTGCCAACGGCCCGCCGGACCCCTCCGCGCAATCCCTTGCCAGGCTTGGCTGCCACGTTTTTTGTTTCGCATGCCCGACCGACTCGTTCCCGCCACGCTCGCCCGCCGCGACGACGGCATTCTCGTCTCGCCCGAGTACGGCGAGCTCCCTCGCGATGCGTCGCGTGCACGCGCGCACGCGAACCGGATGCTCGCCGGCAACGGGCTGCCGGCCCGCTGGCAGGGCCGCCGCACGTATACGATCGTCGAGACGGGATTCGGCACCGGCAGCCGTTTTCTCGCGACGTGGGCCGCGTGGCGCGACGATCCCGCGCGCTGCGAGCGGCTGCATTTCGTCGCGATCGAACCACATCCGTTCGCGCGCGAGGATCTGCGCCGTGCCGTTTCCCACATGGTTGCGGACGCAACTAAATCGGAAAATGCCGAGGCACTGGTCGATGCATGGCCGATGCATGTGCCCGGCCTGCATCGGCTCGAATTCGACGCAGGGCGCGTGGTGCTCACGCTTGCATTCGGCGATGCGCATGACATGCTGCAACGGCTCGTCGCGCGCGCCGATGCGTTCTATCTCGGCAATGTCGCGTCGGCCGCGCACGGCGATTTGCTGTCGGCCGACGTGGTGCGCGCACTCGCGCGCATTGCTGGCGTGGGTGCGACCTATGCAACGCATTCGCGCGACGACACCGTGAAACGTGCACTCGAGGAAACGGGTTTCACGAGTCGCGACGTCGACGATTGCGCGGGCGAGCCCGCATTGCGCGCCGGCGAATACGCACCGCGCTGGCGGATGCGCCGGCACGAACCGCCGCGCGCGTTGCCGGTCGCCGCGCGCGAAGCGATCGTGATCGGTGCCGGCCTGGCAGGCTGCGCGATGGTCGAACGGCTCGCCGCACGCGGCTGGAACATCACGCTGATCGAGCGGCACGCGCGGATCGCGAGCGAGGCATCAGGCAATCCGGCCGGTGTATTCCATCCATTGATGACGCGCGACGACAACGTCGCGAGCCGCCTCACGCGCAGCGGGTTCCTGCATGCACTCGCACGCTGGCGTGCGCTCGAAAATGCCGGCCATGCGTTCGCACGCAGCACGAACGGAATGATCCATCTCGCGGAATCGGCCGACGATTTCGCGCGGATGCGCGATGCGTTCGACGCGCTCGGCGCACCGTCCGACTACGTGTCGCTGCTCGACACCGATGCCGCCCGCGCGCATCTGAACCTGCCGGTCGCACACGGCGGCCTGCTGTTTCCGCACGGCGGCGCCGTATGGCCGGCCGGGGTGTGTGCAGCACAATTGGCGGCGGCCGGCGAGCGCGTGAAACTGCTGGCCGGCACCGAAGTCGCTCGGCTCGAGCGCGATGGCGACACGTGGCGCGCCGTCGATGCGGCAGGCGCGATGCTCGCCCAAGCGCCGGTCGTCGTACTCGCGAACGCGGGCGACGCGGTTCGTCTCGCGGGCCTGCGGCATGTCGCGCTGCAACCGGTGCGCGGCCAGCTCACGCTGCTGCCGCCCGGCAGCACGGCGCCGCTGCCGTGCCCCGCGATCGGCGACGGCTACGCGGTGCCGCTCGACGACGGCACGCTGCTGATCGGCGCGACGTTCGAACCGGACGACGTCGATCGTGCGATGCGCACCACCGGACATATCGAAAACCTCGAGCGCATCCGGCATCTGCTGCCGGGCCTGATCGGCGAGCCGCCCGACGTCGATGCGCTGCGCGGGCGTGTCGCGTTTCGCTGGGTCGTCGCCGACCGCGTGCCGGTGATCGGCCCGCTCGCCGACGAAGCGCAGGCGGTCGCGAACGCTCGCGCGCTGAGCGGCGCGAAGGCGCGCGACCTGCCGCGCACCGCGGGTCTCTACGGCGCATTCGGGTACGGCTCGCGCGGCCTCGTATGGGCAGCGCTCGGCGCCGAGCTGATCGCGTCGCAACTCGAAGGCGAGCCGCTGCCGCTCGAGCGCGAACTCGCCGACGCCGTCGACCCGGCCCGATTCCTGATCCGCGCGCTGCGCGGCCGCCGGATCGGCTGATCTCGTCAGTCGAATCCTCACAGTTCTTCGATTTTCCTGTACCGGGTTATCCACGCGACGCTGTGGATAACCCGGCGGAATCCGCGCGCACTTCTTGTGCAATCACAGTGGACGTAAACTGGGCAACCCGGCACAGCCGTGAAACGGCCCCAAAGTTACTCAACTCAAACCTCTGTGAGCGAACAACCTGTACAACGGGTTATGGCCGCGCCAACACCTTGATCTTGTTGCGTAAACTGAAGTTATCCACAGAACTGTGGGCGCCTTGTTAACTTCTACTACGTATATATACAAATAAACCTTTGAAACCAAAGACCTGCGGTGCCTCACAGCCCCGCGGGCCGATTCGATCGGTTCCGGAGCGAAAAAGCTGTGGCACAATCGGTTTCCTTCGCGTTCGTTCGGCCAAGCGCCGGACATGCTTCAATGGAACGGTCGGCACGATTTCGAATCTGAATCTTCGAGACTGCGCAGTCCGTTCACACACCAGGCCGACAATCCAGATCGGCAGCCTGAACGACAGTTCCGCCGGATGGCGGAAGAGGCGGATCCCATGTCCCGCCGTCGTCGACCACAACAATCACATTCGGGGCGATACCCAGCCGGCGCGCATCTCATTTCTGACGCTTGACCCCGCGCCGCTGGCGATTGCTTCCAAAGGAGAAGTCACCACGATGAAGTCGGCGTTCTCATTCCTGCCCAACTGGCCGCTCTCGCCGGATGCCGTGTTCTGGGCCGGGCTCGCGTTGTTCGCGGCTGGCCTGTGCGGCGAGCTGTGCTATCGCGCGTGGCGGCTGCCGCGCATCACCGGCTATGCGGTGATCGGTCTCGTGGCCGGGTCGTTCGGATTCGGCGTGATCGACGCGAGCACCGACGAAACCTCGCGGCTCTTGATCGACGTCGCGCTCGGCCTGCTGCTGTTCGAGCTCGGCAGCCGTCTCGACCTGAAATGGATACACCGTAATCCATGGCTCATCGCATCGAGCCTCGCGGAGGCGACGCTGACGTTCGTGCTCGTGCTGTTCGTGATGCTCGCGCTCGGCGTGTCGGGCATGGTCGCGCTGGTGCTGTCGGCGATCGCGATCGCGACGTCGCCGTCGATGGTGATCCAGCTCAAGACCGAACTGCGCGCGGAAGGGCAGGTGTCGCAGCGCCTCATCACGCTGACCGCGCTGAACAGCGTGTACGCGATCGTGCTGACCAAGCTCGTCACGAGCTGGCTCCACCAGGAAGCGTACGGGAACGTTTTCGCGACGATCCTGCAACCCGTCTACCTGATTGTCGGTTCGTTCATCGTCGCGTACCTGGTCGCGCGGGCGTGCAATTACCTGTTTCGTCACATGACCGCGACGATGCGCGACGAGCATTCGTTCGTCGCGCTGTTCGGGCTCGTGATGCTCGCGATCGCGGTCGCGCAGGCGCTGAAGCTGTCGACGCTGCTCACGCTGCTGCTCGCCGGCATCATCGTGAAGAACCTCGAAGCGCGGCCGCAGCTGTGGCCCGAGCATTTCGGCACGGCCGGCTGGCTGCTGACGGTGATCCTGTTCGTGCTGACGCTCACGTCGTTCACGTGGGGCGACATCGCGCTCGGCGGCCTGCTCGCGATCGCGCTGATCGTCACGCGGCTCGCCGCGAAGCTGGCCGGCGTCGTCGTGTTCGCGAAGCCGAGCGGGCTCGGGATGAAGCAGGGCGTCGCGCTCGGCATCGCGCTGACACCGATGTCCGCGCTGTCGTACCTGCTCGTCGACGACACCTACCAGCTCTATCCGAATTTCGACCCGCACCTGCGCGCGATCGTGATGTGCACGATCGTGATCCTGCAGCTCGTCAGCCCGTTCGTCGTGTACCGCTGCCTGTCGGCGGTCAGCGAACGCAGCGACAGAAACTGATTCCGGAACCTGCCATGGCACTCGAAACCTTCGTCAATTCCGAGCCGTTCACGTTCGGCGTCGAACTGGAGATCCAGGTCGTCAACACGCACAACTACGACCTGACCAAGGCGGCATCCGACCTGATGCGGCTGATCCAGGGCGAGACCTTCCCCGGCAACATCACGCCGGAAATCACCGAGAGCATGATCGAGCTGTCGACCGGCATCTGCCACACGCACGAGCAGGCAGTCTCCGAGCTGCATGCGATCCGCGACGTGCTCGTGAAGGCGGCCGACCAGCTCAACGTCGGGCTGGGCGGCGGCGGCACGCACGCGTTCCAGCAGTGGAGCGACCGGCAGATCTACGACGCGCCGCGCTTCCAGTACATCTCCGAGCTGTACGGCTATCTCGCGAAGCAGTTCACCGTGTTCGGCCAGCACGTGCACATCGGCTGTCCCGATCCGGACAGCGCGCTGTTCCTGCTGCACTCGATGTCGCGCTTCATTCCGCACTTCATCGCGCTGTCCGCGTCGTCGCCGTTCGTGCAGAACGTCGACACCGGCTTCCATTCGGCGCGCCTGAATTCGGTGTTCGCGTTCCCGCTGTCGGGCCGCGCGCCGTTCGTGCTGACCTGGGACAGCTTCGAGGAGTACTTCACGAAGATGGTCAACACCGGCGTCGTCAACTCGATGAAGGACTTTTACTGGGACATCCGGCCGAAGCCCGGCTACGGGACGATCGAGGTGCGCGTGATGGACACGCCGCTGTCGGTCGATCGCGCGGCCGCGATCGCGTGCTACATCCAGACGCTCGCGCGCTACCTGCTGACCGACCGGCCGCTGAAGCTGTCGGAGGACGACTATCTCGTCTACACGTTCAACCGTTTCGAAGCGTGCCGCTTCGGGCTCGAGGGCACCTGCGTCAATCCTCAGACCGGTGAGCGCCGCACGATCGCGGAAGACATCCTCGACACGCTCGACCGGATCGCGCCGCATGCGGCCGCGCTCGGCTCGCGCGCGGCGCTCGACGAGATCGGCGCGCTCGCGCAGGCGCGCGTGAACGACGCTTCGTGGTTGAGAACCGTTTTCAAACAGGAAAAATCGCTGAACGAGACGGTTCGCCAGCAGTGCCTGCGCTGGCGTGAATGAAAAAATGTTTTGCAGATTACGGACTCGACCGCGCGGCGATTCGCTGAACGCCGGTCGACGCCGATTCGTGCGCGGCGCGTCGCCAGTCGTCCTGAAAATCTGTGGATAACCCTATATTCCGCTTCAAAGTCAACGCTCTGCGGGATGGATAACCCGGTGGACCGGTGTCGTCGGCACGATGGCTGATCCGAACAGGAAAATGGTTGCGCGTGGCGCCGCGGGGCCGGCAGCGATTGCCGGCACAACGAAAAAATCCGGTTATCCAGCGATTTTCCACAGAATGAAGGGGATAACTTAGCTGTGCGATTTTCCGCTCTCGCTTAGAATGTCGGCTTTGCGGACACCGGAACGACGTGTGTCTCACCGGTCGCCGCGAACGCGACCGCCGCGTGTGCCTCGCGACGGCCGTGTCGACGCTCTTCCACGGGCGTCTGTTTTGAGATAGACATTCGATCTCCACACTACGGCTGCTCGGCAATCCGGGCGGCGGCAAAGCGAAAAGACTATGAGCGAAGGCGTTTACGGGAATCAGGCTTCGGGACGTGTGACCCACAGCTTGCTGCGGTTGAGTACGGCCATGCGAAGCCAGGCATGGGATTGGGCGGAAGGCGCAGGCCTCACGCCGACGCAGGGCGAGATCCTCGTGCTGCTGCTGCAACGCAAGGGCCCGATGCGGCTCGGCGAGATCGCGCGTGAGACGCAGCTCACGGCCGCGACCACCAGCGATGCCGTCAGCACGCTCGAAACGAAGGGGCTCGTCGAGAAGCGCCGCGCACTGGACGACGGCCGTGCGCTCGCCGTGCGCCTGTCGGCCCGCGGCCGTACCGCGGCGAAGAAGGCGCTGCAATGGCCGGAATTCCTGACGAAAGCGGTCGGCAAGCTCGGCGCGGACGAGCAGGGCGCGCTGTACCGCGCGCTGCTGAAGACGCTGCGCGAACTGCAGGTGGCCGGTGCGACGCCGCCGCAGCGCATGTGCCTGACGTGCGCGCATTTCCAGCCGGGCAAGCAGTCGAAGAAGACCGTGCATTACTGTGCGGCGCTCGACCTGTCGATGTCCGACAGCGATCTGCGTCTCGACTGTTCGGTGCAAGAAGAAGCCGACGCGGCGACGCAAAAGAAGACCTGGAAGGTGTTCGCCGGCTGACGTCCGTCGATCGACCGGGAGGCCGATGATGAACGCTGAAGTGGTGGCGATCCGCCACGTGCATTTCGAGGACCTCGGCAGCTTCGAGCAGGTGCTCGGGGAGCGCGGGCGGCGGGTGCGCTACGTCGACGTCGGATCGTCGCGCGTCGAGGTGCTCGACGCGCTCCAGCCGTCGCTGCTCGTGGTGCTTGGCGGGCCGCTCAGCGTGTACGACGACGCGCAGTATCCGTCGATCGCGCCGCTCGCGGCGCTCGTGCGCCAGCGCATCGACGCGGGACTGCCGATCCTCGGCATCTGCCTGGGTGCGCAGTTCATCGCCCGCGCGCTCGGTGCGCGCGTCTATCCGGCCGCCCGGAAGGAACTCGGCTGGGCGCCGCTGACGCTCACCGACGCGGGCCGCGCGTCGCCGATGCGCCATCTCGACGGCGCGGCGACCTCGATGCTGCACTGGCACGGCGATACCTTCGACCTGCCGGGCGGCGCGATCCATCTCGCCTCGACACCGGCATGTCGCCACCAGGCGTTCGCGTGGGGGCAGCACGTGCTGGCGCTGCAATGCCATCCCGAAATCCGCGCCGACCGCTTCGAACCCTGGCTGATCGGCAACGCGGGCGAAATCGCGTCGACGCCCGGCATCGACGCGTGCCGGCTGCGCGCGGACACCACGCAGCACGGTCCCGCGCTGGAGACGGCCGCGCGACGCATGTTCGCGGAGTGGCTCGACAGCGTCGGGCTTTGATCCCGGGCGTGCGGCACCGCGCGTGACCGGCCCGCAGGCAAGGGTGGCCGGCGCCCTGCTGCATGCCGCGTGCGTGCGGCACCGCCATTGCCGCCGGCTTCACGCCGGCCCTGCCTGACCACCGCTTGCCGCCGAACCGGCCGCCAGCAGGCTTCGAGCCCGCATGCTACGCTCGTCCGCTCTTTCCCCTTCCTGGCGAGCGGCATCCATGACTGCGCTGTTTTCTCCATTCACGCTGCGCGGCGTGACCCTTCCGAACCGGATCGTGATCTCCCCGATGTGCCAGTACTCGGCCGAGCGCGGCGAGGCGACCGACTGGCACATGATCCACCTCGGCCATCTCGCGCTGTCCGGCGCGGGCCTGCTGTGCATCGAGGCGACCGCCGTCGAACCGGACGGACGCATCACGGCCGGCGACCTCGGTCTGTGGGACGACGTGACCGAAGCGGCGCTCAAGCCCGTGCTGGCGTCGATCCGCAAGCATTCGCCGGTCCGCATCGCGATGCAGCTGTCGCATGCGGGGCGCAAGGCGTCGAGCGAGGTGCCGTGGAAGGGCGGCCAGCTCGTGTCCGTCGCCGATGGCGGCTGGCTGCCGCATGCGCCGTCGGCCGTGCCGCACAAGGATGGCGAAACGCCGCCGCTCGCGCTCGACGTGGCCGGCCTGAACCGGATCCGCGCAGCGTTCGCGGCCGCCGCGAAGCGTGCCGCGCGCCTCGGCATCGATGCGATCGAAGTGCATGCGGCGCACGGCTACCTGCTGCATCAGTTCCTGTCGCCGATCGCGAACCGGCGCACCGACGAATACGGCGGCTCGCGCGAGAACCGGATGCGCTTTCCGCTCGAGATCTTCGAGACCGTGCGCGCGGCGTTTCCGGCGGACCGGCCGGTCGGCGTGCGTGTGTCGGCGACCGACTGGGTCGAGGGCGGCTGGGAGCTCGACGACACGATCGCGTTCGCGCACGAACTGAAGCAGCGCGGCTGCGACTGGATCGACGTGTCGTCCGGCGGCGTGTCGCCGCTGCAGAAGATTCCGCTGTCGCCCGGCTACCAGGTGCCGTTCGCGCAGGCCGTGAAGCGCGCGGTCGGGATGCCGACGATCGCGGTCGGCCTCATCAGCGACCCCGCGCATGCGAACCGGCTGATCGAGGCGGGCGACGCCGATTTCGTCGCGATGGCGCGTGCGATGCTGTACGACCCGCGCTGGCCGTGGCATGCGGCCGCCGAGCTCGGCGCGCAGGTATCGGCGCCGTCGCAGTACTGGCGTTCGCAGCCGCGCGAGCACAAGGCATTGTTCGGCGACATCGCATTCGGCCAGCGTTGAGCGTCATGCACGCGATATTGCGCGCGATGTTGAACGAAGCAATCGCGAACGTGTAGGATGCGGGTGATTCGCCGCATGCCCCGACGCGGCACCGACCGGTGCCGCGTTTTCGTTTTGCGCGACGCAGGGCCGTGACCGCGGCCGTCTTCCATTCAAGTCGTCTTCACAAGGATTCGTTCGATGAGTTCACGCAGGATCGCGGTGCGCCGCTCGGGAATACACGGCAAGGGCGTGTTCGCGGTGGAGCCGATCAAGGCCGGCGAGCGCGTAGTGGAATACAAGGGCGAGCGAATTTCGTGGAAGGAAGCGCTGCGTCGCCATCCGCACGACCCGAGCGAGCCAAACCATACGTTCTACTTCGCACTGGAAGAGGGCGGGGTGATCGACGGCAAGGTCGACGGCAACAGCGCGCGCTGGATCAACCATTCGTGCGCGCCGAACTGCGAGGCCGAGGAAATCAAGGGCCGCGTGTTCATCCACGCGCTGCGCGACATCGGGCCCGAGGAGGAGCTGTTCTACGACTATGGCCTCGTGATCGACGAGAAGCTGACGAAGAAGCTCAAGCGCGAATACGCGTGCCATTGCGGCGCGGCCGCGTGCCGCGGCACGCTGCTCGCCACGCCGGACGACGACGGCAAGAAGAAAAAGAAGAAGGACGGCAAGTCCGAGTCCGGCGCGAAGGACAAGAAAAAGAAGAAGTGACCGGCGCGGCCGCGCCTCGAGCGCGGCTGCTTCGCCAGCGGATGGCCGCCGCGCGCCGAGCTCGCGCGGCCGGCCGTCCCGCCCGATACGGGCCCGCCGCGCGCGACTCAGTGCGTCGGCGCGGCGGCCGGCGTTTCGCTCGCCGGCTTCTCGGTACGCTTGGCGAGCGGCACCCGCACCACGAAGCGCGAGCCGCCTTCCGACGCATCCTCGTACGACACCGTGCCGCCGTGCATCGCGATGATGTCGTGCACGATCGCGAGCCCGAGGCCTGCGCCCGTCTCGACGCCGTTGCCGCTTTGCGCATCGCCGCGGAAGAAGCGCTTGAACAGGTCGGCCTGCTGATTGGCCGGCACGCCCGGGCCGTTGTCCTCGACGACGATCTCGGCGGCCGGCTGGCCGCCCTCGAGCGCGCCGCGCGCGACGTTCACCGTGATCCGCGCCCCGTCCGGCCGGGCGAGCGGCACGTATTTCAGCGCATTGTCGAGCAGGTTCGCGATCACCTCGCGCAGCAGCACGGGATTGCCGCGCACGTTCAGCGTTTCGTCTTCGCCGGGCTCGTCGCTGCGCTGGAAGCCGAGGTCGACATGCGATGCGAGCGCGCGCGGCACCCATTCGGCGCCCGTCTCGAACGCCATCGCGGCCAGGTCGACGTCGACGAAACGCGCGGCCTGTTCGCCCGGTTCCGCCCGCGCGAGCGACAGCAGCTGGTTCGACAGCCGCACCGCGCGGTCGGCGGCCGCGCGCAGTTCGCGCACGGCGGCGTAGGTCTGCTGCGGGTCGCGCGCGACGGCCGCCTGCTCGGCATGCAGCTTCACGGCCGTGAGCGGCGTGCGCAACTGGTGCGCGGCATCGGCGATGAACTTGCGCTGCGCGTCGAGCGCGGTCTTCAGGCGGCCGAGCAGCGCGTTCATCGCGCTCGTCAGCGGCCGGATCTCGAGCGGCACGTCGGTTTCGTCGACCGGCTCCAGCGACGTGTGGGTCTGCCGGTTCAGCGAGTCGGCGAGATGCGTGAGCGGGCCGAGCTGCTGGTTCACGACGCGCCACACGATGCCCCAGCCCGCGAGCAGCAGCAGCAGCAGCGGCATCATGATTGCGACGAGGAATTCGGCCGCGATCCGGTAGCGGTGCCGCACCGGCTGCGCGACCTCGACCACCATCGGCCGGCCGCCCTCGACGTTGTCGACGCGTACCTGCGCGACCCGCACCGCGCGATTGTCGTACTCGGCCTCGAACACGTACGCGTGATGCATGCGGCGCACGTTGATGCCGCGCAGCGGCAGCTTCGGGTCGCCGGCGAGCTCCTCCTCGCCGTCGCTGATCCGGTAGATCAGCGCCTCGGCCGGATCCGAGAACATCGCCTGCGCGAGCGGCGGCACCGTGAACGGCGCGTCGGGGCCGGCGATCTGGATCTGTTTGGAGATGGCGGTCGCGAGATCGGCGAGCGAGCGGTCGATCACGTGTTGCGTGTATTGCCACGCGAGCCAGTAGGCAATCAGGCCGCTCATCAGCGCGAGCATCGACAGCGGCGCGGCGAGGCGCCTGAGGAGCGAGCGGCGCAGGCTGGTGGTCACAGCCGGATCAGGAGACATTTCGACGGGCAAATGGATAAGCGCCGCTCACGGGGAGCGGCGCGGTCGTGCGTCGGACGGCGACGCGGGCAGGGCGGCGCGCCGGCGGCCGGCGCGCGGCGCCGCTCAGACGCTCGCGGTCTGGCGGATTTCCTGCAGCAGGTAGCCGAAGCCGCGCACCGTGACGATCTCGACACGGCACTGCTCGAGTTTCTTGCGCACGCGGTGCACGTAGACTTCGATCGCGGTGTCGCCGAGATCGCCGCCGAAGTGCGTGAGGTGATCCTGCAGTTGGGCCTTGCTGACGACGCGGCCGTGGCGCAGCAGCAGCATTTCGAGCACCGCGAATTCGCGCGGCGACAATTCGAGCGGCTTGTCGTCGTTGAAGATGCGGCGGTCGACGCCCGACAGGCGGACGCCGCCGAGCGACACTTCCGGACGCGGCATGTCGCTGTGCGGGCCGCTGCGGCGCATCACCGCGCGGATGCGCGCTTCGAGCTCGGCCGGCTCGAACGGCTTGAGCATGTAGTCGTCGGCGCCGGAGTTCAGGCCCTGGATCCGGTCGTTCAGTTCGTCGCGTGCGGTCAGCACGATGACGGGCGTATGGCGGTTGGTCTGGCGGAAACGCGTGAGCAGCGTCATCCCGTCGATGCCCGGCAGGCCGAGGTCGAGGATCACGAGTTCGTGGCGGTTTTGTGCCAGCGCCTGTTCGGCAAAGATGCCGTCATGCACCATGTCGACGGTGAAGCCAGCCTGCTCGAGGCTGCTCTGGATACCGCGTGCGATGGGGCGGTCGTCTTCGATCAGAAGGAGTCGCATGAAGTTCGCTCAAGTACAATGGGTTGGCGGTTCAGGCACGCGGACAGCACGACGCCGTTTCCACAGGGGCGCCGCATCGCCTGACATCAAGCATGGCGGCCAGCGAACGATCAAATCCAATCATGTCCGATATCTCGATCCACGACCTCGAAGCCGCGATCAATTTCTGGCGCGCCCGCTCGCCGTCGAGCGGCGACGAACTCAAACTCTGCGAAGAGGCCAGCGCGCTCTCCAAGCCGTATGCGCTGCTGATTGTACAGCGCGGAGGCGCGCTGCAACTGGAAGGTTTGGACCCCAAGGCGCGGAAAGCGTACGAGACTTACGTGCGCCTTAAGGATGGCTTGGAAAGCTGAAGGCTTTCGCTGAGTACATCCTAGAAAACGTTCATGGAAATGAAAAGTTGACGCGCCGCGCATCGAAGGACGCGCGGCGGTAGAGGCAGGTCTCAGGCGGCCGGATCGGTGTGCGCGCACACCTGGTCGATGAACTGCGCGAGCGTGATGTCGCGCTCGGTCAGGCCGTCCGCGTCGTGGGTCGACAGCGTCACGTCGACGCGGTTGTATACGTTGAACCATTCCGGATGGTGGTTCATCTCCTGCGCCTTGATCGCGACACGCGTCATGAAGCCGAAGGCCTCGTTGAAATCGGCGAAGCGCAGGCTGCGCTGGATCGCGTCGCGGCCCGGCACGGCCGTCCAGTGCGGCAGGCCTTCGAGCCGGGTCTTGCGTTCTTCCGATGTGAGCTTGTGGATCATGTTGCACCTCGTTCGGTAACGGCGCCCGCCCGCGGGCAGAGGCCACGCGGCAAAGCCGGTACCGATCATTGTTTCATAGTTGTGGGATGGCCATCCGGGGACGGCCGTCGGGAGGCGGGCGCCGGCGCCCCGAATCGCGCCGGCGTGACCCGGAGCCTTACGCGTGCGCGTCGTCCGGCCAGCCTTCGCCCGTGCCGCGATGCAGCACCAGATCGCCATCGAGCACCGCGCCGGCCGGGAATTCGGGCAGCACGGCCAGCCGGTCGGCCAGCGCACGGCCGTCGACGTCGGCGAGCGCGAACAGCTGCGCGAAATCGTCGATCACGAAGTAGGTCTTCTGGAACGTGTCGATCCGGTACTGGGTGCGCATCACGCGTTCGAGGTCGAAGCCGAGCCGGTTCGGCGCCGCGCTTTCGAGGCTGTAGAGACTCTCGCCCTTGCTCGACACGATCCCGGCGCCGTAGATCGACAGCCCGTTCGTGCCGTTCGGGTCGCGGATCAGGCCGAACTCCACCGTATACCAATAGAGACGCGCCAGCCGCGCGAGCGCCGCTTCGTCGTCCGCGACCGCGAGCGCGGTGCGGCCATACGCCTGCATGTAGTCGGCGAACACCGGCTCGATCAGCAGCGGCACGTGGCCGAACAGGTCGTGGAAACAGTCCGGTTCCTGCAGGTAGTCGAGCTGGTCCGGGCGGCGCATCCACCAGGTGACCGGAAACCGCCGGTTCGCGAGGTGCTCGAAGAACACACGATCGGGCACGAGGCCCGGCACCGCGACAATCTCCCACCCGGTTGCCGGCTTCAGCTGGCGGTTCACGTCCGCGAACGACGGCACGCGGCCGGCCGGCAGGTCGATCTTCCCGAGCCCGGTGACGAACGCATCGCACGCGCGGCCGCGCAGCAGCGCCGACTGGCGCGCATAGAGCTGCTGCCACACCGCGTGGTCGACCTGGCCGTACCGTTCGAGCGGCTGGTCGATGGTGAAATCGGCGCGGGTTTCGAGGCCCGCGTCGAACTGCTCCTGCAGTTTCGCGGTGACGACGGTGGACATGATCGGGCTCTGCATGCTGTGGTTGGGAACCATGCAAGTGTAGAGCGGGTGATGTGCGGAATGGGCGCAAAGATGGCGTGGATTCGCCTGTTGGTGCGATAATCGCGCATCAAAACCGGAATCAATGCGGAGTATGCTCATGCTGGAACTCGATCACTTCGATCTCGCGCTTCTCGACGTGCTGCAGCGCTTCGGCCGCGCGACGCACCAGCAGCTCGGCGAGGAGGTGCCGCTGTCGCCGTCGCAGATCGGCCGGCGGCTGCAGCGGCTCGAGGCGGCCGGCGTGATCGAAGGCTATCGCGTGATGCTGCGCCCCGAAAAGCTTGGGCTCGGCGTCACCGCGTTCACGAGCCTGAAGCTCAAGCACCACGGCGATTCGATCATCGAGCAGTTCCAGCAGCAGATCGACGTGTTGCCCGAGGTGCTCGAATGCCATGCGGTGGTCGGCGATGCCGACTACCTGCTGCGGATCGTCGCGCCGGATCTCAACGCGCTGTCGCAGTTCGTGATGAAGAAGCTGATGCGCGTGCCGGGCGTCGACAGCGTCCGCTCGAACATCGTGCTGACGACCTTCAAGCGCAACGGCGCGCTGCCGCTCGCGCACCTTGCGCCCGGCGCCGCGTGATGCGGCGGCGGGGCGCGAGGCCCTGCCGCGGATAGGGCCCGATCAGGTCGCGTCGGATGGCGCGCCGGCGTTCAGCAGGTCGACGTACGCGACCGCGACGAGATCGTCCTGCGCGACGCCGAGCTTCGCGAACACATCATGGGCCTCGGCTTCGCCGCCGGCTTCGTCGTCGTCGGGGCCGAGCACCACTTCCAGTTCGATGAAGTCGCCGAGGCCGTCGACGCGGTCGAGGTGGATCCGCGTGCGGCCGACCAGGTACACGTGCCGTTCCTTCGTGACGATCCCGCGCGTGGTCAGCGCGGTCGCGAGCAGCGAATGCATCGCGTCCGGGTTGGTCACCGGGCTGCGCGTGTAGTACGACGCCTTCGGGCCGTCGCGGTCGTCGCGCTGGTAGAAGATCAGTTCGGCCGGCGTGCCGTCCTCGAAGCGGCGCAGCTTCAGCCGGCCGCGCGGCACGTCGTAGAAGAAATCCTGCTGGCGGTAGAAAAGCGGCGCTTCGGTCGCGAGCGTAGCCGCCTGTTCGCGCAGCCGGTCGAATTCGCGTGCGCGGGCTTTGATCTCGATGTTGCGGGCCATGCGGGTCTCCTTCAATCAGGGGTCTCGCGGTGTGCGAACGCACAATCTAGCAAAAAGCCTGCGATGGCGGCGTGACGAGAGACCGCGGCTCATCGGCATCAGCAGCACTCATATCGTCCATTGGGTCTCGATCAGCCGCAGCGCGGCCGCGATCGCCGGTTCGTCGCGCCGCTCGGCGAGCGTCACGAAGGTCAGCTCGGTCGGCACCGTCACGCGTTCGATGATCGTCAGCGCATGCGCGTGCGCTTCGGCCAGCGCGGTCGAGTCGCGTGCGAGCGTCAACCCGATTCCGGATTTGACGAGGTCGAGCATCGACTGCTCCTGGTCGACCTCGGCAACTTTCACCGGCTGCGCGCCGGCCGCCGCGAACAGCCGCGACAGCAGCCGGTGATGGGCGGACGCGGGCGGCGTCCAGATCCACGGCAGCGCGGCGAGCGCGCGCCAGTCGTGTGCGCGCTGTACACGCTCCTTCCAGCCGGCCGGCGCGAGCACGCGGTATTCGAAACGCGTGAGCGTGACCGTGTGGAACAGCGCGTCGTCGCGCGGATCGTCCTCGCCGGGCCGGCCGATGTAATAGCCGACGTCGAGCGCCTGCGCACGCACCTGCTCGAGTACCCAGCCGGACATCCCGTGCCGCAGCGCGGTCTCGATCTGCGGATGGGTTTCGACCAGCGCGCGCAGGAAGCCGCCGAGCCGCAGGAAGCCCGGATCGAGGATCGTGCCGATCCGCAGCCGGCCGAGCACTTCATGGCGCAGCGCGGCAGCGGCGCGTTGCACGTCGGCGGCCGCGGCGAGCGCGCGCTCCGCGTGCGGCAGCAGCGTCTGGCCGTCGCGCGTGAGCGCGAGCCCGCGCGACGTGCGCGTGAACAGCGTGACGCCAAGCGTTTCCTGCAGATGCTTGATCTGCAGGCTGACGGCCGGCTGCGTCAGGTGCAGCTGCACGGCGGCGCGCGTCAGGTTGCCTTCGCGGGCGACCGTCGCGAACGCGCGGAGCAGGGTGAGATCCATCGTCGTGATATGAGTGCGGCTTATAACGCAGTTCAGCATAACTCATTGGATCGGCGGCCGGCGGGCGGAGTACGCTTCTCCGATCGCGTCGCCCGCGACGCACTATGCTGAAAACGACGCGCGGGATCGCGCCGCGCGGCGCACGACAAGGCGCTTTGCATCGGACTCGAGTCAGCGCTGAAGCCGTTGAGTCGGGTCGACCGCCGTGGGGATGGAGTCAGCGCTGAAGCGCCAACACCATCCAACCACGCCATGGGAGGAGACATATCGTGAGTACCCAACGCACGCTCGAGGGCGAATTCGATTACGTGATCGTCGGCGCGGGCACCGCGGGCTGCGTGCTCGCCAACCGCCTGACCGAGGATCCCGAGATCCATGTGCTGCTGCTCGAAGCGGGCGGCAAGGACGACTATCACTGGATCCACATCCCGGTCGGCTATCTGTACTGCATCGGCAATCCGCGCACCGACTGGCTGTACAAGACGCAGCCCGAGGCGGCGCTCAACGGCCGCGCGCTGTCGTATCCGCGCGGGCGCGTGCTCGGCGGCTGCTCGTCGATCAACGGGATGATCTACATGCGCGGCCAGCGCGAGGATTACGACAGCTGGGCGCAGGAAACCGGCGACGCCGGCTGGTCGTGGGACAGCGTGCTGCCGATCTTCAAGCGCAGCGAGGACCACCATGCCGGCGCCAGCGATGCGCACGGCGCGGGCGGCTACTGGCGTGTCGAGAAGCAGCGGCTGCGCTGGGAGATCCTCGAATCGTTCGCGCAGGCCGCGCAGCAGACGGGCATTCCCGCGACCGACGATTTCAACCGCGGCGACAATTCGGGGGTCGGCTATTTCGAGGTGAACCAGAAGCGCGGCGTGCGCTGGAATACGTCGAAGGCGTTCCTGCGGCCCGCGATGACGCGCCCGAACCTGACGGTGATCACCGGCGCGTACGCGCAGCGCGTGATCTTCGACGGGCGGCGCGCAGTCGGCGTCGAGTATCGCGGCGGCGGCACCGATTACGTCGCGCGTGCACGCGCCGAAGTCCTGCTGACCTCCGGCGCGGTGAATTCGCCGCAGCTGCTCGAACTGTCGGGCATCGGTGCGGGTGCGCGGCTGCAGGCGCTCGGCATCGACGTCGTGCAGGACCTGCCCGGCGTCGGCGAGAACCTGCAGGACCACCTGCAGTTGCGGATGGCGTTTCGCGTCGATGGCGTGCGCACGCTCAACACCCTGTCCGCGCACTGGTGGGGCAAGCTGATGATCGGTGCCGAATATGCGCTGCTGCAGCGCGGGCCGATGTCGATGGCGCCGTCGCAACTCGGCGCGTTCGCGAAGTCCGATCCGGACGATCCCGCGCTCACGCGCCCCGATCTCGAATACCACGTGCAGCCGCTGTCGCTCGAGCGCTTCGGCGAGCCGCTGCATCGCTTCAACGCCTTTACGGCCTCCGTCTGCCATCTGCGGCCGAGCTCGCGCGGCAGCGTGCACGTCGCGAGCCCCGATGCGGGCGTGGCGCCGTCGATCGCGCCGAACTACCTGTCGACCGACCACGATCGCCATGTCGCCGCGAACGCGCTGCGCCTCACGCGCCGGATCGCATCCGCGCCGGCGCTCGCGCGCTACCGTCCGGAAGAAATCCTGCCGGGCACGCAGTACCGGACCGAAGCCGAACTGATCGAAGCGGCGGGCGCGGTCGGCACCACGATCTTCCATCCGGTCGGTACGTGCCGGATGGGGCGCGCGGACGACGAGCGCGCCGTCGTCGACAGCCGGCTGCGCGTGCGCGGCATCGCGGGGCTGCGCATCGTCGATGCATCGGTGATGCCGTTCATCACGTCGGGCAACACGAATTCGCCAACGCTGATGATCGCTGAGCGCGCGAGCGACATGATCCGCGCCGATCGACGCGCGGCGCACGAAGCGACGCAGGTGCGCACGGACGCGGCGGTGACGGCGGCATGACACCACGCTGACAGGCTCGACAGCGGGCCGTCATCCGGGCGCCCGCTGATTCGCTATGCGAAACAAGATGGCGCGTGCGGAACGCGGCGGATCGACGACGTGAACGGCGATTGCGCCGCAAGCCGCGTATTTCACGCGGCCTTTTTGTTGCGCGGCGACATGACGCGCGGCGCAATATGTCCGCGTTCGAGCGGGCACGGGTCGTGCGGACGCGCGACTGCCGATGATGCGCGTGTCAAAAAAGGCGCGCCGGCAATTCGCGCACGGCCGCGTCCGATACGTCCGATACGGCGGCCAGCCCTATAAGTGCAAATCCCGATGATTGCACTGCACCAACAGGGCGACAATGTTGCGCAGTGTGCATACGCGTCGGCGCGGGAGACCACCCTCGATGCGTAATATGGCGTCCGGGGCAGCCCGCTCATCCGCAGACCTGTTCTCGGTCGCTTGCGCGAATCTTCCCGGTGCATTGCCTGACTTCGTACGGAAGGGAACATGATTCTCGGCGACACGATTCTGGAAACACGCGGACTGACGAAGGAGTTCAGGGGCTTCACCGCCGTGAACGGCGTCAACCTGCGTGTGCGCCGCGGTGCGATCCATGCGTTGATCGGACCGAACGGCGCGGGCAAGACCACCTGCTTCAACCTGCTGACCAAGTTCCTGACACCGACGGCCGGTCAGATCGTCTTCAACGGGATCGACATCACCGACGAGCGGCCCGCGCAGGTCGCGCGCCGCGGCATCATCCGTTCATTCCAGATCTCGGCGGTATTCCCGCACCTGACCGCACTGCAGAACGTGCGCATCGGCCTGCAGCGCGCGCTCGGCACCGAATTCCATTTCTGGCGCAGCGAGCGCACGTTGCGGCGCCTCGACGATCGTGCGATGGACCTGCTCACGCAGGTCGGCCTCACCGATTTCGCGCACGTGCCGACCGTCGAGCTCGCCTACGGCCGCAAACGCGCGCTCGAGATCGCGACGACGCTCGCGATGGAACCCGAACTGATGCTGCTCGACGAGCCCACGCAGGGGATGGGCCACGAGGACGTCGACCGCGTGACCGCGCTGATCAAGAAGGTCGCGAGCGGCCGCACGATCCTGATGGTTGAGCACAACATGAACGTGATCGCGGGCATCTCCGACACGATCACCGTCCTGCAGCGCGGCGAGGTGCTGGCCGAAGGCTCGTATGCGGAAGTGTCGAAGAATCCGCTCGTGATCGAGGCTTACATGGGCAGCGCCGACGCGGCGCTCGCGGGGGCGCACGCATGAAGCACAGCGAACGGGAGGAACGCGAATTGAGCGGCGTCGAAAGCGGCACGCCCGCGCTGGAGATCACGGGCCTCGAGGCCTGGTACGGGGAATCCCACATATTGCACGGTGTCGACCTGAGCGTGCATCGCGGCGAGGTCGTCACGCTGCTCGGCCGCAACGGTGCGGGCCGCACCACGACGCTGCGCGCGATCATGGGCCTCACCGGCCGCCGCAGCGGCTCGATCAAGGTCGCGGGCAACGAGACGATCGGCCTCGCGACGCACCGCATCGCGCATTTCGGCGTCGGCTATTGCCCGGAGGAGCGCGGGATCTTCTCGAGCCTGTCGTGCGAGGAGAACCTGATGCTGCCGCCGCCGATCGGACCGAGCGAGCATGCGATGTCGCTCGACGAGATCTACGCGATGTTCCCGAATCTCGCGTCGCGCCGGCAGAGCCAGGGCACGCGGCTGTCAGGCGGCGAGCAGCAGATGCTCGCGGTGGCGCGAATCCTGCGCACCGGCGCGAACCTGCTGCTGCTCGACGAGATATCCGAAGGCCTCGCGCCGGTGATCGTGCAGGCGCTCGCGCGGATGATCGTCGCGCTGAAGGCTCGCGGCTACACGGTCGTGATGGTCGAACAGAATTTCCGCTTCGCCGCGCCGCTCGCCGACCGCTTCTACGTGATGGAGCATGGCCGCATCGTCGAGCATTTCCGCTCATCCGAACTGGAAGGCAAGATGCCGATCCTTCACGACCTGCTCGGGGTGTGACGCCGCCCCGTTTCCCTTGCCGCTAGCCGTGGCGGCCTCGAATAACCACAACGCATCAGAACAACAGGAGACGTCAATGAAAATGAAGACCCTCGCACACGCGTGTCTCGCGGTCGCGACCGCAGCGTTGACCACCGGCGCCGCACACGCCGCGGATAGCGTGAAGATCGGCTTCATCACCGACATGTCGGGGCTTTACGCGGACATCGACGGGCAGGGCGGCCTCGAGGCGATCCGGATGGCGGTCGCCGACTTCGGCGGCAAGGTGCTCGGCAAGCCGATCGAGGTCGTCTACGCCGATCACCAGAACAAGGCGGACATCGCCGCGTCGAAGGCGCGCGAATGGATGGACCGCGGCGGGCTCGACCTGCTGGTCGGCGGCACGAACTCCGCGACCGCGCTGTCGATGAACCAGGTCGCGGCCGAGAAGAAGAAGGTCTACATCAACATCGGCGCGGGCGCCGACACGCTGACCAACGAGCAGTGCACGCCGTACACGGTCCACTACGCATACGACACGATGGCGCTCGCGAAGGGCACCGGCTCGGCGGTGGTGAAGCAGGGCGGCAAGTCCTGGTTCTTCCTGACCGCCGACTATGCGTTCGGCAAGGCGCTCGAGAAGAACACGGCGGAGGTCGTGAAGGCGAACGGCGGCCAGGTGCTCGGCACGGTGCGTCATCCGCTGTCCGCGTCGGATTTCTCGTCGTTCCTGCTGCAGGCGCAGTCGTCGAAGGCGCAGATCCTCGGCCTCGCGAACGCGGGCGGCGACACGATCAACTCGATCAAGGCCGCGAAGGAGTTCGGCATCACGAAGACGATGAAGATCGCCGCGCTGCTGATGTTCATCAACGACGTGCACAGCCTCGGCCTCGAGACGACCCAGGGCCTCGTGCTGACCGACAGCTGGTACTGGAACCGCGACGCGACAGCGCGCCAGTGGGCGCAGCGCTACTTCGGCAAGATGAAGAAAATGCCGTCGAGCCTGCAGGCGGCCGACTACTCGTCGGTGACGACGTACCTGAAGGCCGTGCAGGCGGCCGGCACGACCGACTCCGACAAGGTGATGGCCGAGCTGAAGAAGATGAAGATCAACGACTTCTATGCAAAGGGCTACATTCGCGCGGACGGCAGCATGATCCACGACATGTACCTGATGGAAGTGAAGAAACCGTCGGAATCGAAGGAACCCTGGGATTACTACAAGGTGCTCGCGACGATTCCGGGCGAGCAGGCGTTCACGACCAAGCAGGAGACGCGCTGCGCGGCATGGAAGTAGGCGTGGGCGCGGCGTCGCGGCGCGCCTCGGCGTGCCGCGTCGGCGGCCGAAGCAATGTGCCCGCTGCATCGACCGCGTGCGCGACGGCATGAACGTTGCGCACGCAACGAAACTCATTCTGACGGCTAAGTCGATGGAAATCTTTGGCATTCCGTTGCCGGCGATGCTGAGCCAGTTGCTGCTCGGGCTCGTCAACGGCTCGTTCTACGCGATCCTGAGCCTTGGGCTCGCGGTGATCTTCGGGCTGCTCAACGTGATCAACTTCGCGCACGGCGCGCTGTTCATGCTGGGCGCGATGCTCGCATGGATGGGGCTGTCGTACTTCGGGTTGCCGTACTGGGCGATGCTCGCGCTCGCGCCGCTGATCGTCGGCGCGTTCGGGATCCTGGTCGAGCGTTCGATGCTGCGCTGGCTGTACAAGCTCGATCACCTGTACGGACTGTTGCTCACGTTCGGCCTCACGCTCGTCGTCGAAGGCGTGTTCCGGTCGATCTACGGCGCGTCCGGCCAGCCGTACGACGTGCCGTCGCAGCTGTCCGGCGCGACCAATCTCGGCTTCATGTTCCTGCCGAACTACCGCGCGTGGGTGGTCGTCGCATCGCTCGCGGTGTGTCTCGCGACCTGGTTCGTGATCGAGAAGACGCGCCTCGGCGCCTATCTGCGTGCCGGTACCGAGAACCCGAAGCTGGTCGAGGCGTTCGGCGTGAACGTGCCGATGATGATCACGCTCACCTACGGCTTCGGCGTCGCGCTCGCGGCATTCGCGGGCGTGCTCGCCGCGCCGGTGATCCAGGTGTCGCCGCTGATGGGCCAGCCGATGATCATCACCGTGTTCGCGGTGGTCGTGATCGGCGGGATGGGCTCGATTCTCGGCTCGATCATCACGGGGCTGCTGCTCGGCGTGATCGAGGGCTTCACGCGCGTGTTCTACCCGGAAGCATCGGCCACCGTCGTGTTCGTGATCATGGCGATCGTGCTGCTGATCCGCCCGGCGGGCCTGTTCGGCAAGGAAAAATGATGCAGAGAAAAGTGCTCTACGGCGTGCTGCTTGCCGCGCTGCTCGCCGCGCCGTTCATCGGCGCGTATCCGGTGTTCGTGATGAAGGTGCTCGCGTTCGCGCTGTTCGCGGCTGCGTTCAACCTGCTGATCGGCTATACGGGGCTGCTGTCGTTCGGCCATGCGATGTTCCTCGCGACCGCCGGCTACGTGACCGGCTACGGCATCCAGACGCTCGGCTTCACGCCCGAGCTCGGCGTGCTCGCCGGCACCGCAGCCGCGACGCTGCTCGGGCTCGTGGTCGGCCTGTTCGCGATCCGCCGGCAGGGCATCTACTTCGCGATGATCACGCTCGCGTTCGCGCAGATGGTCTACTTCATCTACCTGCAGGCGCCGTTCACGCACGGCGAGGACGGGCTGCAGGGCGTGCCGCGCGGGCACCTGTTCGGGCTGGTCGACCTGTCGAACGACGTCGCGCTCTACTACGTCGTGCTCGCGGTGATCATCGCCGCGTGCGCGTTCATCGTGCGGATCGTGCACTCGCCGTTCGGCCAGGTGCTCGTCGCGATCAAGGAGAACGAGGCGCGTGCGATTTCGCTCGGCTACGACACCGACCGCTTCAAGCTGCTCGCGTTCATCCTGTCGGCCGGGCTCGCGGGGCTGGCCGGTTCGATGAAGGTGCTGGTGCTCGGCTTCGAGACGCTGTCCGACGCGTACTGGACGATGTCGGGCCTCGTCGTGCTGATGACGCTCGTCGGCGGGATGGGCACGCTGTTCGGGCCGTTGCTCGGCGCGGCGCTGATCGTCGCGCTGGAGGACCGCCTCGGCGACATCGGCGAATGGCTCGCATCGCTGACGGGCATCGGCTGGTTCCACTCGCTCGGCGAATCCGCGACGATCGTCACGGGCCTGATCTTCATCGCATGCGTGCTTGCGTTCCGGCGCGGGATCGTCGGCGAGATGGTCGCGCGGGTCAAGACGCTCAGGCCGTCCTGATTGCATCCCGTCGCGCATCGCGATCCGTTGATGCGAAGCACCATCCGGCGCGGCCGGGAAGGGCGTCTCGGCGGCCTCGGGCCGGCGCCGCGCGGCAAGGCTGGTGCCCCATTTTCGTGCGGCGATGCACCATAGGGGTAAATGCTAAGTTGTCGCAGGGTGAAAGGTCCTTTAATCTTCGTTTCAGTTCTGATGCACCGCGAAACGAATTTGCAGGTGGAGAACGAGGAGACAATCGAGGCACAAAGTGCCCGGACCCCAAAGCGCTGTTGGACGGAATCCAACAGCGCTTTTTCATTTGTTGTGCATGAATTTCCATCGATGGTGCAGGCGAGTGGCGCCGCGTTTCGCGCGCCCGTGTTCCGCCTCGCATCACCCCGCGCATCACCCCCCGTCCCCCCGTTATCGTCCATTCCCGCCAGTCGATCGCGGCCGGCGCGCAGCCGCGTGCATGTCGTCCGGGCTTACCCGGTTGGCGTGCGTAAAAAGCGTCCGTTACACTCAGCTTTCGCCGACCGTGCGGTCGGGAAAATCGGTCGGCAGTTCTCCTACAAGCAGAATGCAGAAGAGGGAGTACGGTTGGATGAGAAGCGCAGGACGATGGATCGGGGCACGCGGGGCGGTTGGCGCCGCTCGTTCGGGGTTGGTGGCGCACGGGTATGCCCCGGCTTTCACGAGCCGTCCTGCGGCCGGTATGCGCGTTCTGGCGCGATTCGCCGGCACGACGGTCTCTCCGGTCGTTGCGTTCGCATCCGACGCGTCGCTCGCGTTCGCATGAACGGCCGGTCTTCCGATCTTGCGCCGCCCGTGTGCGTGGCCGGACCCGGCCCGGCCGGTCGACCTTCCGGCGATCGTTGCGTCCGCATCGATCGCCGTTCCCGTCAAGCCGCATTGCTCCGCTTGCTTCATCCTGACGACATGGCTGCCGCGCATCGTGGCGGTCGAGCGACCGCTTCGGAACGCGCCGCGGCGCGCGCGTACGCGGTCTCGCCGGGGCGTGGTCGCGGTGCGGGCGTTTCACGGGAAAACGAGCGTAGGCGCGGCACGGCGAGATAGTTAAATTATTAACTTGTTTGAGGACCGGGAGCCGCCCGAGCGACCCGCGGATTTTTCGAGCAGCGTTTGGAGACAACTCAATGAAGATGAATCGATGGATGGAGGTTCTGCTTGCCGCGGGCCTCGTGTGTGCGGCGGCGACGGCCTCGGCACAGGTGAAGATCGGCGTGACGCTGTCGGCGACGGGGCCGGCCGCATCGCTCGGGATTCCGGAAAAGAACACGATCGCGCTGCTGCCGAAGGAAATCGCGGGCAAGAGCGTCCAGTACATCGTGCTCGACGATGCGTCCGACACGAGCCGCGCGGTGCAGAACGTGCGCAAGCTGATCGACGAGGACCACGTCGACGCCATCATCGGTTCGTCCGTCACGCCGAACTCGCTCGCGATGCTCGACCCGGTGTCGCAGGGCAAGACGCCGACGATCTCGCTTGCGGCGAGCGCGCAGATCATCGCGCCGATGGACGCAAAGCGCGCATGGATGTTCAAGGTGCCGCAGAACGACCAGCTGATGGCCGATGCGATCGCCGGCTACATGGCGAAGCACGGCGTGAAGACGGTCGGCTTCGTCGGCTTCGCCGATGCGTACGGCGACAGCTGGTACAAGACGTTCGACGCGGCCGCCGCGAAGAACGGGCTGAAGGTCGTGTCGAACGAGCGCTACAACCGCACCGACGCGTCGGTGATGGGGCAGGTGCTGAAGCTGATGGGCTCGAACCCGGACGCGGTGCTGATCGCCGGTTCGGGCACGCCGGCCGCGCTGCCGGCCAAGACGCTGAAGGAGCGCGGCTACAAGGGCAAGGTGTACCAGACGCACGGCGTCGCCAACAACGATTTCCTGCGCGTGTGCGGCAAGGATTGCGAAGGCGAGATCCTGCCGGCCGGCCCGGTGCTCGTGACCGACCAGCTGCCCGATTCGAGTCCGGTGAAGAAGCCGGCGCTCGGCTACAAGGCCGCGTACGAGAAGGCCTACGGCGCAGGTTCGCTCGCGACTTTCGGCGGCCATGCGTGGGATGCGGGGCTGCTGCTGCAGCGAGCGATTCCGGAAGCGCTGAAGAAGGGCCAACCGGGCACCGAGGCGTTCCGCGAGGCGCTGCGCGCGTCGCTCGAGAGCGTGAAGGATCTGCCCGTGTCGCACGGCGTGATCAACATGACGTCGACCGACCACAACGGCTTCGACACGCGTGCGCGCGTGATGGTGCAGATCGTCGACGGCAAGTGGAAACTGCAGGCCGAGTAAGCATTACGTGAAACCGGCGGGCGCGGCGCGAACGGCGCCGTGCGCGCCGTCGGCGGCGCGGCGGGCCTGGCGGCTCGTGCTCGCGCCGCATGGAACTTCCGGGACGCCGCCGCACGACGCCTGACCCCCGGTCTTGCCGTCCGCGCGCGGGTCGTTCCCGTCGCCGTTTCTCCGCAGCATTCTCGATACACGAAACGTATGGATCTCTCGATTGCGGCGATCCTCGCGCAAGACGGCATCACGACCGGCGCCATTTATGCATTGCTGTCGCTGGCGCTCGTGCTGGTGTTTTCCGTCACGCGGGTGATCTTCATTCCCCAGGGCGAGTTCGTCGCCTATGGTGCGCTCACGCTTGCGGCGTTGCAGGCGCAGAAATTTCCCGCCACCTGCTGGCTGCTGTTCGTGATGGGCATCGCGTGCTTCCTGCTCGAAGTCGGCGGCATGATCCGGCATCGCGAACGCCGCCATCAGCTCGGACGCACGCTCGCGACGCTCGGCAGCCGCTACGTCCTGCTGCCGCTCGCGGTGTTCGCGATCACGCGCAGCTTTGCCGCGCAGCCGATGCCGATGCTCGCGCAGATCGCACTGACGCTCGCGATCGTCGTGCCGATGGGGCCGTTCGTCTACCGGCTCGTCTATCAGCCGATCGCCGAAGGCACGACACTGCTGCTGCTGATCGTGTCGGTCGCCGTCCATTTCGCGATGGTCGGCCTCGGGCTCGTGATGTTCGGCGCGGAAGGTTCGCGCACCAACGGATTCACCGATGCGTCGCTGGCGATCGGCAGCATGACGGTGTCGGTGCAGAGCGTCCTCGTGGTCGTGACCGCGCTGGTGCTGATCGGTGCGCTCTACGTGTACTTCGGCCGCACGATCGCCGGCAAGGCGCTGCGCGCGACGTCGGTGAACCGGCTCGGCGCGCGGCTCGTCGGCATCGGCACGACCGAGGCAGGGCGGCTCGCGTTCACGCTGGCGGCAGGGCTCGGCGTGCTGTCCGGCATCCTCGTCGGTCCGCTGACGACGATCTATTACGACTCCGGCTTCCTGATCGGCCTGAAGGGTTTCGTCGGCGCGATCATCGGCGGGCTCGTCAGCTATCCGCTCGCGGCCGCGGGTTCGCTGCTGGTCGGCGTGCTCGAATCGTATTCGTCGTTCTGGGCAAGCGCGTACAAGGAAGTGATCGTGTTCACGCTGATCATCCCGGTGCTGCTGTGGCGCAGTTTCGCGACGCCGCACGCGGAAGAGGAAGAGGAGTGACGCGATGAAGACGATGGTACGCAACAAGACCTTCTGGGTGTTTCTCGTGGTGCTGTTCGCGCTGCCGGTGCTGCCCGGCGCGCTGCAGGTGCCCGAATACTGGATCACGCTGCTGAACTACATCGGCCTCTACGCGATCGTCGCGATCGGGCTCGTGCTGCTGACGGGGGTCGGCGGGATGACGAGCTTCGGGCAGGCTGCGTTCGTCGGCATCGGCGCGTATGCGACGGCGTTCCTGACCACGCGATACGGCGTGTCGCCGTGGCTCGCGTTGATCGTCGGCGTCGTGCTGACGGCGCTCGTCGCGTTCGTGCTCGGTGCGGTCACGATGCGCCTGTCCGGGCACTTCCTGCCGCTCGGCACGATCGCATGGGGCCTCGCGTTGTTTTATCTGTTCGGCAACCTCGAGCTGCTCGGCAAGTACGACGGGATCAACGGGATACCGGCGCTGAACCTGTTCGGCATCGAGCTCGGAAGCGGCCGCAGCCTGTACTTCCTGATCTGGGCCGTCGTGCTGGCGGCGATCGTCTCGGTGCAGAACCTGCTCAACAGCCGGCCCGGCCGCGCGATCCGCGCGCTGCGCGGCGGCGGCGTGATGGCCGAGGCGATGGGCGTGAACACCGCATGGATGCGCGTCGTGATCTTCATCTACGCGGCCGTGCTCGCGGCCGTATCGGGCTTCCTCTACGCGCATCTGCAGCGCGCGGTGAATCCGACCCCGTTCGGGCTGAACCATGGGATCGAATTCCTGTTCATGGCCGTCGTCGGCGGCGTGTCGCATGTATGGGGCGCGGTGCTCGGTGCAGCGATCCTCACCGTGCTGCAGGACTACCTGCAGACGCTGTTGCCGAAGCTGCTCGGCTCGGAAGGCAACTTCGAGATCATCGTGTTCGGCGTGCTGATGGTGCTGTTGCTGCAGTACGCGCGCCAGGGCGTGTGGCCGTTCGTCGCGAAGCTGTTTCCGCGCGGGCCGCGCGCGCATGTGCCCGACCATGCCGATCCGTTGCCGCAGCGTGCGAAGCCCGTGGCGGGCGAGCCGCTGCTCGTCGTCGACAACGCGCGCAAGCAGTTCGGCGGGCTGGTGGCCGTCAACGACGTCAGTTTCGACGTGAAGGCGGGGCAGATCATCGGCCTGATCGGCCCGAACGGCGCCGGCAAGTCGACCACGTTCAACCTCGTGACCGGCGTGCTGCAGCCGACCGGCGGCACGATCACGTTCCGCGGCGAGCGGATCGACGGGCTCACGTCGCGCCAGATCGTCCGGCGCGGGATCGGCCGCACGTTCCAGCACGTGAAGCTGCTGCCGACGATGACGGTGCTCGAGAACGTCGCGATCGGCGCGCATCTGCGCGGCCATACGGGCGTCTGGCGCAGCGTTGCGCGCCTCAATGCGCACGAGGAAGCGCAGTTGCTGGCCGAAGCGGCGCGGCAGATCCGCCGCGTCGGGCTCGAAAGGCACATGTACGACGAAGCGGGCAGCCTCGCGCTCGGCCAGCAGCGGATTCTCGAGATCGCGCGCGCGCTGTGCTGCGATCCGACGCTGCTGCTGCTCGACGAGCCGGCCGCCGGGCTGCGCTACCAGGAGAAGCAGCAGCTCGCCGATCTGCTGCGGCGCTTGAAGGCCGAAGGAATGAGCGTGTTGCTCGTGGAACATGACATGGATTTCGTGATGAACCTTACCGACCGGCTGGTGGTGATGGAATTCGGCACGCGGATCGCGGAAGGGCTGCCGCAGGACGTGCAGCAGGACCCGGCGGTGCTCGAAGCGTATCTGGGCGGGGTGGAGTGATGGCGGACACGACGATGCCGATTCTCGAGGTGCGGGGACTGGCGGTGCGGTACGGGAAGGTCGAGGCGCTGCACGGTGCGGCGATCAAGGTCGGCGCTGGGCAGATCGTCAGCGTGATCGGCCCGAACGGGGCCGGCAAGTCGACGCTGCTGAACGCGATCATGGGCGCATTGCCCGTGACCGGGCATGCGTCGGGCGCGGTGGTGTACCGCGGCAACGACGTGGGTGCGCTGCCGGTCGAGCAGCGCGTCGCGCGCGGGATGTGTCTCGTGCCGGAAAAGCGCGAGCTGTTCAGCACGATGAGCGTGGAGGACAACCTCGTGCTGGGCGCATACCGCCGCAAGCTGGCGGGGGAATCGAACTTCCTCGACCAGCTCGACCACGTGTTCACGCTGTTTCCGCGGCTCAAGGAGCGACGCAAGCAGGCAGCCGGTACGCTGTCGGGCGGTGAGCGGCAGATGCTTGCGGTGGGTCGCGCGCTGATGGGCAAGCCCGACCTGCTGATGCTCGATGAGCCGAGCCTCGGGCTGGCGCCGCTGATCGTGAAGGAGATTTTTCATATCATCAGCGCGTTGCGCGGCACAGGCGTCGCGACGCTGCTGATCGAGCAGAACGCGCGGGCGGCACTGCAGATCTCGGACTACGGCTATGTACTGGAGACGGGAGAGTTTGCGCTGGAAGGGCCGGCGGCTGAGCTGGCACAGAATCCGCGGGTGATCGAAACCTACCTCGGGCTGGCGAAAAAAACGGCTTGATGGTCGGGGCGGTTGGCGGGAGATCGGCGGCGTGTTTCACGTGAAACACGCCGTTTTTGTTTCCGGGAGCAGGGCGATGCGTCGGTGAACCAGGGTTGGGGATAAGTGCCGGAACAACAAGCGGAAGTGCTGTGATGGGAGCGGGTGCCCATCGCGCCGGGGCGCACAGGGTAACGAGCGGTGCATGCGCGACAGCTCGTTATTGCCGCGAGACGAACTGCACAGGGGACAAGTACCAGGCTATCGATCGGAAATACTGTGACGGTGCGGTGATGTCGGGTTTCGCGAGCCGCTGCCCGATGCCCGGTTTTGCACAGCTTGATGATGTGCGTCGAGGTCAGGCTGGCGTTGCAGGCGCGGGGGCGGGGGTGGGCGGCACAGCTTGGCCGATCGGTCAAAAAAACGGTCAAATGAACAGGCCCTACCATTCGGATGGCCTTCGGGTGAAAAGCGAACCCGCTATAATTCGGCCCATACATTTCTCAGATAGGTTCGTGCGCAGTCCTGCGTACGGAATCCACCATGCTTTTTCCCACAGAATTTGACGTCATCGTCGTCGGTGGCGGGCACGCCGGCACGGAAGCCGCGTTGGCATCGGCCCGTATGGGTGCGAAGACGCTGCTGCTGACCCATAACATCGAAACGCTCGGCCAGATGAGCTGCAATCCGTCGATCGGCGGCATTGGCAAGGGTCATCTGGTCAAGGAAGTCGATGCGCTCGGCGGCGCGATGGCTGCCGCGACGGACGAGAGCGGTATTCAGTTCCGGATCCTCAATTCGTCGAAGGGCCCGGCGGTGCGTGCGACGCGTGCGCAGGCTGACCGCATCCTGTACAAGGCTGCGATCCGCCATCGGCTGGAGAATCAGCCGAACCTGTGGCTGTTCCAGCAGGCCGTCGACGACCTGATGGTCGAGGGCGACCGCGTGGTCGGCGCCGTCACGCAGATCGGCATCCGCTTCCGCGCACGTGCGGTCGTGCTGACGGCCGGTACGTTCCTCGACGGCAAGATCCACGTCGGCCTGAACAACTACACCGGCGGTCGCGCCGGCGATCCGGCGGCCGTGTCGCTGTCGGCGCGCCTGAAGGAGCTGAAGCTGCCGCAGGGCCGCCTGAAGACGGGTACGCCGCCGCGTATCGACGGCCGCTCGATCGACTTTTCGAAGCTGGACGAGCAGCCCGGCGATCTCGATCCGATTCCGGTGTTCTCGTTCCTGGGCCGCGCGGAGCAGCATCCGCAGCAGCTGCCGTGCTGGGTCACGCATACGAACGAGCGCACGCACGACATCATTCGCGGCGGGCTCGACCGTTCGCCTATGTATACAGGCGTGATCGAAGGCGTCGGACCGCGTTACTGCCCGTCAATCGAGGACAAGATCCACCGGTTCGCGTCGAAGGAATCGCATCAGATCTTCCTCGAACCGGAAGGGCTGACGACCAACGAGTTCTACCCGAACGGGATTTCGACGAGTTTGCCGTTCGACGTGCAGCTTGAGCTCGTGCACTCGATGCGCGGCCTCGAGAACGCGCACATCCTGCGCCCTGGCTACGCGATCGAGTACGACTACTTCGACCCGCGCGCGCTGAAGGCGTCGCTCGAGACGAAGGCGATCAACGGGCTGTTCTTTGCGGGCCAGATCAACGGCACGACCGGCTACGAAGAAGCGGCCGCGCAAGGCCTGCTGGCTGGCCTGAACGCCGGCCGCTACGTGCAGGAGAAGGACGCATGGTGCCCGCGTCGCGACCAGGCCTACCTTGGCGTGCTGGTCGATGACCTCGTCACGCGCGGTGTGGCCGAGCCGTACCGGATGTTCACGAGCCGTGCGGAGTACCGCCTGAGCCTGCGTGAAGATAATGCGGACATGCGACTGACCGAGCTTGGCCGCGAACTGGGCCTCGTCGACGACGCGCGCTGGGACGCATTCAGCCGGAAGCGCGACGCTGTTTCACGTGAAACCGAACGACTGAAGTCGACGTGGGTCACGCCGAAGACGCTGCCGCCGGAAGAGGCGACCGCGTTGCTCGGCAAGGCGATCGATCACGAGTACAGCCTCGCCGAGCTGCTGCGCCGCCCGGGCGTTAGCTACGACGGCGTCTGCGGCCTGAAGGGTGGCGAATGGGCGCCGGCGGAGCCGCTTGCCGACGATCCGGTGCTGCTCGAGCAGATCAAGGAGCAGGTGGAAATCGGCATCAAATATCAGGGCTATATCGAGCGTCAGGCGAGCGAGATCGAACGCAATGATGCGAATGAGAACACGCGCCTGCCGGACGGTATCGATTACCGCGAGGTTCGCGGCCTGTCGTTCGAAGTGAGCCAGAAGCTCAATGAGTTCCGGCCTGAAACGATCGGGCAGGCATCGCGGATCTCGGGCGTCACGCCGGCCGCGATCTCGCTGCTGATGGTGCACCTGAAGCGCCGTGGCCTCGGCCGTCGTAACGGCACCGCCGCAGAGGCGACCGAGCAGGGGGACGGCACCGTCCCGACGCAACAATGACGGCGCGTCGCGCGCCGGCGGTTAATCGGGATGTACTCGAAGGGATGCTCGTCGACGGCACGGCCGCGCTCGACATCGCATTGACGGATGCACAACGCAACCAGCTGCTCGACTATGTCGCGCTGCTCGGCAAGTGGAACGCGGTCTACAACCTGACCGCGATCCGCGACCCGAAGCAGATGCTGATCCAGCACATTCTCGATTCGCTCTCCATCGTTCCGCATCTACGTGACCGTGCATCGGCACGCGTGCTCGACGTCGGTTCGGGCGGCGGGTTGCCCGGTATCGTGCTGGCGATCGTCCAGCCGGACTGGCAGGTGACGCTGAACGATATCGTGCAGAAGAAGTCTGCATTCCAGACGCAGATGCGCGCGGAGCTGAAGCTCGCGAACCTGTCGGTCGTCACCGGGCGGGTCGAATCGCTGCAGCCGGGTGTCGAAGTGCCGGAAAAATTCGACATCATCGTATCCCGCGCCTTCGCGGATCTATCCGACTTCGTTAAACTTGCTCGACATCTCGTCGCGCCCGGCGGATCGATCTGGGCAATGAAGGGTGTCCACCCGGATGACGAAATTGCACGGCTGCCGGAAGGCAGTCGCGTAAAGCAGACGATACGGTTGGCGGTACCGATGCTCGATGCCGAACGGCATCTGATCGAGGTTGCCGTCGACGTGGCGAATTGAAGGCGCGCGGTAGCGCGCCGTTTGTTTGAAGGTAAAGGGAACACACCAACGATGGCAAAGATCTTCTGCGTTGCGAACCAGAAGGGGGGCGTCGGCAAGACGACGACATCGGTCAATCTCGCCGCAAGCCTTGCAGCGCAGGAGCAACGAGTCCTGCTGATCGATCTCGACCCGCAGGGCAACGCCACGATGGGCAGCGGGATCGACAAGGCCGCCTGCGAGTCGACCGTGTACGAAGTGCTGGTCGACGGCGTATCGGTGACGGACGCGCGGGTGCGTCCGGAAGGCGTCACATACGACGTACTGCCGGCCAACCGCGAGCTGTCCGGTGCCGAGATCGAGCTGATCAGCATCGACAATCGCGAGCGTCGGTTGAAAGCCGCGCTCGAACACGTGGCCGACGACTACGACTTCGTGCTGATCGATTGCCCGCCGACGCTGTCGCTGCTGACGTTGAACGGACTGTGCGCCGCGCACGGCGTCGTGATCCCGATGCAGTGCGAGTACTTCGCGCTGGAAGGGCTGTCGGATCTCGTCAACACGATCAAGCAGGTTCACGCGAACATGAACCGCGACCTGAAGATCATCGGCTTGCTGCGCGTGATGTTCGATCCGCGCATCACGCTGCAGCAGCAAGTCTCCGATCAACTGAAAGCGCACTTCGGCGACAAGGTGTTCGACGTGGTGATTCCGCGCAACGTGCGCCTGGCGGAAGCGCCGAGTTACGGGTTGCCGGGCGTCGTGTTCGACCGCAACTCGCGCGGTGCGCAGGCGTATCTCCAGTTCGGTGCCGAGATGATCGACCGCGTGCGCGCGTTCGAGGTGTCGTGATCCGGACATGAGCGAAGCGAGGAAGAAAGACATGAACGCGGTACCAAAGAAGAAGGGCTTGGGACGTGGCCTCGAAGCGCTGCTCGGCGGCAGTGCGGACATCACCGAAGCGGTGAAGATCGAAGGGGCACCGAACACGCTCGCGCTCGGCAAGCTGCAGGCCGGCAAGTACCAGCCGCGGACGCGGATGGATGAAGGCAGCCTGCAGGAGCTGGCGGCCAGCATCCGCGCGCAAGGCGTGATGCAGCCGATCCTGGTACGGCCCATTTCGTCTGACAAATACGAGATCATCGCCGGCGAGCGCCGTTTCCGCGCGGCACGCCTGGCCGGTCTCGACGAAGTGCCGGTGCTCGTGAAGGACGTGTCGGATCAGGCCGCCGCCGCGATGGCGCTGATCGAGAACATCCAGCGCGAGGATCTGAACCCGCTGGAAGAGGCGCACGGTATCCAGCGCCTGCTCGACGAATTCGGTTTCACGCACGAGCAGGCGGCCGAATCGGTCGGCCGTTCGCGCAGCGCCGTGTCGAACCTGCTGCGCCTGCTGAACCTCGCGTCGCCGGTGCAAACGATGCTGCTGGCCGGTGATCTCGACATGGGCCATGCGCGTGCGCTGCTCGCGGTCGACGCGGCGACGCAGATCACGCTCGCGCACCAGGTCGTCAACAAGCGCATGTCGGTGCGCGAGACCGAGAAGCTGGTTGCGCACACGACCAAGGAAGTGCCGGCCGTGAAGGCGCGCGCGAAGGATGACGGCGGCCGCGACACGCGCCGTCTTGAGGAAGAGTTGTCCGACCTGCTCGCGTCGACGGTGAAAATCAAGCTCGGCCGCCGCGGGCGAGGGCAGGTGATGATCGACTTCGGCAACCTCGATGCGCTCGAGGGCATCCTCATGCGCCTGCGCGGCAACGTCGCAACTGAAGAATGACGAGGCGGGATCGATGGTGAACACGGGCGCGGTAGCGCCGCGCCGGTGGCTTGGCTGGCTGTTGCAGGAGCCGGTGCTGTCGGTGCTGGCGCTTGCACTGATTATTCTGCAATGGTTGCGTCCGCAACCAATCGCCGCACTGGTCGATCGCGTCGACTGGCAGACTGTTGCGACGCTCGCGGGTTTGCTGATGCTGACCAAGGCGCTCGAGTTGTCCGGGTGCCTGATGTGGCTCGCACATCGCATCGTGCATCACGTGCATTCGGAGCGCGGGCTCGCGATGCTGCTCGTCGTGTTTGCGGCGGTGCTCGCAATGTGGCTCACCAACGATGTCGCGCTGTTCGTCGTCGTGCCGCTGATGGTGTCGCTGCGCGCGCTGACGCCGTTGCCGTTCCGCCGGCTCGTGATCGTGGTTGCGCTTGCCGTCAATGCCGGGTCCGTCGCGACGCCGCTCGGCAATCCCCAGAACCTGTTCCTGTGGCAATTGAGCGGCATGTCGTTCGGCCGCTTCGTCGTCGAGCTCGGGCCGCTTGCCCTCGCGCTGATGGCCTTGCTGCTCGTGCTGACGGCGTGCGCGTTTCGCGCACAGCCGCTCGACCTGTCCGGAGATGTCGAGGTCGTTCCCGTGCAGCGCACGCATGCGCTGCTTGCGGCGGTGCTGTTCGGTGCGTTCGTGCTGCTCGCCGACGCGCACCGTCCGGTGCCGGGCCTGATTGCCGTCGTGATCGCGTTGCTGGTGGCAAAACGCGATGCAGTCCTGAAGATCGACTGGTTGCTGCTGCTGATCTTCGTGCTGATGTTCGTCGTGCTGCGCAGCGCGGCCGCGCTGCCCGTCGTCCACGACGCGATCGCGCGGACCCATCTCGATTCGCCGCTGCGCGTGTTCGCGGCAGGCGCGGTGCTGTCACAGGGCATCAGCAACGTGCCGGCGGCGATCCTGCTGTCGGAATTCACGCACGACTGGCGTGCGCTCGCATTCGGCGTATCGGTCGGCGGCTTCGGTTTCGCGATCGGCTCGCTCGCGAACCTGATCGCGGTGCGTCTCGCGAAGGAGCCGCGCATGTGGCTGCCGTTTCACCTCGTGTCGATTCCGTTCGCGCTGGTGAGCGCGGCACTGGGTGCGTGGTTGCTCGTTCACGGCTGAGCGATTCGGACAAGTGCGGTGCGGGCGGGCTGCGAGCTTGGCGGGGAGGGCGCACGGCGTCGGCGGTCATGGCGAAACGCGGGCTGTTGATAAGTGCGTCGATTCACAGTCGATCTTCTGTGGCGGCACAACAACTGATTGCGACCATCGGCTCGCGCGCAGCCGAGCGTATTTCGCGCATCGCGTTCGAGGGGGTGGTCACAGTATTTGGCCTGTCCCGCATCGATGCGTCGAGTCATTTCCCGTGGCCGAGCCACAGCAGAATTCCTGCTGCAACCGCGTCGCGGCGGTGGCACCCGCACCAGGCATCGATGTCGCGTCGTTGCCTCGCCGCCGGACTTTTTCGCGCAAGAAATACGGCTGCAAAGAACCGACCTTACAACTGTTATCGGACGTCGTAGATTCGCGTGTTTTTCACATGATGAGGCGTCGTTTTACGCAGGTTTTTGTCGCGTCTAAAGCCTTGAATCACTTGCAACTATCGCTTACAATCGCCCGGATTTGTTAGCTAGGCACCCCTGAAAGCTTTCGGAAAGCTTGGGGCCGGGTTCAAGGATTTTGCGGAAGATTGCGATGGCGGGTCAGGCGCCGAACGACGGGCACGATGATCACCGAGCGCAACGCACCGCTTCAGCGGCCGGCGAGCGGCGCGAGTCCGATGGTGACGACTGGGATGCCGAGCAACAAGATAACAACATCGTTCCGCTCACGCGGACGGAAGCCGAGAGGCTGTTCGGGCCGAACGTGAGCAAGCCGTCGCGCGTAACCCCCTACAAGGTGGTGATCGCGCAGGTGGTCTTGTCCCTGGTTGCAACGCTGGCGTGGTGGCTGTTTTCAAAGTCGCCGGGCGCCGCTGCGCAATCCGCGTTTCTGGGCGGGGCGATCGGCTGGGTGCCAAGCGCGTTGTTCGTGGCACGACTGAAGGCAGGTGGCTCGGCCACCGTGATGAGCTGGGTGATGGGCGAAGCCCTGAAGCTCGGCGTGACGGTCGGGATGTTCGCCGCAGTGGCGTACGGCTATGCCGGCGTGCACTGGCCGGCACTCCTCGTCACCTACCTCGTCGTGCTGAAGACGTACTGGATCGCGCTGGCCTGGCGGTAAGCAACAAGCAGCGTGCGGTTTCGACAACGAACCGCACCGGCCCGTTCCCGCAATAGCGTATTGCGGAACGGGGCAAAACGATTTTCGACAATTTGGGTGGCATTAACGATATGGCAGCTAGCGAAGGCACGCGCGGTCCGGATCCGTCCGAGTACATTGCGCACCACTTGCAGAATTTCTCCACCTCGCATCAGACGTCGATTTTCGACATCCACGTCTGGAACCTCGACACGCTGTTCTGGTCGATCGTGTGCGGCATCGTGACGATCCTCCTGCTGCGTCTGGCCGCCCGCAAGGCGACCTCGGGCGTGCCGGGCCGCTTCCAGTGCGCGATCGAGATGCTCGTCGAAATGGTCGAAGACCAATCGAAGGCCATCGTCCACGGCAACCGCACCTTCATCGCTCCGCTCGCCCTCACGGTGTTCGTGTGGGTCGCGCTGATGAACGCCCTCGACTTTCTCCCCGTCGACCTGCCGGGCCGCGTGATCGGCCTGCTCGGTCTGTCGGACATGATTTCCCACCATCGCATCGTCCCGACGGCCGACCTGAACGGCACGCTCGGCATCGCGCTCGGCGTGTTCGTCCTGATGATCTACTACAGCATCAAGATCAAGGGCGCGGGCGGCTTTGTGCATGAGCTGCTGTCGGCCCCGTTTGGCGCCCACCCGCTGCTGTGGATCCCGAACCTCGCGCTGAACATCGTCGAATATCTCGCGAAGACCGTCTCCCTCGGCATGCGGCTGTTCGGCAACATGTACGCGGGTGAGCTGTTGTTCCTGTTGATCGCCCTGCTCGGCAGCATGTGGAGCTTCGGTGGCGACGCAACGTTCCTCGGCTTCGTTGGTCATGTGATCGCGGGTAGCGTCTGGGCAATCTTCCACATCCTGATTGTTCTGTTGCAGGCATTCATTTTCATGATGCTGACGCTGGTGTATCTCGGCCAGGCGCACGACAAGCACTAAGCGCGGCGTGCAAAAAAGAGTTTCCGTTTTAGTTTTTTAAATCTCAGTTCCAAGTCTTTTCACAAAGGAGTGATCATGCAAGCTTACATCGCCAACATCCAGGGTCTGACCGCCATCGGTATCGGCATCATCATCGGCCTGGGTGCAATCGGCGCCTGTATCGGTATCGCGCTGATGGGTGGCAAGTACATCGAAGCCTGCGCGCGTCAGCCGGAACTCATCAACCCGCTGCAAACGAAGATGTTCCTGCTGGCCGGCCTGATCGACGCTGCATTCCTGATCGGTGTTGGTGTCGCAATGCTGTTCGCGTTCGCGAACCCGCTCCTGTCGAAGCTCGTCGCAGGCTAAGGTTCCTCGGAAATATGCGTCCGGCGCAAGCCGGCGCAGGGCGGAACGGAGACTTGGGGCGCTGATCGAATGCAACTCGATGAGCGCCTTACCGTTTCATTTTTCCGGAATAGCAGATAAGGAAACACCGTGAATCTCAACGCAACTCTGTTTGCGCAAATGGTCGTGTTCCTGGTCCTCGCGTGGTTCACGATGAAGTTCGTGTGGCCGCCGTTGATCAACGCCCTCGACGAACGTTCGAAGAAGATCGCCGACGGCCTCGCAGCCGCGGAGAAGGGCAAGGCGGAACTCGACGCAGCGCACAAGCGCGTGGACCAGGAACTCGCGCAGGCCCGCAACGACGGCCAGCAGCGCATCGCCGACGCCGAAAAGCGTGCCCAGGCGGTCGCCGAGGAAATCAAGGCCAACGCCCAGGCTGAAGCCGCCCGCATCGTCGCCCAGGCGAAAGCGGAAGCAGAACAGCAAATCGTGAAGGCGCGCGAAGCGCTGCGTGGCGAAGTCGCCTCGCTGGCCGTGAAGGGCGCCGAGCAGATCCTGAAGCGCGAAGTCGATCAAACGGCCCACGCCCAACTGCTGAATCAACTGAAAGCCGAGCTCTGATCATGGCCGAACTTGCAACCATCGCCCGCCCTTACGCAGAAGCGCTGTTCCGCGTGGCCGAGGGAGGTGACATCGCCGCCTGGTCCACGCTCGTGCAAGAGCTGGCCCAGGTTGCGCGTCTGCCGGAAGTGCTGTCGGTCGCGTCGAGCCCGAAGGTGACGCGCACGCAAGTGGCCGAGCTGCTGCTTGCTGCGGTGAAGTCGCCGGTCGCGGCCGGCGCCGAAGCGAAGAACTTCGTGCAGATGCTGGTCGACAATCATCGCATCGCGCTGCTGCCGGAAATCGCCGAGCAGTTCGAGGCGCTCAAGAACGAGCGTGAAGGTGCAGCCGACGCCGAGATCGTGAGCGCATTCCCGCTGAACGGCGCGGATCTCGAAAGTCTCGTCTCTGGCCTCGAACGCAAGTTCAAGCGCAAGCTGAAGCCGACGGTCGAAGTCGATTCGTCGCTGATCGGCGGCGTGCGCGTGACGGTCGGCGACGAAGTGCTCGACACCTCGGTTCGCGCGCGCCTCGCATCGATGCAGGCTGCCTTGACCGCCTGAGCGCCACGCCGGCACGCAACAGAATTGACTATCAGGAGCGAATAATGCAACTCAATCCCTCTGAGATCAGCGAGCTGATCAAGAGCCGGATCCAGGGCCTTGAAGCGAGCGCAGACGTTCGCAACCAGGGCACCGTGATCTCCGTGACCGACGGTATCGTGCGCATCCACGGCCTGTCGGACGTGATGCAGGGCGAAATGCTCGAGTTTCCGGGCAACACGTTCGGCCTCGCGCTGAACCTCGAGCGCGACTCGGTCGGCGCGGTGATTCTCGGCGAATACGAACACATCTCGGAAGGCGACATCGTCAAGACGACGGGCCGCATTCTGGAAGTCCCGGTTGGTCCGGAACTCGTCGGCCGCGTGGTCGATGCGCTCGGCAACCCGATCGACGGCAAGGGCCCGGTCAACGCGAAGCTGACCGACGCGATCGAAAAGATCGCCCCGGGCGTGATCTGGCGCAAGTCGGTGTCGCAGCCGGTGCAGACGGGCATCAAGTCGATCGACGCGATGGTGCCGATCGGCCGTGGCCAGCGTGAGCTGATCATCGGCGACCGTCAGTGCGGCAAGACCGCGGTGGCGCTCGACGCGATCATCAACCAGAAGGGCAAGGACCTGATCTGTATCTACGTCGCGATCGGCCAGAAGGCTTCGTCGATCATGAACGTGGTGCGCAAGCTCGAAGAAACGGGCGCGATGGAATACACGATCGTCGTCGCCGCTTCGGCATCGGATTCCGCCGCAATGCAGTACCTGGCACCGTACGCCGGCTGCACGATGGGCGAATACTTCCGCGACCGCGGCCAGGACGCGCTGATCATCTATGACGACTTGACCAAGCAGGCTTGGGCATACCGTCAGATCTCGCTGCTGCTGCGCCGCCCGCCGGGCCGTGAAGCGTACCCGGGCGACGTGTTCTATCTGCACTCGCGTCTGCTCGAGCGTGCTGCTCGCGTGTCGGAAGAGTACGTCGAGAAGTTCACGAACGGCGAAGTGAAGGGCAAGAGCGGCTCGCTGACGGCACTGCCGGTCATCGAAACGCAGGCTGGCGACGTGACCGCGTTCGTTCCGACGAACGTGATCTCGATTACCGACGGCCAGATCTTCCTGGAAACCGACCTGTTCAACGCAGGCATCCGCCCGGCAATCAACGCCGGCGTGTCGGTGTCGCGCGTCGGTGGCGCCGCGCAGACGAAGGTCGTGAAGAAGCTGTCGGGCGGTATCCGTACCGACCTCGCGCAGTACCGTGAACTGGCAGCATTCGCGCAGTTCGCATCGGACCTCGACGAAGCGACCCGCAAGCAGCTCGAGCGCGGCCGCCGCGTGACGGAACTGCTGAAGCAGCCGCAGTACCAGCCGCTGCAGGTGTGGGAACTGGCCGTGTCGCTGTACGCCGCGAACAACGGCTACCTCGACGATCTCGACGTCAAGCAAGTGCTGTCGTTCGAGAAGGGCCTGCGCGACAACCTGAAGACCAGCCACGCTGACCTCATCAAGCGCATCGAAGACACCAAGGATCTCTCGAAGGACGACGAAGGCGCGCTGCGCGCGGCGATCGAATCCTTCAAGAAGTCCGGTGCCTATTGATCCGCGAGTGACACACTGAGGCCGCGCGGGTGCTGATGCGCCCGCGCCGCTTCGGTCAAGGAGCAAGCTATGGCTGGAATGAAGGAAATTCGCGGCAAGATCAAGAGCGTGCAGAACACGCGCAAGATCACGAAGGCGATGGAGATGGTGGCCGCATCGAAGATGCGTCGCGCGCAGGAACGCATGCGCGCCGCTCGTCCGTATGCGGACAAGGTCCGTGCCATCGCCGCGCACATGAGCCGCGCGAACCCGGAGTACCGCCACCCGTTCATGGTGGCGAACGAAGGCGCGCAGACGGCCGGCATCATCCTCGTCACGACGGACAAGGGTCTGTGCGGCGGTCTGAACACCAACGTGCTGCGTGCGACGGTGCAGAAGTTCAAGGAGCTGGAAGAGAAGGGCCAGAAGGTCGAAGCCACCGCGATCGGTAGCAAGGGCCTCGGGTTCCTGAACCGCTTCGGCGCGAAGGTGCTGTCGCAGGTCGTGCACCTCGGCGACACCCCGCATCTGGACAAGCTGATCGGCGCGGTGAAGACGCAGCTCGACCTGTACTCGGAAGGCAAGCTGGCGGCGGTCTATATCGCTTACACGCGCTTCGTCAACACGATGAAGCAGGAAGCCGTGATCGAGCAGCTGCTGCCGCTGTCGTCGGAACACTTCGAAGCCGATGACGGTACGCCGGCCACGTCGTGGGACTACATCTACGAGCCGGACGCGCAGGCAGTCGTCGACGAACTGCTCGTGCGTTACGTCGAGGCGCTGGTGTACCAGGCCGTCGCGGAGAACATGGCGTCCGAGCAATCGGCGCGGATGGTCGCGATGAAGGCCGCGTCCGACAACGCGAAGACGGTGATCAGCGAACTGCAGCTCGTATACAACAAGAGCCGCCAGGCCGCGATCACGAAAGAACTGTCGGAGATCGTCGGCGGCGCAGCCGCTGTTTAAGCGCGCGCCCGGGACGACAACTGCGCCTTTGCGCGAGTAAAGAATCAGGTATTTAAAGGAAAAGCGATGAGTACTGCTGCTTTGGTAGAAGGCAAGATCGTACAGTGCATCGGCGCCGTTATCGACGTGGAATTCCCGCGCGACAGCATGCCGAAGATCTACGACGCGCTCATTCTCGATGGCTCGGAACTGACGCTCGAAGTCCAGCAGCAGCTGGGCGACGGCGTGGTCCGTACCATTTGTCTGGGTGCATCCGACGGCCTGCGCCGCGGCCTGACCGTGAAGAACACGAGCAAGCCGATTTCGGTGCCGGTCGGCAAGCCGACCCTCGGTCGTATCATGGACGTGCTCGGCCGTCCGATCGACGAAGCCGGCCCGATCGAAAGCGAACATACGCGTTCGATCCACCAGAAGGCTCCGGCGTTCGACGAACTGTCGCCGTCGACCGAACTGCTCGAAACGGGTATCAAGGTCATCGACCTGATCTGCCCGTTCGCGAAGGGCGGCAAGGTGGGCCTGTTCGGCGGTGCTGGCGTGGGCAAGACCGTCAACATGATGGAGCTCATCAACAACATCGCGAAGGAACACGGCGGTTACTCCGTGTTCGCGGGCGTGGGCGAGCGTACCCGTGAAGGGAACGACTTCTACCACGAAATGAAGGACTCGAACGTTCTCGACAAGGTCGCGCTGGTGTACGGCCAGATGAACGAGCCGCCGGGCAACCGTCTGCGCGTCGCGCTGACCGGCCTGACGATGGCCGAGCACTTCCGTGACGAAGGCCTCGACGTGCTGTTCTTCGTCGACAACATCTACCGTTTCACGCTGGCCGGTACCGAAGTGTCGGCACTGCTCGGCCGTATGCCGTCGGCAGTGGGCTATCAGCCGACGCTGGCTGAAGAAATGGGCAAGCTGCAGGAACGCATCACGTCGACCAAGAAGGGCTCGATTACGTCGGTTCAGGCCGTGTACGTCCCTGCGGACGACTTGACCGACCCGTCGCCGGCGACCACCTTCGGCCACCTGGACGCAACCGTCGTGCTGTCGCGTGACATCGCTTCGCTGGGTATCTACCCGGCGGTCGACCCGCTCGACTCGACGTCGCGCCAGATCGACCCGAACGTGATCGGTGAAGAGCACTACTCGATCACCCGTCGCGTTCAGCAGACGCTGCAGCGCTACAAGGAACTGCGCGACATCATCGCGATTCTGGGCATGGACGAACTGTCGCCGGAAGACAAGCTGTCGGTCGCACGTGCACGTAAGATCCAGCGTTTCCTGTCGCAGCCGTTCCACGTCGCTGAAGTGTTCACGGGCTCGCCGGGCAAGTACGTGCCGCTGAAGGAAACGATCCGTGGCTTCAAGATGATCGTCGACGGCGAGTGCGACCACCTGCCGGAACAGGCGTTCTACATGGTCGGCACGATCGACGAAGCCTTCGAAAAGGCCAAGAAGATCTCGTAAGGGTTCGAGTGAGTCGTGCTGGCGTGGTCCGACCGGGATTAAAAGTCCGACTGATAATTCCGGCAGCCATGCCGCTGCAACACGCTCAACCCGCCGTGCATGGGATCGGCGCAGGTGCGCAAGTGCCCGCTCCGATCGACCGCCGCGAGGAAAGAGTAAGCGCCGAAGCGCCAACTCTTTCCAAGCGCGGCATGGGACGGGCGTAAGCGCTAAAGCGCTAACTCCCGTCGGCAGGAGTCGATATGGCAACCATCAAAGTAGACGTCGTCAGCGCGGAAGAGCAGATCTTCTCGGGCGAGGCGAAATTCGTCGCGCTGCCGGGCGAAACGGGTGAGCTGGGTATTCTGCCGGGTCACACGCCGCTGATCACGCGGATTCGTCCGGGTGCGGTGCGCATCGAAGTCGAGGGCGGCAACGACGAATTCGTGTTCGTCGCAGGCGGCATTCTCGAAGTGCAGCCGGGCGCCGTGACGGTGCTCGCCGATACCGCGATCCGCGGCAAGGACCTCGACGCGGCGAAAGCCGAGGAAGCGCGCAAGCGTGCCGAGGAAACGCTGCAGAACGCGAAGTCGGACCTCGACCTCGCAAAGGCGCAATCCGAGCTCGCGACCGCGATGGCGCAGCTCGAGGCGATCCAGCGTCTGGCGAAGATTCGCAGCCGGCACTGAGCCGCGCACGCGTATCCCGCGAAAGAAAGCAGCCTTCGGGCTGCTTTTTTTTTCGTGTGTCGTTTTCGTCTGTTTTTTGCGGGCCGGATCATATCGTCCGGTCGTGCTATTTCATCCGGCCGCCGCGATTTACTGTCAGAGTGTCGTCAGCGGAGCGCGGCATCATCCGTGCAGAGGCTGCCCGCCGCGATCGCGGCGGAGCAGGCGCGCGCATCAGTCGCGTGCCGGGCCGATCAGACAAAAACGGACGGAGACATCGATGGCAGCAGACCTTGGCTTGGGGGCGCTGATCGCGCCCGAAAACGGACTGTCGTACGTGCGCGGCGCGACCGACGTGCCGCTATCCGAAGCGACGATCAGCCGGTTCCTGCTCGACACAGCCGATCGCTTTCCCGATCGTCCGGCCGTCGTGTTCCGCGAACAGCAGGTACGCTGGACCTGGCGCGAATTCACGCACGAGGTCGACGCGCTCGCGGCGGGCCTGGCCGCGCTCGGGATCGCGAAGGGCGATTGCGTCGGCATCTGGTCGCCGAACCGCAGCGAATGGCTGCTCACGCAGTTCGCGACCGCGCGCATCGGCGCGGTCCTCGTCAACATCAACCCGGCCTACCGGCTCGCGGAGCTCGAATACGCGCTGAACAAGGTCGGCTGCAAGGCCGTGATCGCGGCCGAGCGCTTCAAGACGTCGGCGTACGTCGAGATGCTGCAGGCGATCGCGCCGGAGCTCGCGAGCGCGACGTCGGGTGACCTGCATGCGGCGCGCGTGCCGAGCCTGCGCACGGTCGTATCGATGGGCGAGGTCGCGCCGGCCGGCATGTTCCGCTTCGCGGACGTGATGGCGCGCGGCCGCGACACGCTCGATGTCGCGCGGCTCGACGCGATCGGCGCGACGCTTGCGGCCACCGATCCGATCAATATCCAGTTCACGAGCGGCACGACCGGCAGCCCGAAGGGCGCGACGCTCACGCATCGCAACGTCGTCAACAATGCGCGCTCGATCGCGATGGCGATGCGCTTCACCGAACAGGACTCGCTTTGCATCCCGGTGCCGCTGTATCACTGCTTCGGGATGGTGCTGGCCGTGCTCGCTTGCGTGTCGAAGGGGGCGGCGATGGTGTTCCCCGGCGAGGCATTCGACCCGGTCGCGACGCTCGCGGCCGTCGCGGACGAACGCTGCACCGCGCTGCATGGCGTGCCGACGATGTTCATCGCCGAGCTCGATCATCCGGAGTTCGGGAAATTCGATCTGTCGACGCTGCGCACCGGGATCATGGCCGGCTCGCCGTGCCCGATCGAGACGATGAAGCGCGTCGTATCGCAGATGCATCTGTCCGAGATCACGATCGCGTACGGGATGACGGAGACGAGCCCCGTGTCGTTCCAGAGCTCGACCGACGATCCGCTCGAGAAGCGCACGACGACGGTCGGCCGCATCCAGCCGCATCTGGAAGTGAAGATCGTCGATCCGAACGGCGACGTCGTGCCGGTCGGCGCGACGGGCGAGCTGTGCACGAAGGGCTATTCGGTGATGCTCGGCTACTGGGACGACGACGCGAAGACGCGCGAGGTGCTGGTCGACGGCTGGATGCATACGGGCGACCTCGCGACGCTCGACGCAGATGGCTATTGCAACATCGTGGGCCGGCTGAAGGACATGGTGATCCGCGGTGGCGAGAACGTCTATCCGCGCGAGATCGAGGAATTCCTGTTCAGGCATCCGAAGATTCAGAGCGCGCAGGTGTTCGGCGTGCCCGATGCGAAGTACGGCGAGGAGCTGTGCGCGTGGATCGTGCTGCGCGCTAACGAGCAGATGACCGAGGACGACGTGCGGGCGTTCTGCCATGGCCAGATCGCCCACTACAAGATTCCGCGCTACATCCGCTTCGTCGACGAGCTGCCGATGACGGTGACGGGCAAGGTGCAGAAGTTCGTGATGCGCGAACGAATGATCGAGGAGCTGAAGCTCGACGTGCAGAAGACCGCTTGAAGCGGCCCGGCGGCGGAAAAACGTGACGGCCTTGCGGGCCGTTGCATTTTCGATGGACGAAAAAAAGCGGGCTTATTAGCCCGCTAAAAACCACACGCTACGGGGTTAGCGCGAGGAGACCAAAGATGAAACCGAGTCCGGCGGGGGGCCGGAAACGACTCCAACAGGGATGCCCCTCGGAAGGGCTTCGGTACGTGACCGACTGGCTCGCAGCGCTTCGCGTCCGCTCACACTTGGCACACGAGACCGCATCCGTGTTGAAACCGTTGAGGCCATTGTGGGCGAATTAATGACCCGTCGCGGTAACAAAGTGTTTCAGGTTGTAACGCCCGCCAGATAAGGCTTCCCGGGATTTTTTGCTGTTTTCGGGGTCCTGAAAAAGGTCATATTTACTTATCTTTTCCGCAGAGTTTTCATCGTATGCGCGCAATGCGTTTTTCATGCGCTGCGGCATCGCTGAATTGCCGATTTACACGCGGGAATGTGCATCGCGCGGCAGATACCGCGTATGACGATTCATTCGTCGGAAAGATTTTGAAACGTGATCGTGGGGCGCGATAGTCGGCCATTCGGCCAGTTTTCACCGTTTCGCCCCCGCCGCGTGCCGCGCCGATGTGTAACGGCGCGGCGGCCGGCCGCCGGACAGCGTCGCCGGCATCGCGTCCGGTGGCCGCGATAACGGGGGCCGTGCCCGTCATCGGCCGCCGTTGCCGCGCACGATCGCGCTCACTTCAGCCATTTGTCGGCGATCGCCTGGTATTCGCCGGTCGACAGCGCGAGGTGCAGCCACTGGTCGACGTATTGCTGGAACGCGACGTCGCCGCGCGGCACCATGTACGCCTTTTCGCCGAACTGGAACGGCTTGTCCGGATGCACCGAGCACAGGCCCGGATTCAGCTTTTGCTGCAGCAGCGTCTCGGACGCATCCGTCACCATCACGTCCGCCTTGCCCGCGAGGATCTGCTTGAAGATCGTCACGTTGTCGGGATAGACGGTCAGGTTCGCGTGCGTGAAGAACTGCTTCGCAAAGCGTTCGTTGGTGCCGCCCGGGTTCACGATCACGCGGGTCTCGGGCCGGTCGATCTGCGCGACGGTCTGGTACTTGTCGGCGTCCGCGCAGCGCACGATCGGCGTCTTGCCGTCGACCACGTACGGCTGCGTGAAGAACACGCGCTTCTGGCGCTCGAGCGTCGTCGATACGCCGCCCGCCGCGATATCGCACTTCGCAACGAAGTCGTTGGTGAGGTTCGGCCAGCTCGTTTTCACGAAGTCGGCCTTCACGCCGAGCGATTTCGCGAGCGATTCGGCCATGTCGATGTCGATGCCCTCGAAGCGGCCGTCCGTCCGGTGGTACGAATACGGCTTGTAGTCGCCCGTCGTGCACACGCGCAGCGTGCCGCGGGCGAGCACGTCGTCGAGCCGCGAGCCGGCGGCGGCGGTCGAGGTCGCAGCGGTCTGCGCGTGCGCGGCAGCGCAGCAAAGCATGGTGGCGGTGGCGAGCGCGGCCAGCGTGGCGAATGTCTTCATCGGTCTCCTCCTTCGTTCGGTTTGATATCAGCGTCCGATCATAACGGAGCCATCGCGCGCGTCATATGGCCGCCATCGCATCGGGATACGCAGCCGTGCGGCCCCGCTCCGGTAAAATGCCGCTTTGCCTTCGCATCGTCGCTCCTACCGTGGCCCATAATCTGCTCAACGACACCTTCCTGCGTGCGCTTCTGCGCGAGCCGACCGACTACACGCCGATCTGGCTGATGCGCCAGGCCGGCCGCTACCTGCCCGAATACAACGCGACGCGCGCGCGCGCCGGCAGCTTCCTCGGCCTCGCGAAGCATCCCGACTACGCGACCGAGGTGACGCTGCAACCGCTCGAGCGCTTCCCGCTCGACGCCGCGATCCTGTTCTCGGACATCCTGACGATTCCCGACGCAATGGGCCTTGGCCTCGACTTCCAGGTCGGCGAAGGGCCGAAGTTCGCGCATCCGGTGCGCACCGAGGCCGACGTCGCGAAGCTCGCGGTGCCGGACATCGACGCGACGCTCGGCTACGTGACGGGCGCCGTGCGCGAGATCCGCCGTGCGCTGACCGACGGGCAGGGCCGCCAGCGCGTGCCGCTGATCGGCTTCTCGGGCAGCCCGTGGACACTCGCGTGCTACATGGTCGAAGGCGGCGGATCGGACGATTTCCGCACGGTGAAGTCGATGGCGTATTCGCGCCCCGACCTGATGCACCGGATCCTCGACGTGAACGCGCAGGCCGTGGCCGCGTACCTGAACGCGCAGATCGAAGCCGGCGCGCAGGCCGTGATGATCTTCGACACATGGGGCGGCGCGCTGGCGGACGGCGCGTACCAGCGCTTCTCGCTGGACTACATCCGCCGCGTGGTCGCGCAGCTCAAGCGCGAGCACGACGGCGAGCGCGTGCCGGTGATCACGTTCACGAAGGGCGGCGGGCTGTGGCTCGAGGAAATCGCCGCGACCGGCGTCGACGCGGTCGGGCTCGACTGGACCGTCAACCTCGGCGTTGCGCGCGAGCGCGTCGCGGGGCGCGTCGCGCTGCAGGGCAACCTCGACCCGACGATCCTGTTTGCGCCGCCGGCCGCGGTGCGCGAGCAGGCACGCGCGGTACTCGACAGCTACGGCAATCATCCGGGCCACGTATTCAATCTCGGCCACGGCATTTCGCAGTTCACGTCGCCTGACCACGTCGCCGAACTCGTCGACGAAGTGCACAGCCACAGCCGCAAGATCCGTAGCGGAGCGGCGGGCTGAGCGCCAGCGCTGTCATGCTGCACTGCGGGGTGACAGTGTTTCGCTGTCGGTGCTAAACAGGGCGCAACCCCGCACCGGTTGCCGATTCATGGCTTGTCAAGACTTGACTTATGCACATTTTCCACGTTGCAGCGCGGTAGAGCCCTGTATCGGTCGAATTGTCTCGCTATGGTTCGGGAATTTGAATAGCAGCCTTATGGAATAAGGCTCCGCGGGGCGCGGTGGGCGGCCGGCAAAATCAGCGGAAAGCACGGCCCCGCGCGCTTTGCGGCGGTTGAACGCCGAGTTCTCAACAAAGTTATCCACAGGCTGGTCAGGGTATACGGCGATTCCTAATGCGAATCCAAAACTTAGCGCCGAATCTGAAGTTTTACTTTAAGTTCGCCACCTTGACGCGGACGCGGGTGCCAGCCGTTCGCGCGGCCCGCGCCGCCGCCGGAGCGCGGTGATGGGCGATACCTACCTGCGCGTCGCGCTCGACCATCCGCTCGCCACCCTGTTCGACTACCGCTGCGACGTCCAGCCGGCGCCGGCGCCCGGCACGCTCGTCCAGGTGCCGTTCGGCAAGCGGCAGGTCGTCGGGCTCGTCTGCGAAGTAACGACTCACACCGACGTGCCGCCGTCCCGGTTGCGGGCGATCGACGCAATCTGTACCGAACTGCCGCCGCTGGCGCCGGACTGGCTGGCACTCGTGTCGTTCGCGGCTGACTACTACCAGCGCGGTCGCGGCGAAGTCGCGCTGCCGGCGCTGCCGCAGGCGCTGCGCGACGCGCCGCGCTGGGGGCGTCTGCTGGCGCCGGAGGTGCGCTACCGGCTGAGCGAAGCCGGCCGCGCCGCGCTTCCCGACGCACTGCCCGCGCGCGGGGCCGCGCTGCGGCGGCTCGCGCAGGCGCTCGCCGGCACCGATTCGCTGGCGTTGTCCGATGCGCGCGCGCTGCACCCGAAGGCGGCCGCCACGCTCGACGATTGGGCGGCGCGCGGCTGGGCCGCCGTCGAGGAAATCGGCTGGGCCGATGCGCCTGTGCCCAAAGCTGTGGATAACCTGTCGACAACCGGTGGACGAGCTGTGCCGCCGGCGCTCACTGACCAGCAGGCCGAGGCATTCGACGCGATCCGCGCCGCGCAGGGTTTCGCGCCGTTCCTGCTGCACGGCGTGACGGGCAGCGGCAAGACCGAGGTCTATCTGCATGCGCTCGCCGCGCTGCTCGATGCGCGGCCCGACGCGCAGGCGCTCGTGCTCGTGCCCGAAATCAACCTGACGCCGCAGTTCGAGGCCGCGTTTCGCGCGCGCTTCGCGGGCACGCTCGCCGACGACGCGATCGTCACGCTGCACAGCGGACTCGCCGAGGGCGAGCGTGCGCGCAACTGGCTCGCCGCGCATACGGGCCGCGCGCGGATCGTGCTCGGCACGCGGCTCGCGGTGCTCGCGTCGCTGCCGGCGCTCGCGCTGATCGTCGTCGACGAGGAACACGAGCCCGCGTACAAGCAGCAGGAAGGGCTGCGCTATTCGGCACGCGATCTCGCGGTGTGGCGCGCGAAGCATCTCGGCATTCCGGTCGTGCTCGGTTCGGCGACGCCGTCGCTCGAGAGCTGGTGGCAGGCCGAGCAGGGGCGCTACACGCGGCTCACGCTGTCGCGCCGCGCGGTGGCCGACGCGACGCTGCCGACCGTGCGGCTGATCGATCTCGAGGAGGAGCGGCGGCGCGGGCGCGCGTCGCTGGGCGGGCTGTCGGGGCCGCTCGTCGCGGCGCTGAAGGCGCGGCTCGAGCGCGGCGAACAGAGCCTCGTGTTCCTGAACCGGCGTGGTTACGCGCCACAGCTCGCCTGCGACGCGTGCGGCTGGGTCGCCGGATGCCCGCGCTGCAGCGCCTATGTCGTGCTGCACAAGCCCGAGCATGCGCTGCGCTGCCATCACTGCGGCTGGGAAGCACGCATTCCGCGGTCGTGCCCGGAATGCGGGAACGTCGATATCGCGCCGCTCGGGCGCGGCACGCAGCGCATCGAGGAGGCGCTCGCCGAGGCCGTGCCCGGCGCACGGATACTGCGTATCGACGCGGACAGCACGCGGCGCAAGGGCAGCGCGCAGGCGCTGTTCTCGGACGTGCACGCCGGCGAGGTCGACGTCCTGGTCGGCACGCAGATGATCGCGAAGGGGCACGACTTCCAGCGCGTGTCGCTCGTCGGCGTGCTCAATGCCGACACCGCGCTGTTCTCGCACGATTTCCGCGCGAGCGAGCGGCTGTTCGCGCAGCTCATGCAGGTGAGCGGCCGTGCGGGGCGCGCCGGGCTGCCGGGGGAGGTGCTCGTGCAGACGCGTTATCCGCGTCACGCGCTGTATCACGCGCTCGGCCGGCAGGATTACGTCGGCTTCGCGAATTCGACGCTCGGCGAGCGCCGCGACGCGCACCTGCCGCCGTTCGTCTACCAGGCGCTGCTGCGCGCCGAAGGACGCACGCTCGATGCGGCGCTCGCGTTCCTGCTGCAGGCCGCGGCCGCATTGCCGGGGCTGCCGGGCGCCGATCGCGTGACCGTCTACGACGCGGTGCCGATGACGATCGTGAAGGTCGCGAACGTCCACCGCGCGCAGCTGTTGCTCGAAAGCGCGTCGCGGGCGGCACTGCAGCATGCGCTGCGCGCATGGCAGCCGGAGCTGCGCGCGCTGAAGGGCGTGCTCCGGTGGAGCGTCGAGGTCGATCCGCTGGATATCTGAGCGGCGCGGGCCCGGTCGTCGTGCCGTGCGCCGCTGCCTGGCTTCGAGCCCGCCGGGCCGCGCGCGATCCTCGCTGGCGGGGCCCGTTCCGCACCTGTCTGCGGCACCCGCCAGCCTGCCCAGTGCAACCCGCTTTTCCCCCTCCGTCCTGCACGCCGAGGGTTGCACACGAGCGCCGAATCGGTCCGATCAGGGAAAACACCGATCTGCGGACCACGGGCAACCCCTAGGTTGCAACCATCTAAGTGGCTGATTATATTGACTAACTTGAGGGTGCAACCAATCTCGTAATTCGGTTGCACCTTTTTATTGCGTGCCGTAGGATTTCGCGCATCCTCTCACACCACATTGCCGGGCTCGCACCGGCGCACGAACCCACCATGGCAAGCACGACTCTCGGCGTCAAAGTCGACGACCTTCTCCGCTCGCGCCTGAAAGACGCGGCCGCGCGTCTCGAGCGCACTCCCCACTGGCTGATCAAGCAGGCGATCTTCGCGTATCTCGAGCGGATCGAGCACGGCCAGCTGCCGCCCGAGCTGTCGGGCAGCAGCGGTGTGACGGAGCTCGCCGACGGCCAGGCGGCGGATGGCGACGACGACAACTCGCCGCATCCGTTCCTCGAGTTCGCGCAGAACGTGCAGCCGCAGTCGGTGCTGCGCGCGGCGATCACGGCCGCGTATCGCCGCCCCGAGCCGGAGTGCGTGCCGTTCCTGCTGGGCCAGGCGCGCCTGCCGGCGAACCTGCAGGCCGACGCGCAAACGCTCGCGACGACGCTCGTCGAGGCGCTGCGCGAGAAGAGCTCGGGCGGCGGCGTCGAAGGGCTGATCCACGAGTTCTCGCTGTCGAGCCAGGAAGGCGTCGCGCTGATGTGCCTCGCCGAAGCGCTGCTGCGCATTCCCGATCGCGCGACGCGCGACGCGCTGATCCGCGACAAGATCAGCAAGGGCGACTGGCGCTCGCACGTCGGCCACGCGCCGTCGCTGTTCGTGAACGCGGCGACCTGGGGGCTGATGATCACCGGCAAGCTCGTGACGACCAACAGCGAAGCGGGCCTGTCGTCGGCGCTCACGCGCCTGATCGGCCGCGGCGGCGAGCCGCTGATCCGCAAGGGCGTCGACATGGCGATGCGCCTGATGGGCGAGCAGTTCGTCACCGGCGAGACGATTTCCGAAGCGCTCGCGAACAGCCGCAAGTACGAAGCGCGCGGCTTCCGCTACTCGTACGACATGCTCGGCGAAGCGGCGACGACCGAAGAGGACGCGCAGCGCTACTACGCGTCGTACGAGCAGGCGATCAACGCGATCGGCAAGGCGGCCGGCGGCCGCGGCATCTACGAAGGCCCGGGCATCTCGATCAAGCTGTCGGCACTGCACGCGCGCTACTCGCGCTCGCAGCAGGACCGCACGATGAGCGAGCTGCTGCCGCGCGTGCGCGCGCTGGCGCTGCTCGCGCGCCGCTACGACATCGGCCTGAACATCGACGCGGAAGAAGCCGACCGTCTCGAACTGTCGCTCGACCTGCTCGAGGCGCTGTGCTTCGATCCGGAGCTCGCGGGCTGGAACGGCATCGGCTTCGTCGTGCAGGGCTACCAGAAGCGCTGCCCGTTCGTGATCGACTACCTGATCGACCTCGCGCGCCGCAGCCGCCACCGCCTGATGATCCGCCTGGTCAAGGGCGCGTACTGGGACACCGAAATCAAGCGTGCGCAGGTCGACGGCCTCGAAGGCTATCCGGTCTACACGCGCAAGATCTACACGGACGTGTCGTACCTCGCGTGCGCGAAGAAGCTGCTCGCGGCGCCCGACGCCGTCTACCCGCAGTTCGCGACGCACAACGCGTACACGCTGGCCGCGATCTATCACCTGGCCGGCCAGAACTACTACCCGGGCCAGTACGAATTCCAGTGCCTGCACGGGATGGGCGAGCCGCTGTACGAGGAAGTCACGGGCCGCGACAAGCTGAACCGTCCGTGCCGCGTGTATGCGCCGGTCGGCACGCATGAAACGCTGCTCGCGTACCTCGTGCGCCGCCTGCTGGAAAACGGCGCGAACACGTCGTTCGTGAACCGCATCGCCGATAAAACCGTGTCGGTGAAGGAGCTGGTCGCCGATCCGGTCGACGAAGCGTCGAAGGTCGTGCCGCTCGGCGCGCCGCACGCGAAGATCCCGCTGCCGCGCAACCTGTACGGCGACGAGCGTCCCAACTCGATGGGCCTCGACCTGTCGAACGAACACCGTCTCGCGTCGCTGTCGTCCGCGCTGCTCGCGAGCGCGCATCATCCGTGGCGCGCGGCGCCGATGCTCGCCGACGACGCGCTCGCCGATGCCCCGGTGCGCGACGTGCGCAACCCGGCGGACCAGCGCGACGTGGTCGGCACGGTCAGCGAGGCGACGGCCGAACACGTGAGCGCGGCGCTCGCGCACGCGGTGGCTGCCGCGCCGATCTGGCAGGCGACGCCGGTCGATGCGCGCGCCGACTGCCTGGTGCGCGCGGCCGACCTGCTCGAAGCGCAGATGCACACGCTGATGGGCCTGATCGTGCGCGAAGCCGGCAAGTCGCTGCCGAACGCGATCGCCGAAATCCGCGAAGCCGTCGACTTCCTGCGCTACTACGCGGCGCAGATCCGCGACGAATTCTCGAACGACACGCACCGTCCGCTTGGCCCCGTGGTCTGCATCAGCCCGTGGAACTTCCCGCTCGCGATCTTCATGGGCCAGGTGGCAGCCGCCCTGGCGGCCGGCAACACGGTGCTCGCGAAACCGGCCGAACAGACGCCGCTGATCGCCGCGCAGGCCGTGCGCCTGCTGCGCGAGGCCGGCGTGCCGGCCGGCGCGGTGCAACTGCTGCCGGGCACCGGCGAGACCGTCGGTGCGGCGCTGGTCGCCGATCCGCGCACGCGTGCGGTGATGTTCACCGGCTCGACGGAAGTCGCGCGCCTGATCAACAAGACGCTGTCCGCGCGCCTCGACCCGGACGGCAAGCCGATCCCGCTGATCGCCGAAACGGGCGGCCAGAACGCGATGATCGTCGACTCGTCGGCGCTCGCGGAGCAGGTGGTCGCGGACGTGATGCAGTCGTCGTTCGACTCGGCCGGTCAACGCTGTTCGGCGCTGCGCGTTCTGTGTCTGCAGGACGATGTCGCGGACCGCACGCTGACGATGCTCAAGGGGGCGATGCACGAGCTGGCGCTCGGCAACCCGGACCGCCTGTCGACCGACGTCGGCCCGGTGATCGACGCCGAAGCGAAGCAGACGATCGACACGCACGTCGCGACGATGAAGGACAAGGGCCACACGGTCACGCAGCTGCCGTCGCCGGAAGCCTGTGCGCACGGCACGTTCGTGCCGCCGACGCTGGTCGAGATCGGCAGCATCGACGAGCTCAAGCGTGAAGTGTTCGGCCCCGTGCTGCACGTCGTGCGCTACCGCCGCAGCCAGCTCGACAAGCTGCTCGAGCAGATCCGCGCGACGGGCTACGGCCTGACGCTCGGGATCCATACGCGGATCGACGAGACGATCGCGCACGTGATCTCGAACGCGCACGTCGGCAACATCTACGTGAACCGCAACGTGATCGGCGCGGTGGTCGGCGTGCAGCCGTTCGGCGGCGAAGGGCTGTCGGGCACGGGCCCGAAGGCCGGCGGCGCGCTGTACCTGCAGCGCCTGCTCGCGACGCGTCCGTCGGGCCTGCCGCGTTCGCTCGCGCAGACGCTGATTCCGGATGGCGCGGTCGAAGGCGAACAGCACGGCAAGCCGGCGGCGGCGCTCACCGCGCTGCGCGACTGGCTGATCGAGCAGCGCGAGCCGGCGCTGGCCGCACGCTGCGACGGCTATCTGGCGCAGGTGCCGGCCGGTGCGACCGCGGTGCTGACCGGGCCGACGGGCGAGCGAAACACGTATACACTCGGCCCGCGCGGCACGGTGCTGTGTGTCGCGGCGACGCCGGGCGGTGCGCGCGCGCAGTTCGCGGCGGTGCTGGCGACGGGCAACCGCGCCTTGTTCGCCGGTGCGGCGGGCGAGGCGCTGGTCGCGGCGCTGCCGGCTGCGCTGAAGGCGCATGCGGCCGTGCGCAAGCAGGCCGACGCGCCGTTCGACGCGGTGCTGTTCGAAGGCGACAGCGACGAACTGCAGACGCTCGTGAAGGACGTCGCGCAGCGGCCGGGCCCGATCGTGTCGGTGCAGGGCGTGTCGGCGGGCGCGTTCGAGAACGGCGACGCGGAAGATTACGCGCTCGAGCGGCTGCTGACCGAGCGCTCGGTGAGCGTGAACACGGCCGCGGCGGGCGGCAATGCGAATTTGATGACGATCGGCTGACCATCCTTGCCGTTCGGATCAAACAAAGGAAGCGGCAAGGCGATCCCGAAGCCGCTCCATTTACCCTGGTACCAAGGAGATGCTATGCAACACACGATGAAAAAGCTGGCAGGCGCGACGTTCGTCGCTGTCATGTCGCTGGCGGGGACGGCTCATGCGGACGACGTGAAGATCGGTTACGCGGGGCCGATGACGGGCGCTCAGGCTCACTACGGCAAGGATATGCAGAACGGGATCGCGCTCGCGCTGGAAGACTTCAACGCGACCAACCCGAAGATCGGCGGCAAGCCGGTGAAGTTCGTGCTCGAGACGCAGGACGACCAGGCTGACCCGCGCACCGGCACGACGGTCGCGCAGAAGCTCGTCGACGACGGCATCAAGGGCATGCTCGGCCACTTCAACTCGGGCACGACGATCCCGGCCTCGCGCATCTACGCGAACGCCGGCATTCCGCAGATCGCGATGGCGACGGCACCGGAATATACGCAGCAGGGTTACAAGACGACCTTCCGCATGATGACGTCCGACACGCAGCAGGGCTCGGTGGCGGGCACCTTCGCGTCGAAGGATCTCGGCATGAAGAAGATCGCGATCGTCGACGACCGCACGGCCTACGGCCAGGGCCTCGCCGACCAGTTCGAGAAGGCCGCGAAGGCCGGCGGCGCGACGATCGTCGACCGTGAATTCACGAACGACAAGGCCGTCGACTTCAAGGCGATCCTGACCAAGCTGAAGGCGGCGAAGCCGGACCTCGTCTACTACGGCGGCGCGGATTCGCAGGCAGCGCCGATGGTCAAGCAGATGAAGACGCTCGGCATCACCGCACCGCTGATGAGCGGCGAAATGGTGAAGACGCCGACGTTCCTGAAGATCGCGGGCAACGCGGCCGACGGCACGATCGCATCGCTGGCAGGCCTCCCGCTGGAAGAAATGCCGGGCGGCAAGACCTATGCGGACAAGTACAAGAAGCGCTTCGGCGAGGACGTGCAGACCTACTCGCCGTATGCGTACGACGGCGCGATGGCGTTGCTCAACGCGATGAAGAAGGCTGATTCGACCGATCCGGCGAAGTACCTGCCGGTGCTCGCGAAGACCGACATGGCCGGCGTCACGTCGTCGCACGTCGCGTATGACGCGAAGGGCGACCTGAGGAACGGCGGCATCACGATGTACAAGGTCGAGAAGGGCGAGTGGAAGCCGCTGAAGAGCATCGGCGGCAAGTAAGAGCCTGATGTGACGTGGAGAGCGGGCGGCGGCGCGATGCGTCGTCCCGCGCCTCACGCAAAAAAAGCCACCGGGTCCGTCGGGTCCGGTGGTTTTTTCTTTGGTGGGACACGGCCAGCAGGGCATAGGGATCTTGCAGGCGGGGGGCAGCAGGGGCGCCGCGTGCGTATGTCGAGACCGCATCGCCATGATCGGCGGCGGTGTGACGTTACTTGCCGTCGCAGCACTTGTTAGGGCAATCGGGCAGGAAGGAAATTTCCACACGCCGCCCATTGTCCACGTCGCCATGCGAATAGACGCGGGCGCTCTTCTTGACGATGCCGCGTAAAAAGCCGAGTTGCTCCAACAGCACATACGCGGCTTGCAATCTTGATTGCGCAAGGGCCAGTGCTGTCGGTTCACTTTCCTCGGCATGACCGCTGATCAGTGTCGTTTCTTTGGTCAGGTGATTTGCATAATTGAGTTTTTGGTCGGCTACCCATTTTGCAATGCGGACGATCTCCGAATTCGATATGTACGCGCTATCTCTCGAAAAGTAGATGTCGACGTTCTCGCTGGCAATGCATGCGAATACCGGATTGGAGGTAAGAAGGCTTAGGCCAAGAATAAACTTAAGCATTGTAGATGACGTATCCCGCAATACTGTCGGCATTGTTGATTGCTTGATTCGGGCTTTCGGATCCCAACGTCAAACACTCCTCCATGAAATATCGGTGATCCTTGGTGCCCATTGTGTCGTCGAAATGACTCACCTCATGAATCAGCGTGGAAACCACGGAATCCTTTTCCCATGAGAAATCTCGCATTGTGCAAAAATCAGGATGTATTGCAATCGTATGAGTTGCGGTATCGGGTGAGCACACTGATGCTGCGACTCCCGATCTGTTTGGATTTGGCACGCATCCAATGTGTTTGAATCGCTCGCTATCCCATCGCGTGAAATTGTAGCCTGTGAGTGACTTTAGTACTCGAGCGATTGCAGTCAGGCCTGTTGATAGCGCTATGCGAGTGCCGTCATCGGTTCTGCCGAACCATTGTAATACGCGTGCCTTATCAGCATAGGACCAGCGGTGCAAATCCTCGATTCTTTTTTCGACGAGAGAAACGGCCCGATCGCGCTTACTCAAGACCATTTCTCGAAATTCCTTGTTTGTCATGTTGTGACATATTTTTTCGGTATTGATCGTTACTTCCACCATCGACCCAGGATTGGTATTGGTGACTGCGCCTGAGTGTACGAGGAACCATTCTCCGCCGTCATTCATATCAAAATTTTTCATTGCCTCAATGTTCCGTCGTATAGATTTTCAGGGTTGCCGAGGCGTCGGTGGCGATTCGATGTGTTTGCCCGGCCGCGTCCGTGGTGCCCGTGAAAATCTGGCCAGTGTCGGTAACGATTCGGTAGCGGATGTTCGCGAGCGGGTGGCGAGAGTCATCGACCAAGGTGAATTGCTCGTCGTGTACGACCGCCGATCGAGCAAATGACCGCTTGGCCGCATCAGGTTGGCGCCCAGTCAGCGTCGCAGTCTCTCCTGCAGTAAAAGTCATCCGCATGCCGCGCTCAGCGTAGAAGATCGGCGGTGGGTTGCATCCGCAGACATTGATATCCCCGCTCAATGCCCACTGTTTGCCGTTCGGGCCGGTACCTGGCCAGCGCGGCCCTTGCGGTGCGATGTACCCTTCACGCTTGCAGGCCGAACAGTAGGTCTTCATATCCAGCGTGGCGATATGAACCTTCGGCGGCGGATTGGAACAGGTCACGCTGTCGAGGCCTTCGACAATGACCGCTTCCCCGGCGCGGTCGCCTTTGGCAAGAAAGTAGCGAATCATGGGCGCTACCTCAGCGGGGCATGGACGAGCGGGTGACGACGCCAAATACAACGGACGATGCCACGCCTTGTCGCTCGGGACTATCGGTGATCGTGTCGCCGTTATCGAGTTCGCTGCCAACGAATGCGAGCGGCGCGAAGTTGGGCCCGTCGGCCAAACCCAGACCGGTCGTAACGCGCGCGGTTGAACCGTCCGGATAATGGATCAGGTCGCCCACCGTGGCAGCTTTGCCCAAGTGCGGTGCTACTTCCCATGTGCCGGACGGCTCGCGCAATGCACCGCCGCGCGCTGTTGTAGCGCCACGTACCGCTAATCTGTAGGCACGCGGCGCGGGTGGCGGCACATAGGTGGGATCGAAGAGGCCCGCAACGCTTTGCCCCTCCCGCACGTGAATGCCCCATGAGGTGCGCAGCGTTTCGGTAATGCGGTCACCGTTGCTCAACCGGCTGCCGACCAGCGCGAACGGCTTACCTCCGCTATGGTTGTTTCCCGCGCCGTCGATAATCGCGGCCTCGCTGCCGTCGTCATAGGTCACTACGTCGCCGACGCAGGCGACTTCCAATCCAGCCAAGGTCAAACCGCTGGTTGCGGTGGTGACGCGTCCACCGCGTTCCGTGAGTGCGCCAACGGTGGCGAAAAGATGGGGCGGTGCTTTGTGTTCGTTTTTCATCCGGCTTCCCTGTCTCAGTAAATGGAATGGCTGCCTAGAGACGCTATTCCAGATAAGAAACGTCGATCAATCGGACGAATATGATTCAGAGCGGGTTACTACTATTACTTGTTCCGTTCTACCTGTTGCATTGATCACGCGAGCGCGAATGCGCTAGCTCAATCGCGGATACTCAGTCCCTGCGCCCGCGCAGCAAGAACTTCTGCAGCTTGCCCGTCGGCGTGCGCGGCAGCGCCTGCACGAACGTGAATTCGCGCGGGATCTTGTACGCGGCGAGCCGCTCGCCGCAGAACGCGCGCAGCGCATCCGCATCGGGCAGCGCGTTCGCCCGCATCACGACGTGCGCGACGACCGTTTCGCCCCAGTCCGGATGCGCGACGCCGACGACGGCTGCCTCGGCGATGTCCGGGTGCGCGCCGAGCACGTCCTCCACTTCCTTCGAATAGACGTTCTCGCCGCCCGTCACGATCATGTCCTTCAGCCGGTCGATGATGAACAGATAGCCATCCTGATCGATCCGCGCGATGTCGCCGGTGCGGTACCAGCCGTCCGGCGCGAACGCGGCGCGCGTCGCGGCCGCGTCGTCGAGATAGCCGAGCATCATGCTGTCGGCCTTCAGCCAGATCTCGCCGGTGTCGCCCGGTTGCGCGTCGACGCCGTCCATCCGCACGACCCGCAGGTCGACGCCCGGGCCGCCGTGGCGGCCGATCGAGCCGGCCTTCGCGATCTGCTCGTCCGGATACAGCGTCGTGCCGGCCGGCCCCGTTTCCGTCATCCCGTACACCTGGAAAAACGCGCGGCTGCGGTACGCGTGCGTAAGCCGTTCTGCCTGCGCGGCGCCGATCGGGCCGCCGCCGTACAGCCACGCGCGCACGCTCGACAGGTCGAATGCCGCGAAGCCGTCGACCGTGTCGAGCGGCAGCGTGTACGACACCGGCGCGCCGAAATACAGCGTCACGCGCTCGCGCTCGACGGTCTGCAGGAAGCGCTGTGGATGGTATTCGCGCAGCAGCACGACGGTGCCGCCCGCGTACAGCGTGCCGCCGAACCAGTTGTTCAGCGGCGACGAATGCCAGATCGGCATCGCCATCAGCGTGCGTTCGTTGCGGCTGATGCCGATCGCGAGCGCCGCCTGCATCGCCGCGAGCGTCACGGTGCGATGACGGTGCACGCAACCTTTCGGGCGGCCGGTCGTGCCGGACGTGTAGAGGATCTGCGCGATGTCGTCGTCGGCCGGCTCGATGCCCGCGAGGCCATCCATCGTCGCGCACATCGTGTCGAAGTCCGGCACGCCGTCGAGTTCGCCCTCGGTCACGAGCCGCCGCGCCGGATGCACGAGGCGCTCGACCACCGGCGCGAGCGCCACGTCGAACAACAGCGCGGTGCTGCCGCTGTGTTCGAGCACGTAGTCGACTTCCGGCGCCTGCAGCTTGTGGTTGATCGGCACGAACGCCGCGCCGAGGCGCCATGCGCCGAACATCAGGTCGACGAAGGCCGGCGTGTTGAAGCACATCGCGGCGACGCGATCGCCGGCCGCGACGCCGAGCGCGCTCTGCACGGCCGCCGCGCGGTGCGAACGCTCGCGCGCGGCCGCATACGTGATCGTCGCGGATTCGCTGACGAGGAACGGCTTGTCGGGCGTCGCACGAGCGGCGCGGTCGAGGGCGGCGACGAGGTTCATCGAGGCTCCGGGCAGGCGAACGAACGTGAATTCGGGTGAACGGGCCGGCGTCAGGCCGGGTACGCGCGCTGCAGCAACGCAGCGACGTCGAGCGCATGCGGATCGAAGCCGCCCGCGATGCGGCCCCAGTCGGGCGCGGCGAGCCGCGTCGCGACGAACGCGTCGGCGACGGCCGCGGGTGCGTCGCGCCGCAGCAGGCAGGCCTGCGCGACGAGCGCGAGCCGCTGCGCGAACATGCGCGCGGAGGCCTCGAGCGTGTCGGCCGGCGCCGCGAGCATCGCGCGCAGCGCATCGAGCGCTGCGCGGATGCGCGGCTCGCCCGCGCCGAGGTCGGCCAGCTCGGCGAAGAGCGCCGCGGCCGCGTCGGGCTCGCGCGACACCGCGCGCAGCACGTCGAGGCACATCACGTTGCCCGAGCCTTCCCAGATCGAGTTGACCGGCGCTTCGCGGAACAGCCGCGCGATCGGGCCGTCGTCGACGTAGCCGTTGCCGCCGAATACCTCCATCACCTCGCCGGTCAGTTCGACCGCGCGCTTGCAGACCCAGAATTTCGCGGCGGGCGTGACGATCCGCTTCCACGCGCGTTCGCGCGGCGAGTCGTCGCGCTCGAACGCGTCCGCCAGGCGCATCGCGAGCGCGAGCGCGGCCTCGCTTTCGAGCGCGAGATCGGCGAGCACGGTGCGCATCAGCGGCTGCTCGGCGAGCGCGCGGCCGAACGCGTGGCGCTGGCGCGTGTACGCGATCGCCTGCACGACGCCCTGGCGCAGCATCGCCGCGCTGCCGAGCACGCAACTCAGTCGCGTGTAGGTGGCCATCTCGATGATGGTCGGAATCCCGCGGCCTTCGTCGCCGAGCATGATCCCCCATGCATCGTTCAGCTCGATCTCGCTGCTCGAGTTGCTGCGGTTGCCGACCTTGTCCTTCAGCCGCTGGATCTCGACCGCGTTCTTCGTGCCGTCGGGCCGCCAGCGCGGCACGTAGAAGCACGACGGGCTGCCGGCCTCGGTGCGCGCGACGACCAGGTGCGCATCGCACATCGGCGCGGAGAAGAACCACTTGTGGCCGCGCAGCCGGTATTCGCCGCCGCGCCCGCCCGCGCCGGCCGCGGTCGCGAGCGTCGTGTTCGCGCGCACGTCGGAGCCGCCCTGTTTCTCGGTCATCCCCATGCCGAACCAGATGGAGCGCTTCTCGGCGACCGGCACGTCGCGCGGATCGTAGTCGTCGCTGTACAGCTTGTCGCGCAGCAGGCCCCACAGCGCGGGTTCCTTCTGCAGCACCGGAATCGCGGCCTGCGTCATCGTCGCCGGGCACAGGGTGCCGGCCTCGATCTGGCCGTGCAGGTAGAAGCCGGCCGCGCTCGCGGCCCAGCGGCCGGGGCGCGTGTCGCGGAACGCGAGCGACACGAAGCCCTCGTTGCGGTACATGCCGAGCAGCGTGTGCCACGCCGGATGGAAGTCGACGCGGTCGATGCGCCGGCCGCGCCGGTCGAACGCGTTCAGCTCCGGCGTGTGGCGGTTCGCTGCGTCGGCGAGCTGTGCGGTGTCGGCGCTGCCGAGCCGCGCGCCGTACGCGTCGAGCCGCGGCACGGCCCAGTCTGCGCCCGCGCGGGCGAGTGCCTCGCGCAGCGCGACGTCGGTGGCGAAGAGGTTATAGTCGACCAGTTCGTCGAACTGGTTCGTGACGGCGTGGGTCGATTCGGTCATCGGGCTGTCTCCGGTCTCATCCTTCGCGGTCTGCCGGGCGGGTGCCGTACCGCTGGCGTTTGCGCGCCTGCGCCGGCTTCCGGTCAAACGTGTTTCCGCTGAATTCCAGAGTAGCAAATATGCCGCCGCGACATGTTCAGGTTCCGGCGCCGCCCGGCCAGCCGGCGGCGCAACCCGCGCCCACGTTGCGCCGCCGGCCGCGCCAGTCGCGCGCGCAGGCCACGTCCGATGCGCTCCAGCAGGCGTTCGTTCAGCTTTTGCTCGAGCGCGGCTACGCGAAGGCGACGATCCGCGAGATCGCGGCCGTCGCGGGCGTGAGCATCGGCACCTTCTACGAATACTTCGGCGACAAGCAGAGCCTCGCCGCGCTGTGCATCCACCGGCGCGTGCTGGCGCTGGCCGACCGGCTGCGCGATGCGGCGCACGGGCTGCGCGGCGAGCCGCGCGCAGAGCTCGCGGCCGCGCTTGTCGACCTGCAGGTCGATGCGATCGGCGCGGACGCCGCGCTGTGGAGCGCGTTCTTCGCGCTGGAGCGGCAGGTGTCGCCGCTCGCCGCGTACCGCCGGCATTACGACGCGTATGTCGCGCTGTGGCGCGACGCCTTCGCGCAGGCCGCCGATCCGCCGCCGGCCGCGCGGCTCGACGGGATCGCACGGATGGCACATGCGGTCTGCTACGGCGGTGTGTCGCAGGCGCTGCTGACGATCGGGCCCGCACTCGATTTCGCCGAATTGCGCGGCGAGCTGCAGGCTGTGCTGCGCGCGTATCTGGCGACAGCGGGCGTGTAATGCCCGCTGCGGTCCCACGGCCCCAGGGGGAAATGCCTGATTCGCATGCGCGGCCGGCGGCATCGACTGGGTTTCGCGCCCTTCGGATACCGAGCCATGAGAAAAATGCATGGCCGCCATGATGAACTTTCGATTGTCCGCCGATATTGGCTCGGGCTAAATCATGCGGCATGAGGCCGGCTACGCGCGTCGCGCGTGGCCGGCCCGAAGGACATCAGAAGGAGGAGTCATGCGAAGCGCCACCACGCCCCGTTCGAAACTGCCGGACGTCGGGACGACGATCTTCACGGTGATCGGCCAGCTTGCCGCACAGCACGATGCGCTGAACCTGTCGCAGGGCGCACCGAATTTCGCGCCGGATCCGGCGCTGGTCGAGGGCGTCGCGCGTGCGATGCGCGACGGCCACAACCAGTACGCGCCGATGGCCGGGATCACGTCGCTGCGCGAGCGGCTCGCGGAGAAGACCGAGGCGCTGTACGGCACGCGCTACGACCCGGGCACCGAAATCACGGTGATCGCGAGCGCGAGCGAAGGGCTTTACGCGGCGATCAGCGCGCTCGTGCATCCGGGCGACGAGGTGATCTATTTCGAGCCGTCGTTCGACAGCTATGCGCCGATCGTGCGGATGCAGGGCGCGACGCCGGTCGCGATCAAACTGTCGCCCGAGCATTTCCGCGTGAACTGGGATGAAGTGGCCGCGGCGATCACGCCGCGCACGCGGATGATCATCGTGAACACGCCGCACAACCCGACCGCGACCGTGTTCTCGGCCGACGATCTCGAACGGCTCGCGCAGCTCACGCGCGATACGGACATCGTGGTCCTGTCGGACGAGGTCTACGAGCACGTCGTGTTCGACGGCGCGCAGCACCAGAGCGTCGCGCGTCATCGCGAGCTGGCCGAGCGCAGCGTGGTCGTGTCGTCGTTCGGCAAGTCGTTCCACGTGACGGGCTGGCGGGTCGGCCATTGCATCGCGCCGGCCGAACTGATGGACGAGATCCGCAAGGTGCACCAGTTCATGGTGTTCTCGGCCGATACGCCGATGCAGGTCGCGTTCGCCGAGATCCTCGCGCGGCCGGAAAGCTATCTCGGCCTGTCGGCGTTCTACCAGGCCAAGCGCGACCTGCTCGCGCGCGAGCTGGCCGATTCGCGCTTCGAGCTGCTGCCGAGCGAAGGCTCGTTCTTCATGCTCGCGCGGTTCCGGCACTTCTCCGACGAGCGCGACAGCGACTTCGTGCTGCGCCTGATCCGCGATGCGCGCGTCGCGACGATTCCGCTGTCGGCGTTCTACACCGACGGCACCGACGCGGGCGTGATCCGCCTCAGTTTCTCGAAGGACGACGCGACGCTGATCGAGGGCGCGCGGCGGTTGCGTTCGCTGTAATCGCGGGCGCGGCCCGCACCCAAGCCGGCGACGTATACGTCGCACCGAAAGCCACGGATGGACCGGAAGCACGTGCCGAAGCACGGCGCCGGCCGACAAGCCAGGAGATCACGATGAAGCATGCACACACCCTGAAACTCGCGTTCGCACTCGCGTGCTCGCTCGGCTGCGGCGCGGCGTTCGCCGACGGCCAGGCGCTGCGTTTCGGCCTCGAGGCGCAATACCCGCCGTTCGAGTCGAAGGCGCCGAACGGCGACCTGCAGGGCTTCGACATCGATGTCGGCAACGCCGTCTGCCAGACCGCGAAGCTGTCGTGCAAGTGGGTCGAGACGTCGTTCGACGGGCTGATTCCCGCGCTGAAGGGCCGCAAGTTCGACGCGATCAACTCGGCGATGAATGCAACCGAACAGCGGCGCCAGGCGATCGATTTCACGACGATCATCTACCGCGTGCCGACGCAGCTGATCGCGCGCACCGGCAGCGGCCTGCTGCCGACGCCGGAATCGCTGAAGGGCAAGCGCGTCGGCGTGCTGCAGGCGTCGATCCAGGAAACCTATGCGAAGGCGCACTGGGAGCCGGCCGGCGTGTCGGTCGTCGCGTATCAGGACCAGAACCAGGTCTATGCGGATCTCGTGGCAGGCCGTCTCGACGCGACGCTGGTGCTCGCGCCGGCCGGCCAGCGCGGCTTCCTGTCGCGTGCGGACGGCAAGGGTTTCGCGTTCGTCGGACAGCCGGTGCGTGATGACCGGATTCTCGGTAGCGGCATCGCGTTCGGCCTGCGCAAGGGCGACGACGCGCTGAAGGCGAAACTCGATGCGGCGATCGACAAGCTGAAGGCGGACGGCACGGTGAAGTCGCTCGGCCAGAAGTACTTCGGCGATATCGACATTTCCACGAAGTGAGCGGGCGCACGATGCAGAGCCTGGAGGCGGCCGGCGCGAAAGGCGGCCACGGTGCCGCGCCGCCGGCGGACGACGTGCTCGAGGCGGCGCTCGTCGCCGGGTTGGGCGACACGCTCGTCACGCGGTCGGCCGAAATCGATCCGCGCTACTTCACCGCGTACAACGAGCCGGCCGGCGTGCGCCCACGCGCGCTGGTGCGGCCTCGCAGCGTCGACGACGTGTCGCGCACGCTCGCGCTGTGCACGCGGCTCGGGCAGCCGGTCGTGCCGCAGGGCGGCCTGACGGGGCTCGCGCGCGGCGCGGTCGCTCTGGGCGGCGAGATCGTGCTGTCGATGGAGCGTTTCGCCGGCGTCGAGGCGATCGACGCCGCGGCGGGCACGATGACGGTACGCGCCGGGACGCCGCTGCAGACGGTGCAGGAGGCAGCGGACGAGGCCGGCTTCACGTTCGGTGTCGATCTCGGCGCGCGCGGTTCGTGCCAGATCGGCGGCATGCTCGCGACCAACGCGGGCGGAACGCGTGCGATCCGCTACGGAATGATGCGCGAACAGGTGCTCGGGCTCGAGGCCGTGCTCGCCGACGGCACGGTCGTGTCGTCGATGAACCGGATGCTGAAGAACAACGCGGGCTACGACCTGAAGCAACTGTTCATCGGCAGCGAAGGGACGCTCGGCGTCGTCACGCGCGCCGTGCTGCGGCTGCATCCGAAGCTCGCCGCGCCAGCCACCGCGCTCTGCCGGGTGCATGGCTACGATGCCGTCGTCGGGTTGTGGAACCGCATGCGCGCGTTACCGGAGATCGTCAGCTTCGAAGCGATGTGGCCGGCGTTCTACGACTACGTGGCGCATCACACGTCCGGCGTCGTCGCGCCGTTTCCGGGCGACGGCGGCTTCGCGGTGCTGATCGAATGTGCGACGAGCGCACCGGGCGGCGATGCGCATCAGGCGCTCGAAACCGGCCTGGCGGATGCGATCGACGCAGGGCTCGTCGACGATGCGGCGCTGGCGACATCGGAGCGGCAGGCGCGCGATCTGTGGACATTGCGTGAAGGTCTCGCGATCGATGCGCTGCCGCATCTGGTGAACTTCGACGTCAGCCTGCCGACGGGCGAACTGGGGCGGTTCGCCGAACGCTGCGAAGCGGCATTGCGTTCGCTCTGGCCCGATATCGTATGCCTGTTCTTCGGCCACGTCGGTGATGGCAACGTGCACATCGGTGTGTCGCTCGCCGGCATGCGCGACGCGGATGCCGACGCGATCGATCGGTGCGTCTACGCGGTCGTGCGGGACATGGGCGGCTCCGTGTCGGCGGAGCACGGCATCGGCATGCTCAAGCGTGCGTATCTCGCACACACGCGCAGCGAAGCCGAAATCGGCCTGATGCGCCGCCTGAAAGCCGCGCTCGATCCCGCTGGCGTGCTCAATCCCGGCAAGGTGCTCTGATCGGCGCGAGCCGATGGCGATGCGCGTCAGCCGTCGACCCAGCGCAACGCGCCGATCTTCAGGTGTTCGACGACGCTGCGCGCCCAGTCGAGCTCCGCGTTGAGCAGCACGAGCGCGTGCTCGTTCTGCAGCAGGAACAGGCGCGGCACCTGGTCGTTCTGCGCGGCGTTGCGCAGCGACTCGAGGCGTTCGCGTTCGGCTTCGAGCGCGGCGATGCGACGCTCGAGCTGGTGACGCGCATCGTCGGCATCGAGCAGCGGCAGGAATGCGAGGCCGGCGCCGAACGCCGGAAACTCGCGCGCGGGCTCCGCGAGCAGCGCATGCAGCCACGCCTGGCCGGCCGTATGCCCGGCCTCGGTCAGCGTGTACAGCGTGCGCTCGGGAAACGCGCCGTCGCGCTCGGTGTCGTGCACGGCGATCAGCCCGTCGCGCAGCAGCCGGTCGATCGTCTGGTAGAGGCTCGTGCGTTGCCGCACGTTGACGACTTCGTCGTAGCCGCGCGCCTTCAATTGCTGCAGCATTCCGTACGGATGCATCGGCGTTTCGGTGAGCGTCGCGAGGACGGCGAGCGCGAGCGGAGACGGGCGACTCAATGACATGAATAGTTCGTTTATATCTAGTAATACTCTAACTAGTATTGACTAAACTATCATATTTCACAAGGGTTTCAGCCGAGGTGCGAGCGCTTCGCGGCCGGCGCGACGGTTTCCATCGTCGCGAGTCCATGCACGATTCCGCACTCCTCGACCGAATGTTCGCCGACGCACTGGCGGCGCAATTCGGTGAGCTGGTCGCGCAGATGCGTCAGTTCGGCGAGGCGTGCGTCGACGTGGCCGATGTGCTCGTCGAGGAGCGCGTTGATCGAATCGCACGGGTCGGCCGGCGTGTCGGTGAGCTGCAGCAGCGCGCGGATTTCGTCGTGCGCCATGTCGAGCGCGCGGCAGTTGCGGATGAAGCGCAGCCGTTCGACGTGCACGTCGGTGTAGTTGCGGTAGTTCGAATCGGTGCGCTCCGCATCCGGCATCAGACCTTCCTTCTCGTAGAAGCGGATCGTTTCGGGCGTGCAGCGGGCCGCCTTGGCCAGTTCGCCGATCTTCATGGCTTTCTCCGTTGCAAGGGTTGACCTTGTAGTGGCTTCAGGGTGTTAACTCTACACCGTCCAGCCATAGAGGAGGTTGTCATGACCGACGCCCAGCGTACCCACGACCCACGACACCGTCATGCAGGCGGCGCCGATGCATGCTGCGCCGACGCGCGCGCCACGCAGGCGGCGACCGTTGCCGACACGGCGCCGGCGGCCGGCGAGCACGCGCACGGCGACGCGGCAGCGCACGGCGCGCAGTCGCGTGGATGTGGCCATGACCACGATCACGCGTCCGCGCACGGCACGGGGCACGATCACGACCACGGCGACCACGGCGACCACGGCGACCATGCCGGCCACGCGCACGGCGACGGGCATGGGCACGGCGCGGCGTGCTCGCACGACCACGCGGCGCATGACCATGCTGGTCACGACCACGACCACGACCACGACCACGACCACGACCACGACCACGACCACGACCACGCGGCCGGTGACTGCTGCGCGCCGGCCGCGCTGACGCTCGCGCCGCTGCCGGTCGCGCGGGCGACCGCATCGGGCCACGTGCGCTCCGCATTCCGGATCATGCAGATGGACTGCCCGACCGAGGAAACGCTGATCCGCAAGAAGCTCGGCGGGATGCAGCAGGTGTCGGCGCTCGAATTCAACCTGATGCAGCGGATGCTGACCGTCGACCACGTGCAGGGCGCGCAGCCGGCGATCGAAAGCGCGATCCGCACGCTCGGGATGACGCCGGAGGCCGCGTCGGCCGATGCGCCGGCGGCACCCGTCGCGCCGCCGCCCGCGAAGCCGTGGTGGCCGCTCGCGCTGGCCGGCGTCGCCGCGATCGCATCCGAGGCCGCGAGCTGGGCCGGCCTGCCGGTGTGGCTCGCGGCCGTGCTGGCGCTCGCGGCGGTGCTCGCGTGCGGGCTGACCACCTACAAGAAGGGCTGGATCGCGATTCGCAACGGCAACCTGAACATCAACGCGCTGATGAGCATCGCGGTGACGGGCGCGATGGCGATCGGCCAGTGGCCGGAAGCCGCGATGGTGATGGTGCTGTTCACGATCGCCGAGCTGATCGAGGCGAAGTCGCTCGATCGCGCGCGCAACGCGATCCAGGGCCTGATGCAGCTCGCGCCGGACACCGCGACCGTGCAGGACGCCGACGGCACGTGGCGCACGATCGAGGCCGCGCAGGTCGCGCTCGGCGCGCTCGTGCGCGTGAAGCCGGGCGAGCGGATCGGGCTGGACGGCGAAGTCGTCGCGGGCCGCTCGACGGTGAACCAGGCGCCGATCACCGGCGAGAGCCTGCCGGTCGACAAGACGGCCGGCGATGCGGTGTACGCGGGCACGATCAACGAAGCGGGGTCGTTCGACTATCGCGTGACGGCGGTTGCCGCCAACTCGACGCTCGCGCGGATCATCCACGCGGTCGAGGAAGCGCAGGGCGCGAAGGCGCCGACGCAGCGTTTCGTCGACCAGTTCGCGCGCATCTATACGCCGATCGTGTTCGCCGTCGCGCTGCTGGTCGCGGTCGTGCCGCCGCTCGCGCTGGGCGGCGCGTGGCACGACTGGATTTACCGCGCGCTGGTGCTGCTCGTGATCGCCTGCCCGTGCGCACTGGTGATCTCGACGCCGGTGACGATCGTGTCGGGGCTCGCGGCTGCGGCACGGCGCGGAATTCTCGTGAAGGGCGGCGTGTATCTGGAAGAAGGCCGCAAGCTCGCGTGGCTCGCGCTCGACAAGACCGGCACGATCACGCACGGCAAGCCGGTGCAGACCGATTTCGACCTGCATGCGACGGACGTCGATGTCGCACGCGTGCGGCACCTCGGCGCAAGCCTCGCGGCGCGCTCCGATCATCCGGTGTCGCAGGCGATCGCCGCCGCGGCCCGCGACGCCGGCACGACGGCATTCGCCGATGTGCAGGACTTCGAAGCGATCCTCGGGCGCGGCGTGCGCGGCACGATCGACGGCACGCGCTACTGGCTCGGCAACCACCGGCTCGTCGAGGAGCTCGAACGCTGCTCGCCGGTGCTGGAGGCGAAGCTCGACGCACTCGAGCGGCAGGGCAAGAGCGTCGTGATGCTGGTCGACGACACGCGCGTGCTCGGCATCTTCGCGGTGGCCGACACGATCAAGGACACCAGCCGCGCGGCGATCGCCGACCTGCACGCGCTCGGCATCCGCACCGCGATGCTGACCGGCGACAACCCGCACACCGCGCAGGCGATCGCGCGGCAGGCCGGCATCGACGATGCGCGAGGCAACCAGTTGCCCGAGGACAAGCTCGCGGCGGTCGAGGAGCTGTCGGCGGGCGGCGCGGGCGCGGTCGGGATGGTCGGCGACGGGATCAACGATGCACCGGCGCTCGCGCGCGCCGACATCGGCTTCGCGATGGGCGCGATGGGCACCGATACCGCGATCGAGACGGCCGACGTCGCGCTGATGGACGACGACCTGCGCAAGATCCCCGCGTTCGTGCGGCTGTCGCGCGCGACGCATCGCGTGCTGGTGCAGAACATCGGTTTCGCGCTCGGCGTGAAGGTCGTGTTCCTCGGCCTCACGGTCGCGGGGCTCGGCACGATGTGGATGGCCGTGTTCGCCGACGCGGGCGCGAGCCTGATCGTCGTCGGCAACGGGTTGCGGCTGCTGTCGAAGGCGGGCGTGTTCGACGGGGCGACGTCGAAGCGATGAGGAGCGGGCGATGAGCTTTCTGAAACGGATCCTGGGCGGGCACGGTGGCGGCCACGGCGGTGGGCATGGAAGCGGTCACGGTAGCGGCGGGCATCACGGCGAGGCAGGCCGGGACGGCCATGGCGGCCACGAGGCACGCGGCCGCGACCGTCACGGCTGGGGCTGGCAGCAGTCGGCCGATGTGCAGGGCGGCCCGGGCAGCAACGTGCCGCTGCGCCAGCTCGCCTGCGCGGGCTGCGGCGCCATCAACGCGGCGGATGCGCGCTTCTGCGCGCAGTGCGGCGCATCGCAGCGCGGCAAGGCGTGCAGCCGCTGCCACGCGGCGCTGGCCGCCGACGCGCGCTTCTGTCCGGGCTGCGGCACGCAGGCCGGGTAAGGCTCGATCGCCGGCCGTGTTGCCGGCGTGACAGCCGGTCTTTAAGGACGGCATGGCGTCCGCAACGAGCGTCGTCTGGCACGGCGTGCCGGTTCGCCACGAGCCCCCGAGCCCCCGAGCCCCCGAGCCCCCGAGAGCCGGAGAGCCGGAGAGCCGGAGAGCCGGAGAGCCGGAGAGCCGGAGAGCCGGAGCCCGGCCCGACGCTCAACGCTCAACGCAGCGGCAAATGAATCTCGGTGCGCAGGTCGGCCGGCGCCGCGTCCATCGGCGTATTCAGGTACAGCTCGAACGGCGGCGCGTCGGCGGCTTCGCGGCCCGAGTGACGCAGCCAGTCGCCGTACAGCCACTGGTAGGCCGTCTTCAGGTCCGCATACGGCCCCGTATGCAGCAGCACCGCGTACTCGCCACTGGCGACCGTCATGCGCTCGACGGGCGGCGCCGGCTCGACGTCCGGCGCGCCGTCGGCCGGCACGATGCAGGCTTTCGCGCGTAGTTGCGCCTCGGGGGTGGTATCCGGATCGTCGTAGAAGATTCCGATCATTTTCGCACCGGGGCCGATCAGCCCGTGCTGCGCAACCCACGCGCCGATCTGGCCGAACGCGTCGCCGACCTTCAGGTACGCGCCCGTATGCGCGACCGCATAACCGTGCAGTTCCGGCAGCCGCCGGATCTCGACCTCATGCTTGAACATGTCTTCCTCTCCTCGCTGTAGCGGATAGATCGGCCGGTGGACCCCGGCGCGCCGGTGCTGTGCGGGCGGCACGCCGTAAGCGTCGCGAAATGCGCGCGCGAATGCATGCGTGGAACCGTAGCCGGCGCGCCGCGCGATCGCGTCGAGCGGCAGCGCCGTGCAGACGAGATCCTCGGACGCGCGCACGATCCGCATGCGCCGCACCGTCAGCACGATCGACTCGCCGTACAGCGCGCGATACACGCGCTGCCAGTGATACGGCGACAGGCACGCGATTTCGGCGAGCCGGTTCAGGTCGAGCGTGTCGTCGAGGTGCGTGCGGATGTACTCGTGAACGCGGGCGACGCGTGTCGCATAGCGGACCCATGCGGGCGTTTCGGCTTTCGTGTCGACGGTCATGCGTGCGTTCCCGGCAGGAATCGACGTCACGGTAGCACGCCGCCGATTGATAAATCTTGCGGAGATGCGTAGGGCCGATAAATCAGGCCCTGTTTTATTTCGGCGAAATTGGGTCTCGTCCCCGCCGATAACTGTCTAAAGTTAAAGACGGTGAAATCGGGTGATCGCGTCATTTTTCTCGGGTAAGTTGCCGGAGGCGGCAACGCACGGTTTTCGAAGTACGCAGGTAGTTCGTCGATGTTCAATCGCAACGCCACGTTTTTCGGGAGAAGAAGAAATGGATGCTTCCAGCTTCATCACGTCGCTGCAGACCACGCTAGGCGGATACCTGCCGAAGATCGCCGGCGCGATCGGCATCCTGGTGATCGGCTGGCTGATCGCCGTCGCGGTGCGGGCCGGCGCGCTGCGGCTGCTCGGCGCGCTGAAGGTCGATCAGCGGATCAATGAAAGCACCGGCCAGGGCGCGTATGTCGAGCGGATCATCGCCGCCGGGCTGTTCTGGCTCGTGCTGCTCGTCACCGCGGTGGGCATCTTCAACGTGCTCAACCTGTATGCGGTCTCCAATCCTTTCTCGCTGCTCGTCACCCACATCGTCAACTACCTGCCGAACCTGATCGGCGGCGCGGCGCTGACGCTGATCGCGTGGCTCATCGCGTCGCTGCTGCGCAGCCTCGCGAACCGCGCGCTGAAGGCGAGCAAGGTCGACGACAAGCTGTCCGAAAGCGCGGGCATGCAGCCGATGAGCGGCTATCTCGGCGACGTGCTGTTCTGGCTCGTGATCCTGATGTTCCTGCCGGCGATTCTGGCGTCGTTCGCGCTGTCCGGCCTGCTGTCGCCGGTGCAGGGGATGGTCGACAAGCTGCTCGCGATCGTGCCGAACCTGTTCGCGGCCGCGGTGATCGGCTTCGTCGGCTGGATCGTCGCGCGCGTGCTGCGCGGCCTCGTGACGAACCTGCTCGTCGCCGCCGGCGCCGACCGCCTCACGCAGGGTCTCGACAGCCCGACGCCGGTGCGCGTGTCGAGCCTGATCGGCACGATCGTCTACGTGTTCGTGTTCGTGCCGACGCTGATCTCCGCGCTCGACGCGCTGAAGATCGACGCGATCTCGATTCCGGCCACCAACATGCTGAACCAGTTCCTCGGCGCGGTGCCGGACATCGTCGCGGCGATCGTGATCGTGCTCGCCACGTTCTACTTCGCGCGCTTCGTCGCGTCGCTCGCGCAGAAGCTGCTGGAAGCCGCCGGCGCCGACGGGTTGCCGGCCGTGCTCGGCGTCGAGCGCGTGTTCTCGGGGATCCTGCAGCCGTCGGTGCTGGTCGCGCGGCTGATCGTGTTCTTCGCGATGCTGTTCGCGTCGGTCGAGGCCGCGAACCGGCTCGGCTTCTCGCAGGTGCGCGACGTCGTCACGCTGTTCATCGAATTCGGCGGCCACGTGCTGATGGGCGGCGTGATCCTCGTGATCGGCGTGTGGCTCGCGGGCCTCGCGCGCCGCGTGATCGAGCAGGCCGACCGCGAACACAGTGTGCTGTTCGCGCGGATCGCGCAATTCGCGATCCTGGGCCTCGTGTTCGCGATGGGGCTGCGCGCGATGGGCATCGCCAACGAGATCGTGCAGCTCGCGTTCGGCCTCGTGCTCGGCGCGATCGCGGTGGCGATCGCGCTGTCGTTCGGCCTCGGCGGCCGCGAAGCGGCCGGCAAGCTGCTCGACCGCTGGTTCAACCAGCGCGGCGGCGGCCAGTGAGCGTCGGCCGTCCGGCCGCCTCGTGCGGCCGGGCCGCACGCCCGCCGCCGCCCGCCGCCCGCCGCCCCCCGCCCCCCGCCCGCCGCCCGGCGCGCGCCCGACGCCGGCCGCGGCGCGCCCGCCGGGCCCGGGCCCG
>NZ_QTPQ01000027.1:0-126665 GCF_003853425.1 Burkholderia sp. Bp9140
GATACGGCCGAAGCGAAGCTGGAAATCATGGAAGCGTGCGGCATCACCGTCACGCGCAACCCGTCGGAAATGGGCCGCCTGCTGAAGAAGGCGCTGTAATTTCCGCGTGGTTCGTCCTGCAAAAAACGCCGGCTCTGCCGGCGTTTTTGTTATGCTCGCGCAATGAATTTGTAAGGCCCGGGCATGCATGCTGCATGTTCCGGCGATGAACCGGGTCGTCTGTCGGACAGTCGTTGCCCCGCACCTATATCCACTCATGCTTGAATTCCTGACATCGCTGCACTGGGGCGCCGTGTTCCAGATCGTCATCATCGACATCCTGCTCGGCGGCGACAACGCGGTCGTGATCGCGCTCGCGTGCCGCAACCTGCCGGCCAACCAGCGGCTGCGCGGCGTCGTGTGGGGCACGGCCGGCGCGATCCTGCTGCGCGTCGCGCTGATCGCGTTCGCAGTCGTGCTGCTCGACGTGCCGTTCCTGAAATTCGGCGGCGGCCTGCTGCTGCTGTGGATCGGCGTCAAGCTGATGGCGCCGGACGCCGACGCGCACGACAACGTGAAGCCGGCCGACCGGCTGTGGGACGCCGTGAAGACGATCGTGATCGCCGACGCGGTGATGAGCCTCGACAACGTGATCGCGATCGCCGGCGCCGCCGAGCAGGCCGATCCGTCGCACCGGCTGGCGCTCGTGATCTTCGGGCTCGTCGTCAGCGTGCCGATCATCGTGTGGGGCAGCACGCTGGTGCTGAAGATGCTCGATCGCTTTCCGATCGTCGTCGCGCTGGGCGCCGGGCTGCTCGGCTGGATTGCCGGCGGGCTGATGGTGCACGATCCGGTCGGCGATCGCTGGCCGGTGCTCGATACGCCGGCCGCGGTTTACGGCGCGAGCATCGCCGGCGCCTTGTTCGTCGTCGCCGCCGGATACGCGCTCCGGCACCGCCGCGGCGTCCCGGACGCGCATTGACGCTGGCCATCCGGCTGACTGCCGGGTTCGTGGCCTGCTGGCTACGATCGAAACGCCTGCCTGGTTCGGCAGGCGTTTTTCGTTTCCGGAGCCAGTCATGTTCGAAGCCTTTTCCGTTTCCCTGTTCCGTCGCATCGCCGCCGATCTGCGGCGCGCGCGCCGGCCGGTGCCGCGCTGGCGGCCCGCCGGCTTCACGCTGATCGAACTGATGATCGTGCTCGCGATCGTCGGCGTGATCGCGGCCTATGCGATCCCCGCGTACCAGGATTACCTCGCGCGGTCGCGGGTCGGCGAGGGGCTCGCGCTCGCGTCGTCCGCGCGGCTCGCGGTCGCCGACAACGCCGCGAGCGGCGCGGGCCTCGATGGCGGCTACAGCTCGCCGGCCGCCACCCGCAACGTTGAATCCGTTCGCATCGACGCCGACACGGGCCAGATCACGGTGGCGTTCACCGCCCGCGTCGCGGCGGCCGACGCGAATACGCTCGTCCTGGTGCCGTCCGCGCCGGACAAGGCCGACACGCCGACCGCGCGGGTGCCGCTGAAAAAGGGCGCGATGCAGTCAGGCGCGATCGCATGGGAGTGCTTCGCCGCCGGCAAGGCTGCGTCGTCGCTTCCGGCGCCGGGAGCGGGCCCGTTGCCGACGGACGCGGCGACGCTGCCCGCGAAATTTGCGCCCGCGGAATGCCGCGCATAGTGCCGGTGGTGTCCCGGCCGATGCGCGGCCGCGGGCACGGCGCTGCGCTTGCCGTGCCGGCCGGCCGCGTCGGGCCTGTCGTAACGGATGACGGCGACGGATGACGGCGCGACGGGCCCGCACAGAGGGGGGAAAGTTTTGTATAGTGCGCCGGTTGCTGACATCCGGTTCGCTCATGCCTTCTACTTTTTCCCGTTCGTTGCCGCTCGTTGCGCTGGCTGTCGCCCTGATCGTGCCGTACTCGATCACGAATCACACGTATCCGATCCCGACCTTTTATTCCGAGTTTGCCGCGCTGGTGCTGTATCTGCTGGTGGGGCTCTCGGTCGTCCTGCTGGCACGCGCGGGTCGCCCGGCCGAGCCGTTCGCCGCGCCGGCCGCGTTCGTCGCGCCGCTTGGGTTCGCGGCGGTGCTGATCGCGCAGGTCGCGCTGATGCCGCTGAAGGTGCCGTCGATGAACTGGCTGGCGGTCGGCTATCTGGCCGCCGCGCTGGTCGCGATGCAGGCCGGCTACACGCTTGCGCGCGAGGGGCTCGCCGAAGCCACCGCGCAAATGATGGCCGGCGCGCTGCTGCTCGGCGGGATGCTCGCGGTCGCGAGCCAGGTCGTGCAGTTGTTCCATCTCGAATCCGCGGTGTCGCCGTTCGTCGTGATGTACAACATCGCGGTCGATCGCCGCCCGTACGGCAACATGGCGCAGGCGAACCACCTGGCGACCTACATCGCGTTCGCGCTCGCGGGCGCGCTGTATCTGGTGCAGACGCGCCGGCTCGCGGCATGGGCATGGTTCGCGCTGTCGATCGTGCTGTCGGCCGGTCTCGCGCTGACGGTGTCGCGCGGCCCGTGGCTGCAGGTGGCGGTGATGGTCGTCGCGGGGTTCTGGATGGCCTGGCTCGAGTCGCGCCGCGCGCCGGGCAACCGCCGCGCATGGCTGATGCCGGTCGTGCTCGCGGTGGCCTTCGTCGCGGTGAACGTCGCGGTGCGCTGGGCCAACGTGCACTTCCACCTGGGGCTTGCCGAGTCGGCGGCCGAACGGATGCGCGACGCGGGGCAGATCGCGCCGCGGCTCGCGCTGTGGAAGTACGGGCTCGCGATGTTCCGCGAGCATCCGGTGCTCGGCGTCGGCTGGGGCGAATTCCCGTCGCACCAGTTCGCGCTCGTGCGCACGCTCGGCGGTGTCGAGATCGCGAACAACTCGCACGACATCTTCATCGACCTGCTCGCGAAGTCCGGTCTTGCCGGCCTCGGCGTGCTCGTCGTCGCGCTCGTGACGTGGTTCGTGCGCGCGGTGCGCGCGCCGCAGTCGAGCACGCGCGTGTTCGGCCTCGCACTGATCGGCATCCTGCTGATGCATGCGCTCGTCGAATATCCGCAGCAGTACATGTTCTTCCTGCTGCCGGCGATGTTCGTGATCGGACTGCTCGACGTGAAGCCGCTGCGCATCCTGCCGGGCCGCGCGGCGTTCGGGCTGTTCGCGCTGCTGTCGGTCGGCGGCGTGCTGGCGGCGGTGCCCGTGCTGCGCGACTACCAGCGCGCGGAAGTGCTGTATTACGGCAACGATCCGGCCGCGCAGTACCGCGATGCGCCGTCGCGGCTGTTCGGCGCGTGGGGCGATTACGGGGCGGCCACGCTGCTGACGATTTCGCCGGACAACCTGCCGCTCAAGCTCGTCGCGCACGAGCGCGCGATCGCGCTGCTGCCCGGCGAGACGGTGCTGCGCCGCTATGCCGCGCTGCAGGCGCTGGCCGGTCGCGAAGCCGACGCGCTCGATACGGTCGCGCGCCTGCATGTGTTCGCGAAGGAATTGAAGGACTGGCCGCAGCAGTTGGCGTCGCTGTACAAGCTGTGCGACCAGCAACCGGCGCTGAAGGGGTTCAAGGCGGCCGTGGTCGCGAAATACGGGGAAGTGCCGGCCGACGCGGACGACGACGAATCGGACGACGATTCGGAGTGACGCCGCGCGGCGCCGGGCGGGGAATCCCGGCGCTGGCCGGATTGCGGTGAGGCGGGGGAGCGGTGGCCGGCCGGGACGGTCGGCGATTGCTTCCCGCGGGGAATGGATGCCTGCCGAATCCGGCGCGATTCGCGTCAACCATTGTCAAATCGCCGCCGCGCGCGAGGCGGCGCGTGCACAATGCGCGACACGGTACTGAAGAACGATATTCGACCATGGCCCTTCGCTCGACCACCCTGATCCTGCCTGCCGTCGCCGTGCTGTTTTCCGGCTGCGCGATGCTGTCGTCGTCGCAGGAAAGCAAGCTGACTTGCCACATTCCGCGCGCCGTCTATCCCGATAGCGCGAAGCCGCTCACGCGTCCGGTCACCGTGCTCGTGCGCGCGCTGATGACGACCTCGGGCGAAGCGCAGAACGTGACCGTGACGACGAGCAGCCGCAATGCGGCGGCAGACCGCGCGGCCGTCGACGCGATGACGCATGCGACCTGCACGCAGACCGGCGCCACCGCGAATCCGTTCCTGCTCACGCAACCGTTCGTGTTCGAGCCGCGACGCGCCGAATGACGGGCGGCCGATGCGGCGGGTCATGCCGCGTCGCGCCGGCTGCTTGACGTCGTTTCCGGTCCGGCGCCGCCATGCCGGGGCGCCGTCTTGCACCGTCGAGGTTCAGTGCTGCGGCATCAGGTTCGCACCGTGGCACGCCGGCTCGGCCGCCTTGCGCAGCCCGAGCAGCGTGAAGCCGTTGCGTTCCTGGCGGATCAGCGCGTAGCGCCGCGCCACGGTGTTGCCGTCCTTGCCCGTCAGATCCAGTTCGACCTGGAAGCGATCCTTGCTGTCCGAACAGCCACGTACCGGTCCATACGCGAACCCGGTATCGGGCGCCTTGATTTCCGCGTTGAACGCCTGCCGGGCTTTCAGCGCTGACGCAGCCGCCGCGGGTTCGCTCCATTCGCGCACGAGCGCGTCGTCCACCTTCAGCCATTCGTCGACGAAATCGCGGCCGTTGAGCGCCACCGGCTGCACGCGTTGCACGGTGCCGCCGTCGACGCGGTAGCGGAAGATGCCCGGCCGCGTCATCACGTCGCTGTCGAGCGAGCCGACCGTCGTGCGCAGCTCGAAGCCGTCGGGGCGCACCTTGAAGCGGATCGCATCGTCGTCGATCACGTAACCGTGCGCAGTATGGAACAGCGTGCGTTGCGCGGCCGAACCGTTGGCCGGCGCGACCACGTCCGCGCCGAACCGGCTCCAGCGCGACGAGCACCACGGCGTGCCGTGGACGACCGCCACCTGTCCGTCCGGCAACGCGCCGAACCAGAAGCCGCCGCCGTAGGCGCCGCCGATGTCCTTGTAGTCGTCGGCCTGCCAGCGCAGCACGCGCCGCCAGCCGCCGTTTTCCCACGCGTAGGCCGTGAGCAGGTTGTCGTCGCCGCACGCGATGTCGAAGCCGGCGCGCACGAAGAGGAGCGGGCGGGACGTGCCGTCGCGCGTGACGTCGACGTCCGGGTTGCGGCCGAACGCCGATTCGCCGTTTTTCGGCTGGGCGGGTTGGGCGGGGGCGCCGAGCGTTGCCGCGAGCGTGCGTTTCAGCGCGGCCGGGTCGACGTGTTCGTCGCTGCATGCGAGGCGCGCGTCGATCGCGCCGACGAGCGCCTGCTTGTATGCGCGAAGCGCGTCGCGCAAAGGCGGCGAGACGTCGACGGTGCCGCCGCCGTCGCCTTGCGGGTTGCGGACTTGTTGCACGCGGTGCTGCGCGTCGACGGCTGCGTGTGCGGCGGTGTCGGCGGTGGGGCAAGGGCTGGCGGCGAAGGCGGTGGTCGACGTTGCACAGACAACGGAGAGCGCGAGTGTCGCGCGATTCAGCAGGTTGTTCATCGAAGCCTTTTGTCGTTCTTTTCTTCGTTCATCACTGAGCGCGCCCGGCCGGACACCGAAGCGGAGTCGAAGCCCGGCGCGATGAACGGAAGATTCGACCGAGGTCGCCTGTCAGCCGGTGCGGCAAGGTATCTCGCCGCGACCCGGATCGTCGGTCACGATCGCGGGCCGCAGCAAAGGCGGGCTGCCGGAGGGTCCGGCGTACGATCAGAAGGTCCGCTTCTTCAGCGTGAATGCGTGCAGCCAGTACAGCGTGTTGGTCTGTGCGTCGAAGTAGCCGCCTTGTGCGACCTTGTCGGTCGTTTGATCCCATGACTTGCCGGCGTCGGTGCTGCTGAACGTCAGGTCGATCGGTGCACCGCCGCGGCTTCCCGAGTTCGGGTCGGTGGCGTAAACGAGCAGGAGACCGTCACGGCCGACGCTCAGGCTGTCGAGCCTGAGCGTTTCGTCGAACGTGCGCAGTTGATGCACGGACTCGGGATGGTCGTTCGTCCACGTGGAAATGGCGCCCGTCCGGCGGCCGTTGTCGCGAACCTCGCCGCTCTGCGGCTTGTCGAGACGCGACAGCGCGTACAGCGAATAGCGTGCTGCCGGTCCCGGCGTGGTATCGAGCGCAGTGACGACCTGGCCCGGCAGCTCGGTATCGGTCACGAATGCGTGCTGTTCCCAGTCGAGCCGGTCGATCACGCTGTGCGCCGGCGTTTCGGCAGTCGGAGCGACGGAGTAGGCGATGCGCAGTACACCGTCAGGGCCGAGGCTGACTGCATTGAAATTCTTGCGCGTCTTGCCGGCGACGCGCGCATCGGCCGGCACGTCGATCGCCTGCCACGTGTTTCCGCCGTCCGCCGTGCGCCACACGCGAGGCCCCCAGCCGATCGCGTAACCTCGTTGCGGATCGAGGAAGAGCAGTCGGCCGATGTTCTGGTTTTCAGGCCATTGCAGCTGCGACCACGTTTGGCCGCCATTGAGCGACTTCCACAGCTTCGTGGTTTGCGGCGCATCGCCGCCGTGTGCCTCGGGGGCCTTGTAGTTCATCCATGACGTGCTGATGACCTGAACGGACCAGTCCGGCGAATACCACCAGGCGGCATTCTGGCCGACCTGCTGGAACTGGCGTTTCATCCCGCCGTCGATGGTTCCGCGGAAGAAGCTGATCGTCATGCGGTTCAGCAACTCGCCGGTGTCGTTCATCCATGCTTCGGTCGGCTCGGGCCGCTGCGGTTCCTTCGATTCGGCCGTGGGTTTGAACGTCACCTCGGGATTGGCGAGCTTGACGCTCATCACGTCGTTTCCCTTGATGCGGAAGTTGCCGCCGCCATACGGCGTGTCGTTCCGCATGAAGCTTGTCGAAATCGTTTCCCAGCCCGTCGCCATGTTTACGTACCCGTATGTTGCAATGGCCAGGGCAACGAGACCCCCGGCGATCCATTTCCAGCGCTTGTGTTTTTGCATGTTACTTATTCAGCAAACGATCCAGCGCCCGGCTGACTTCGTCGGACGTGTCGGAACTCCACTCGCGTGCTTTTTTTGCCGCGTCCGAGCCCCACTCGCGGACCTGATCGGCCGCCTCCGAGCTCCAATCGTGCGCCTTCTGCTTGGCGACGGGGATGCCCGCGTCCCACGCTTGTTTGAACGTCCGCCCATCGCCCCATTCCTGCATATTGGGCCGCATGCCAATCTTCACCAGATCGTTGACCGGCAGACCGGCCAGCCCTCCGTCCAGATAAGCGAGTGGGTGCGTGACGAAGGCGAAGGTCTTGAACGTTTCCCCGTTCTGGTCCACTTCCAGCTCGTATCGTTCCACTTGCATCGAAAGCTCGCCGTTTCCCGGCTTCGCACTCTTGAATGCGATCTGGTCCCCCTGCATGTTCTGCTGCAACCCGATCTCGATGTATTGCTGAAGCCACCACCGGGCGGTTTCGAGCCATTTCTTTCCTTTTGCCGTGAGGGTGGGATACAGATTGGCGCCGTAGTCCGAGCAATAGTAATAGCCGTAACTGACGTAGTAATCGGGCGGTTTATGTCCGCACCCGATATGGCGCATCATGAAATTGCCGTGGCGCGACCAGTCCGAATCCGTGCTCCCCAGTTTGATCAGCTGCTCTCGCCGATGCAGCAGGCGGCGAGCGACTTCCTTGTCTTTCCACGGATCCCATGACGTCGCGAATTTCTTGACGGTCTCCCATGCGCTCGACTTGCTGACTTTCTCGACCGTCTCCCAATACTCTCCGTGCAGCGGCTGGTAGTAGAACGGGCAGGTGCCGACGATTGAATCGGCGGCCGGAGGTGCGTACTTGTCGCAGATATGGATATCCACCTTCGGCCGATCCTTGTACCCCGTCGGCGTCAGCATTCCCGAACCGGTGCCCAGGACGTTGTTGTTCTGTTGCCCTTCAGCCATTCGATTTCCCCAGAAACTTGACGACGACATCATGCGGCACGTGGCTCTGCGTGAGCCCCGTCTCGCCTGCCGCATTGGTGACGCCTTCCGAGATCAGTTGCCCGTTCGAGAACATCTGGTACCGCGTGTTCGCGACCGGAATGTCGGTGCCGGCCCAGTGCGCGATGAACGCCTGATCGTAGTTGCCGGTCGAGTTGGGCAGCGTCGGCATCGTCTGTGACAGGTGCGTGGGGCCGCTGAACGCGTGCTGAGCGCCCTTGATGTCGATCTTGCCGGGTGCGTGCACCTCGATGTTGCCGCCGGCGATGCGGATGTACGCGCCGCCTGACGTCAGCAGGATTTCCTTTGCTGCCGCGCCTTCGAACGACTGAGTGGCCGCCAGCAGCTTCAGCGCCTTTTGCGCGGTCAGCTCGATATTGTCCGCGTGCGCCTGGATTTCGACTTTGCCCTTGCCGGCGAACAGCTTGATCCCCGCGTTCTGCGCGAACAGGCTGATCCGGTCGAGGACGCTCGCGATCAGCGACTTTCCGGCGGCGACATGCGTGCTTTGCCCGCTGACGACGTTGATGTGCCGGTCCGCGGCAAGCTGCGCGGACTGCTGCGTGGACATCCCGATGCCGGCCGGGCTGCCGAACAGCATCACGGGCTCCTTGAACGCATTGGCGCTGCCGGTGCCGCCGCCGGCGGTCCTGCCGCCCGACGCGCTGCCGCTCACGCTGTTCTGCGTCGCATCGGTGAACTGCTTCAGCGCTGAATGGCCGGGGTCGAGCGACTCGGCCTGATGCTGCGCGCTGACATCCGACATGGCCTCCATCAGGCCTTCCGCACGGACGAGTTGCTGTTGCGTTTCCTGAACGTCGAGCGGCTGGCTCGCCGGCTGCTTCGGGTACGTCGTGACGTACAGGCCGCGGTTCGCGCGCACGGCGCCGTATGCGTCGGAGCGCAGGTCGAAACCGCTGCCGAGGTAGCTGCCGCGATTGTTGCCCGTGTGATCGATCAGGTAGCCGAGGTGCAGATGCGCGTTGGTCTGGCTGCTGTACAGGTGCACGCGATTCTGCGACGTCGCGTCGTCGAGCACGAGCTGGTTGTAGCCGGCGCCCGCATATTCCTTGGACCGGTATCCGGACAGGATCCCGTTGCCATGCCATTGCGGACTCGTCGCGCCGTTGTAGACCTTGCCGACGATGATCGGGCGATCGCAGTCGCCGCCGAGGAAATCGACCAGCACCTCCTCGCCGCTGCGGTGCGGGTGAACGGCACCATAGCCATTGCCCGAATCCGACGCCGTGGCGCGTAGCCAGCACGACGCCGTTTCGTCGCCGTCGTTCAGGCGGTCCCAATGGAAGCGGACCTTGACCCGGTTGAGCGCATCGGTATGGACTTCTTCCCCCTGCGGCGCGACGACGATCGCCGATTGCAGATGCATCGCCGGTTTCGCATGCTCGAACGGGCTGCGGAACGGTACGGTCGTGCGCTGTGCTTCCACGCGAATCTGAAAGAAGCCCTCGCTGCCGTCCGCATGACGGACGCTGGACAGGGCAGTATCGGTCGCCTGCACGATGCTGTCGATCTCGGCCTGCAGGCTGTGCGGGAAAACGGCCTGGTCGCCTGCCACGGGCAGGTTGTTGACGATGATCCACGCCGTCTCGATCACCGCGAATTCGCGCTGCCCGGCATCGTCCTTGTCGTGTGCGGGGTGATCCGCCAGCTCGAACGTGCGTCCGGCATCGATGCGCCGCACGCCGCCGACGCCGTGAAAGCGCTTCGCGTGCGACTCCTGCTCCTCCATCCAGATCTTCGACAGATGGTCGCCGCGGGACTGCTCGAGGTACGTATACGCGCCGGTGTATTCGTAGACTTCGAGTTGCTGCGGCAGGTCCCCCTGATTCGCGATCGTCGGCGTATGGGTGGCCTTCGGATTCGACGCGCTTGGCGGCTGCTTGTAGTCGAACGTGCGGGTGGCGCGCGCGACACTTCGCAGCGTGCGTGTGCCGGAGAACTGGACGAGCGTGTCGGCTTCGTCGCCCGTGCCGGCGCGATGAAAGCGCACGGTTCGCGGCGATAGCGCGGGCAACGCGTCGAGGCGGTCGACGATGACGAGCCGGTGCGACTTGCCGTCCTGTTCCTGTTCCCAGAAACCGTACAGGCCTTCGGATTCCATCAGGCGATGCACGAAATTCCAGTCGTCCTCGTACTGCATGCAGAACGAGCGGAGCGGCAGCGGCTGGTAGAGCTTGAAGGTGAAGCGCCCCTTGGCCTGCGGATGCTGGTTGAGCACGTCGGCGATGATGTCGTCTGCGGACCGGTCCTGCCAGATTCGCTGGTCGCGGCGGAACTTCAGGAAGTGCAGGAATGACGCAAAGACAAGCTGGTAGTGCGTGACGCCGCTGTCCGATCCGAGCCGGCGCGCCGCATGCACGTAGCCGTGGTGAGGTACGTACGACCGGTCGGCCTGCAGGATCCACAGCGTCACCGGCTGCGCGATCAGCTTCTTGAGCTCGAGGTTGTCGGATACCGACACGGTATCGACGGTGAACTCGAAATGACGTCCGAGCCGTGACCGCCCGACGACGCGATGTGGCAGCAGGACGTCGGGGCCAAGCGGCGTATCCAGTTTGACAAGTCGCTCATGCTGAACCGGCCCGCCCAGCATTGCGCTTCTTAATGCTTGCGAATTCATCACCAGGGCTCACTCTTTTTGTTGTGCTGGTCGCACGCTCTCTCGTGCGGAATCCGGTAATTGTATGAGATAAACGGGCGGTATCCCGAATTTGCCGGCCGACAGGGTGCCGACCGGTCAGCCGGCGGTGCCTTCGGCCTTCCAGTCCCCCGACTTCCCGCCACGCTTCTCCCTGACGCTCACGTCGGTGATCACCATCCCGCGATCGACCGCCTTGCACATGTCGTACACGGTCAGCAGCCCGACCTGCACGGCGGTCAGCGCTTCCATCTCGACCCCGGTCCGCCCGAACGTCTCGACCTGCGCGACGCAGTGCACGCCCGGCAGCGCGTCGTCGAGTTCGAAGTCGACGGCCACGCGCGTCAGCGCGAGCGGGTGACACAGCGGAATGAGGTCGGCGGTGCGCTTCGCGCCCTGGATCGCGGCGATGCGCGCGACGCCGAGCACGTCGCCTTTCTTCGCCTTGCCGTCGCGGACCAGTGCGAACGTCGCCGGCAGCATCCGGATCGTGCCGCGCGCGATCGCGATGCGTTGCGTTTCCTGCTTGCCGCCGACGTCGACCATGTGCGCGTGGCCGGCGGCGTCGAAATGGGTAAGTCCTGACATGTCATGCTCCAGCGGAACGGAGGGCGCGCGCGAGCACGTTCCTCGATCCTGTTTCACGATCGGCCGGGGCGTTGAATCCGGTATTCGCTTCCCGATCCGATGCAACGTTTCAACGGGCGCCTATCATAGCAGTGGCATCCGCGACGCCAGAAGCGCAGGCGGTGTATCCGCCGCACGGGACAGTCGAGATCGCACCGGTACAATGACCCGAATATTCAGACCAAACGCCGCAATGCGCGCCCGGCGCGCGGGACGGCGTCGCCTTCAACCTGCCATGCGTGTCAAACAGTTGCTTGCCGTGTTGCTGTCGGCGGCGCTCGCGGTGCCGCCGAGCGGCTACGCACAGCGCACGTCCGCGCTGCCGCTCGAGCCGGCGGCCGGCGCTGCGCCGACGATCTCCACGGTGCCGTCCGGCATCGCGACCGGCGTATTCGGCACCTACGGCGGCGCGGAAAGCCGGTTCTCCGGCGCCGACGGCGCGTCCGCGCCCGTCGCGAGCCTGCGCGCACCGCTGCGCGCGCTGGAACTGCCCGACCTCGGCGACGGCTCCGGCGGTTCGCTGACGCCGCAGGCCGAGCGTCGTCTCGGCGAGCGCGTGATGCGCGAGGTGCGGCGCGACCCGGACTACCTCGACGACTGGCTCGTGCGCGACTACCTGAACGCGATGGCGACGCGGCTCGCGGCGGCTGCCGCGTCGCGCTACATCGGCGGCTACTACACACCGGACTTCGACCTGTTCCCGGTGCGCGATCCGCAGATCAACGCGTTCTCGATGCCGGGCGGCTTCATCGGCATCAACAGCGGACTGGTCGTCACGACGCAAACCGAGTCCGAACTCGCATCGGTGGTCGGCCACGAGATGGGCCACGTGCTGCAGCGGCACATCGCGCGGATGATCGGCGCGAACGAGAAGACCGGCTACACCGCGCTCGCGACGATGCTGCTCGGCGTGCTGGCGGGCGTGCTCGCGCGCAGCGGCGATCTCGGCAGCGCGATCGCGATGGGCGGGCAGGCGTATGCGGTCGACAACCAGCTGCGCTTCTCGCGTACGGCCGAGCGCGAGGCCGACCGCGTCGGCTTTCAGCTGCTCGCCGGCGCCGGCTACGACCCGTACGGGATGCCGGGCTTCTTCGAGCGGCTCGAGCGCGCGTCGATGGGCGACGCGGGCGTGCCGGCCTATGCGCGCACGCACCCGCTGACGGGCGAGCGGATCGCCGACATGGAGGATCGCGCGCGCCGCGCGCCGTACCGGCAGCCGCGCCAGTCGCCCGAATACGGCTTCGTGCGCGCGCGGCTGCGCATTCTGCAGAACCGCGCGCCGAACGACATCGCGGCGGAGGCGCGCCGGATGCAGCTCGAGATCGACGATCGCACGGCGCCGAACGTCGCGGCGAACGCGTACGGGATCGCGCTCGCGAACACGCTGCTCGGCCAGTACGACGCGGCCGACAAGGCGCTCGCGTCGGCCCGCACGGCGTTCGACGCACGCGAGCGGCACGCGGACGATCCGGCGACGCGTTCGCCGAGCCTCGACGTGCTTGCCGCCGACATCGCCCGCCGCGCGGGCCGGACCGACGACGCGGTGCGGCTCGCGGCGCTCGCGCAGCGGCGCTGGCCGGCGTCGCACGCGGCGATCGTCGCGCACCTGCAGGCGCTGATCGCCGCGCGCCGCTTCGCCGAAGCGCAGGCGCTCGCCCGCACGCAGGCGCAGGCGGACCCCGACCAGCCGGACTGGTGGGACTACCTCGCGAAGGCGAGCGACGGCCGGGGCGACGTGCTCGCGCGGCGCCGTGCGCTCGCGGAAAAGCTGGCGCTCGACGGCGCCTGGCCGTCGGCGATTCGCCAGCTGAAGGAGGCGCGCGACGCGAAGGACGTGTCGTTCTACGACCAGTCGATCATCGGCGCGCGGCTGCTGGAGTTCGAGGCGCGCTACAAGGAAGAGCGCGAGGACGAGAAGAACGGCCGCGGATAGCGGCCGTCAGGCGGACAGGGCGGTCGCGCTTCAGCTTTCGACGCTGCCGGTGCCGCCATCCGGCGGGTCGTGACGCGCCCGCTGCGCGGGACTCGCGACGAAGCCGAACGCTGCCGGCACGTCGGCGCAGGCCACGTCGCCGAGCGGCAGCGGGTGCCGGCCGCGCCAGCGCAGCATGGGCGGCGTCGCGTCGAAGTCCGCATGATCGGCGAACAGGCCGAGGTCGTGGTCGTGCAGGGCCGCGATGCGCGGCGGCGTGCCCGCCGCACGGAACAGCACGCCGCCCGCATCGTCGAGCCACGCGGCGTCCGGCTCGAACGGCGCACCGGTCTGGTCGGTCAGCGTGAGCGCTCCGTCGCGTTCGGCCAGGCGCACGACCCACGGTGTATAGGCGAGCTCGACGTACACGCGCTGCGGCCCGTTCTGGAAGAACCATTGGCCGTGCGCATCGCATTCGTAGTTGCGTCCGATGAACGCATTGAGCGCCGCATGCCGGATCGGCGAGCCGAGCGCGCCGGCGGCCTGCGCGGCGTCGTCGCGCAGCCGCCACTCGCCGCGCCGGTCGAGCAGCAGCCAGCCGGTGCAATGCGGGACGTTCGGCCACTTGGCGAGGGCCTGCCTGACGATGTCATCCATGGTCGACGAATTTCGAGCAATAGCCGAACACCCGCGCCGACAGCCAGTCGAGGCGGCCGGGGAACGGCCCGGTCATGAATCCCGCATGGCCGCCGGCCGCGGGCTGGTCGAGCTCGACGGCCGGCGACACGTCGGCGGCGCTCGGCAGCGCGGATTCGGGCAGGAACGGATCGTTGCGGGCGTTGAGGATCAGCGTGGGCACGTCGATCGCGGGCAGCAGCGGGCGCGTCGTGGCCTGGGTCCAGTAGTCGTCGGCGTTCGCGAAGCCGTGCAGCGGCGCGGTCACGACCTCGTCGAAGTCGCGCATCGTCACGGCCTGCAGCATCGCGTCGCGGTCGAACAGCCCCGGATACTGGTCGAGCTTCGCGAGCGCCTTGCGCTTCAGCGTCTTCAGGAAGCTGCGCGTATAGATCATCGCGAAGCCCTGCGACAGCGCGCGGCCGCCCGCATGCACGTCGATCGGCGTCGAGATCGCGGCGGCGGCGTGCACGATCGACGTGTCGCTGCGGTGCTCGCCGAGCCAGCGCAGCAGCACGTTGCCGCCGAGCGACACGCCGGCCGCGACGACCGGCCCGCGATGCTGCGCGGCGAGCCGGCGCAGGATCCAGTCGACTTCGGCGCTGTCGGCGAGATGGTAGAAGCGGGGCTGCCGGTTGAGCTCGCCGCTGCAGCTGCGAAAGTGCGGGACGACCGCGTGCCAGCCCTTCGCGCGCGCGGCGGCCATCATCGCCAGCGCGTAGTGCGAGCCGGAGCTGCCTTCGAGACCGTGGAACAGCACGAACAGCGGTGCGTCGGGCGGCGGCGCGGCGCTGTCGAGGTGCGCGACCCAGTCGAGATCGATGAAGTCGTGGTCGGGGGTTTCCCATCGCTCGCGCCGGTAGGCGACCGCCGGGCGCCGTGCGAACAGCGCCGGCACGATGGTTTGCGCATGGCTGTTCGGCAGCCAGCGTGGTGCGCGATAGCGCAGTGAATCGTCGTCGGGGGCCGGGGCCCCGGTCAGCGGCGAGGTGGGCGGAGAAGCCGTACTCATGATCGCCCCGCTAATGCGTTGCTTCGTTCTTCGTCAGTGCAGCGGACCCTGCCCGTGACGGATCTTCGCGGCGAATTGTCCGGCCGCTTGTTCGGGAATCGGGCTCGCGTGAATATGCGCGATGCGCCACTCGCCGCGTTCGTGAATCATCACGTACGTCGCGAAAACCATGTCGGGTTCGGTCGTCAGGTCGGCCTGCTGATGCGCTTCGGCGATCGTATAGACGACGGTGCCGAGACTGTCGTATACGCGGATGTCGAGCGGCTCGATCGTCACCGGACGCGTTGCGAGCCGGTTGGCCAGCCCGCTGCGGATCTGGTCGAGGCCGTGCAGATGCTCGCCATCGGCCCAGACGCAGCTGGCGAAGTCCTCGTCGATCCACAACCCCAGCAGCGCGTCGAGATTGGCATCGGCGACGGCCTGGTAGTAGGCGTTCAGCGTATCGGCAGCGGCTTCGAAGAGGCGGGCAAAACGTGGCATCGGGGTTATCTCTCGCGCGCGTCGCGCGCCGTATTCAGCACGGCGGCCCGGATGGGGCTGCCGTACACCGGTGAATCGGATTGCCCGGCGCGTCGTGCGACGCTGCCGGTCAGGGTCAGCGCTGCCCGACGAGCATGCCGCGCAAATCGCCGAATACCTGCTCGGGACCGAGTTCGCGCAGGCAGTTCAGATGGCCGAGCGGGCACTCGCGTTCGAAGCAGGGACTGCATTCGAGATGCAACCATTGTACCTTCGCCAGCTCCGACAGCGGAGGGGTGTGGCGCGGATCGGTCGATCCGTACAGGGCGACGAGCGGCCGGCGCAGCGCGGCGGCGACGTGCATCAGCCCCGAATCGTTGGTCACGACCGCGTTCGCGCGCGCGATCAGCGCGCACGCCTCGGACAGCGACGTCTGCCCGCACAGGTTGCGCACGTTCGGCGCGTGGTCGGCGATCGCCTGTGCGGCGGCGGCGTCCTTCTGCGAGCCGAGCGCGACGATCTGCGTGTACGGGAACGACTGGTGAACGATCGTCGCGAGCGTCGCGAAGTGCTCGGGCGGCCAGCGCTTGGCCGGGCCGTATTCCGCGCCGGGGCAGAACACGACGAGCGGCTTGCGCGTATCGAGATTGAAACGCGCGGACACGCGCGCCGTCTCGTTCAGGTCGGCGTCGAGGCGCGGCGCGGGCAGCGTCTTCATCGACTCGGGCAGCTTCGCGCCCGGCGCATAGGCGAGCGCCGCGTAGTGGGTCGTCATCGGCGGACGCTCGGCCGACTTGTCGGGGTTCGCGTGCCGCACGTTCAGCAGGCCGTAGCGGTGCTCGCCGGTGTAGCCGATCCGCAGCGGGATGTTCGCGAGCCACGGGATCACCGCGGACTTCAGCGAATTCGGCAGCACGTACGCCGCGTCGTAGCCGACGTCGCGCAGGTCGCTCGCGAGCTGCCAGCGACGCAGCAACTGCAGCTTGCCGTGCGCGAGGTCGGTCGCGTAGACATCGTGGATCTCGGGCATCCGCTCGAGCACGGGCGCGACCCAGGTGGGTGCGACGGCATCGATCGCGATGCGGGGATGGAGCTTCTTCAGCAGCGCAAAAAGCGGCTGCGCCATCAATGCGTCACCGATCCAGTTCGGTGCGATAACCAGCGCTCGACGCATCAAGTCGACTTCCGATGTCGTAATGAAGCACGGCGCGCATGCACCGCGTTCGGGTTGTCAGAACAGGAAAAGGGCGGCGCGCCGGGGCTCCGGCTGCGCCGCCTCGCGTGCGGCGGGCCCGCGGGCCCGGCCGGGCTCAATGGCCCTTGACCACCTCGCCGTCGCGCAGCTTGTAGCGCGTGCCGCAGTACGGGCAGCGTGCCTCGCCGTGCGACACGTCGATGAACACGCGCGGGTGCGCGCTCCAGCGCGCCATGGCCGGGTTCGGGCAGTAGGCGGGGAGATCCTTGGCCGTCAGCTCGACCAGCGGCATTTCCTTGATTTCACTCATGAGACTTTCTCTTATCACTCTTTTGTGGGGCGGTCGGTGGCGCGGCGCGCTCAGACCTTCGTCAGCCAGTGCGCGTACTTCGCGTTCTTGCCCGACACGATATCGAAAAACGCCGACTGGAGCTTTTCCGTGACCGGGCCGCGCGCGCCGCTGCCGATCGTGCGGTTGTCGAGTTCGCGGATCGGCGTGACTTCGGCGGCCGTGCCGGTGAAGAACGCCTCGTCGGCCGTGTAGACCTCGTCGCGCGTGATGCGCTTCTCGATCACCTCGATGCCGGCGTCCTTCGCGAGCGTGATGACCGTGTCGCGCGTGATGCCGTCGAGGCACGACGACAGGTCGGGCGTGTACAGCTTGCCGTTGTTCACCAGGAAGAAGTTCTCGCCGGAGCCTTCCGACACGTAGCCGTCGACGTCGAGCAGCAGCGCTTCGTCGTAGCCGTCGGCGGTTGCTTCCTGGTTCGCGAGGATCGAGTTCACGTACCAGCCCGACGCTTTCGCGCGCACCATCGACACGTTCACGTGGTGGCGCGTGAACGACGACGTCTTCACGCGGATGCCCTTCGCGAGGCCCTCCTCGCCGAGGTACGCGCCCCACGGCCACGCGGCGATCGCGACGTGGATCGTGTTGCCCTTCGCGGACACGCCGAGCTTTTCCGAGCCGACCCAGATGATCGGGCGCAGGTAGCACGACTCGAGCTTGTTCTCGCGCACGACCTCGAGCTGCGCGGCTTCGAGGGTTTCCCGGTCGAACGGCACGTCCATCTGGAAGATCTTCGCGGAATTCAGCAGACGTTTGGTGTGCTCGCGCAGGCGGAAGATCGCGGTGCTGCCGTCGGCCGTCTTGTACGCGCGCACGCCTTCGAAGACGCCCATGCCGTAGTGCAGCGTATGGGTCAGGACGTGGATCTTGGCGTCGCGCCAGTCGATCAGCTTGCCGTCCATCCAGATCTTGCCGTCGCGGTCGGCCATTGACATAGGATTCTCCTGGGAAGCAGTAGTGTGCAGCGGGTTATGTGCAGCGTTGAGCCGGAAAGACGCTTATTTTAGCGTCATTTGGCGTCGATCCGGTCGGCCGGCCGAGGGCCGGGGCTATAATCGTCCGGCACCGATTCCAATAACGACGGGCCGTGCCGGCGGGAGACGCCGGAGCCCGGACGAACCGCCCGCTGCGGCCCGCCTTCCCATGCTCGCTCGATTGTCCGCCACCGACCGCTTCGCGCTGATCCAGGGCGCGCGCGATTATTCCCCGACATTGATGGCGATCCTGTCGTGGGGGCTCGTCACCGGCATCGCGATGAGCAAGTCGGTGATGACGCTCGGGCAGGCGAGCGCGATGTCGATCTTCGTCTATGCCGGCTCGTCGCAGCTCGCGGTGCTGCCGCTCCTCGTCGCGAAGCTGCCGATCTGGACGATCCTGCTCACAGCCGCGATGGTCAACCTGCGCTTCGTGATCTTCAGCGCCGGGCTTGCTCCCCATTTTTCCTACCTGCCGCTGTGGCGGCGCCTCGCGATCGGCTATTTCAACGGCGACGTGATCTACCTGCTGTTCCAGAAACAGGGCTTTGCGTACGGCCACGTGCCGGGCAAGGAGGCGTACTTCTGGGGGATGGCGCTCGCGAGCTGGGCGTCGTGGCAGGTGTCGTCGCTCGCCGGCATCCTGCTCGCGAGCTTCTTTCCCGCGAGCTGGGGGCTGGAACTGGCCGGCACGCTCGCGCTGATCCCGATCATGGTGTCGGCGGTCGCGAACCGCTCGACGCTCGCGGCCGTCGCGGTCGCGGGCATCGTGTCGCTGGTCGCGTTCGACCTGCCGTACCGGCTCGCGCTGCCGATCGCGGTGCTGGCCGCGCTGGCGGCCGGCTCCATGGCCGATTTCTTCGTCGAACGCGCGGACTGGCGCCGCATCCGCACCGAAACCGTGCACGAAAAGGAAATCGAATGAGCGCGACGGAAATCTGGATCGTGATCGTCGGGATGACGATCGTCACGGCCGTCACGCGCGCGCTGTTCCTGCTCGGCGGCGAACGCACCGTGCTGCCCGAGCGCGCGCAGCGCGCGCTGCGCTACGCGCCGGCCGCCGCGCTCGTCGCGGTCGTGCTGCCCGATGTGCTCGAAACGCCGGCCGGCCTGTCGTTCGCGCTGTCCAACCATCCGTTCTACGCGGCACTCGCCGGCCTCGGCTGGTTTTTGTGGCGGCGCAGCATGCTCGGCACGATCATCATCGGGATGCTCGTCTTCACCGTGCTGCGCCTGATCTTCTGACGCCCCGCCGTGCCGGCCCATCGGGCGCCGGTCGCTCGTGCACGCGCATTGTTGCGTCGCAGCAATGTGTGGGTGGCCGCGCCCGATCCCAAATAGGCGGAATTCGCCGCCGCACGGGTCAGTCTGCCGGATGGATCGGCTAGAATGCCCGTTCGAGATTTTTACCCGTGCGCGTCATGCGAACCGCCAGCCACGGCCGCATCCGGCGCCCTTTTCGCGGCAGCCCGCGCACGTCCAGCGTGAACCCCCTTTCCCCATCCACTACTTCAATCTGTTCAACATGAGCCAAGTCAAGCGTCTTACCGACCTGATCGCCGCCGGCCAGCTTGCCGGCAAGCGGGTGTTCATCCGCGCCGACCTGAACGTCCCGCAGGACGATCAGGGCAACATCACCGAAGACACGCGCGTGCGCGCGTCCGTGCCGGCCATCCAGGCCGCGCTCGACGCCGGCGCGGCGGTGATGGTCACGTCGCACCTCGGTCGTCCGACCGAAGGCGAATTCAAGCCGGAAGACTCGCTCGCGCCGGTCGCGAAGCGGCTCGCCGAACTGCTCGGCCGCGACGTGCCGCTCGTCTCGAACTGGGTCGAGAATGGCGTGAACGTCGCGCCGGGCCAGGTCGTGCTGCTCGAGAACTGCCGCGTGAACAAGGGCGAGAAGAAGAATTCGGACGAACTCGCGCAGAAGATGGCGAAGCTCTGCGACGTCTACGTGAACGACGCGTTCGGCACCGCGCACCGCGCGGAAGCGACCACCCACGGGATCGCGAAGTACGCGCCGGTCGCGTGCGCGGGCCCGCTGCTGGCCGCCGAACTCGATGCGCTCGGCAAGGCCCTCGGCAACCCGGCGCGTCCGCTCGTCGCGATCGTCGCCGGTTCGAAGGTGTCGACCAAGCTGACCATTCTCAAGTCGCTGGCCGGGAAGGTCGACCAGCTGATCGTCGGCGGCGGCATCGCGAACACGTTCATGCTCGCGGCCGGCCTGTCGATCGGCAAGTCGCTCGCGGAAGCCGATCTCGTCGCCGAGGCGAAGGCGATCATCGACGAAGCGCGCGAGCGCGGCGCGTCGGTGCCGATCCCGACCGACGTCGTGACGGCCAAGGAATTTTCGCCGACGGCCGTGGCCACGGTGAAGCAGGTCGCCGACATCGAAGCGGACGACATGATCCTCGACATCGGCCCGGACACCGCCCGCGCGCTCGCCAGCCAGCTCGAGAAGGCCGGAACGATCGTGTGGAACGGCCCGGTCGGCGTGTTCGAGTTCGACCAGTTCGGCAACGGTACCAAGACGCTCGCGGAAGCCATCGCCAAATCGTCCGCGTTCTCGATCGCGGGCGGCGGCGACACGCTCGCGGCCATCGCGAAGTACGGCATCCACGACCAGGTCAGCTACATCTCGACGGGCGGCGGCGCCTTCCTCGAGTTCCTCGAGGGGAAGAAGCTGCCGGCGGTGGAAGTGCTCGAAACGCGGGCGGCCTGAGCGTGGCGGCGCGCGCAGGGGTGACGAGGGCCGCGCGCTCCGCGAAAGCGGAGCAGCCGGCCGGCGCGGGCAAGCGCAAACGCGCGCCCGCGCGGGCGAACTCGACCCCGCGCGCACCGGCGGCCGCCGGCGACGCGGCCGTGCAGCACCACGGGATTCAGAACAAAGCGATGCCGGGCGCAAGCACCGGCACGCCCTCCGGAACGGCCGCCGCTGGGCCCGCCGATTCCGGCTCTCGCAGCGTTTCACCCAGCGCATCCACCTTGATCCAGATGAGGAGTTTCATGCAGCGCGCCACCAAGATAGTCGCCACGATCGGCCCGGCTTCCAGTTCGCCGGAGATTCTGCTGCAGATGATGCAGGCGGGCCTCGACGTCGTGCGGCTCAATTTTTCGCACGGTACGGCCGACGATCACCGCCAGCGCGCCGAGATGGTGCGCGAGGCCGCCCGCAGGGTCGGCCGCGAGATCGCGATCATGGCCGACCTCCAGGGCCCGAAGATCCGCGTCGGCAAGTTCGAGAGCGGCAAGACGACGCTCGTGCCGGGCCAGGCCTTCATCCTCGACGCGGGCTGCGAGCTCGGCAACGACGAGCGGGTCGGCCTCGACTACAAGGAACTGCCGCGCGACCTGAAGCCGGGCGACCTGCTGCTGCTGAACGACGGCCTGATCGTGCTGACCGTCGAGCGCGTGCTCGGCGAGGAGATCCACACGGTCGTCAAGGTGGGCGGCGAGCTGTCGAACAACAAGGGGATCAACCGCCAGGGCGGCGGCCTGTCGGCGCCCGCGCTGACCGCGAAGGACATGGAGGACATCCGCACGGCGATGTCGCTCGGCGCGGATCTCGTCGCGGTGTCGTTCCCGAAGAACGCGACCGACATGGAAATGGCGCGCCAGCTCGCGAACATCGCGGGCGCGCCTTACGGCATCAAGCCGAAGATGATCGCGAAGATCGAGCGCGCGGAGGCGATTCCGGCGCTGCAGAGCATCCTCGACGCGTCCGACGGCATCATGGTCGCGCGCGGCGACCTCGCGGTGGAGGTCGGCAACGCGGCGGTGCCGGCGCTGCAAAAGCGCATGATCCGCATGGCGCGCGAGTCGAACAAGCTCGTGATCACCGCGACGCAGATGATGGAATCGATGATCCACGCGCCCGTGCCGACCCGCGCGGAAGTGTCGGACGTCGCGAACGCGGTGCTCGACGGTACCGACGCGGTGATGCTGTCGGCCGAGACGGCCGCCGGCAAGTACCCGGTCGTCACGATCGAGACGATGGCGGCCGTGTGCGTCGAGGCGGAAAAGTCCGAGCACGTCGAGCTGGACAAGGACTTCCTCGATCGCACGTTCACGCGGATCGACCAGTCGATCGCGATGGGCGCGCTGTTCACCGCCTATCACCTGGGTGCGAAGGCGATCGTCGCGCTGACCGAATCGGGCGCGACCGCGCTGTGGATGTCGCGTCACTACACGCACGTGCCGATCTTCGCGCTGACGTCGCGCGTCGGCAGCGAGCGCACGATGGCGCTGTACCGCAACGTGACGCCGCTGCACGTCGACTTCAACAGCGACCGCGACTCCGCGCTGCAGGCGGCGCTCGAGATCGTCGTCAAGCAGGGCTATGTGCAGCACGGCGACATGGTCGTGCTGACCGTCGGCGAGCCGATGGGGCAGGCGGGCGGCACCAATACGCTGAAGATCGTGCGGGTCGGCGAGCATTATTGAGCGCCCCCCGAACCTGTCGCTTCGCGCCAGGCCTCCCGAGGGGGGGCATCCCCCAAGGGGACTTCCTGCGGGGCGGAAAACTTGGGGCGGCCCGGCGTTTTCCTGAGAGCGCCGGCGTGCACCTGGCCGGTCCGCCGGCCGGCCGCCCGAGCTGATCGGGCACCGTTTTTTTGACGAAAGCCGCGCGGGGTCCGATGCCCCGCGCGGCTTTTTTTCTGTTTTTTGCCCGCATTGTGCCGTGCGAAGGTAACAAAATGCGAGTACGCGCCACCGGGCGGTCGGAATCGGAGGCGCTTCGCGATAAAATGCGGCTATTCGACGCTCAGCCGCGCCGTGCCGCCCCGGTCTGGACGGGGAGCGAGCGCCGCGCCGGCGTCAGGGCGCACCGGTTTTCATTCCAAGGAGTTCCACAATGCCTCTCGTATCAATGCGTCAATTGCTGGACCACGCGGCAGAGCACGGTTACGGCCTGCCGGCCTTCAACGTGAACAACCTGGAGCAGGTCCAGGCGATCATGGCGGCGGCGGATCAGGTCGGCGCGCCCGTGATCATGCAGGCATCGGCCGGCGCCCGTAAGTACGCGGGCGAGCCGTTCCTGCGCCACCTGATCGAAGCAGCAGTCGAGTCGTATCCGCACATCCCGGTCGTGATGCACCAGGACCACGGCCAGTCGCCGGCGGTTTGCATGGCCGCGATCCGCAGCGGCTTCACCAGCGTGATGATGGACGGTTCGCTCGAAGCCGACGGCAAGACGGTCGCCTCGTACGAATACAACGTCGACGTGTCGCGCAAGGTCGTCGAGATGGCGCACTCGATCGGCGTGACGGTCGAAGCCGAACTCGGCGTGCTCGGCTCGCTCGAGACGATGAAGGGCGACAAGGAAGACGGCCACGGCGCGGAAGGCACGATGACCCGCGAGCAGCTGCTGACCGATCCGGAGCAGGCAGCCGACTTCGTGAAGCTCACGCAGTGTGACGCGCTCGCGATCGCGATCGGCACGTCGCACGGCGCGTACAAGTTCTCGAAGAAGCCGACGGGCGACATCCTGTCGATCCAGCGCATCAAGGAAATCCACGCACGCATCCCGAACACGCACCTGGTGATGCACGGTTCGTCGTCGGTGCCGCAGGAGTTGCTGGCCGAGATCCGCGAATTCGGCGGCGACATGAAGGAAACCTACGGCGTGCCGGTCGAGGAAATCCAGGAAGGCATCAAGCACGGCGTGCGCAAGATCAACATCGACACCGACCTGCGTCTCGCGATCACCGGCGCGATCCGCCGCTACCTGTTCGAGAACCCGGGCAAGTTCGATCCGCGCGACTACCTGAAGCCCGCGCGCGAAGCGGCGAAGAAGGTGTGCGTCGACCGCTTCCTCGCGTTCGGCTGCGAAGGCCAGGCCGCGAAGATCAAGCCGGTGTCGCTCGACAAGATCGCCGAACAGTACAAGTCCGGCGCGCTCGCGCAGGTCGTGCGGTAAGACTGTAGTACGATTGCCCCCGCCCGGTTCTGCCGCGGGGCCGGGGCTGGCCGCCCAGGTGCCGGTTCCGATCCGGCCCCGGCAGCCGTTCCGTCCGGCCGAACGAGGGCCGGCCGGCAGCCGACGGGCTCGACGCCCTCCGGTTCGCCGATGCATTGCAAGACCGCCGTTCCCGCCTGCCGCGGGGAACGGCGTTTCCCTTTTTGTTTGGCTCCTTATCTGCGAAAAGACGATGTCTACCCTTTACGAATCCACGCTCCGCTCGCTGCCGCTCCTCGGTCGCGGCAAGGTCCGCGACAACTACGCGGTCGGCAACGACAAGCTCCTGATCGTGACGACCGATCGCCTGTCGGCATTCGACGTGATCATGGGCGAGCCGATTCCGAACAAGGGCCGCGTGCTGAACCAGATGGCGAACTTCTGGTTCGACAAGCTCGCGCACATCGTGCCGAACCACCTGACGGGCGATGCGCCGGAAGCGGTCGTCGCGGCCGACGAGGTCGAGCAGGTCAAGGGTCGCGCCGCGGTCGTCAAGCGCCTCGAGCCGATCATGATCGAGGCGGTCGTGCGCGGCTACCTGGCAGGCAGTGGCTGGAAGGAATACCAGGCGTCGGGCGCCGTGTGCGGCGTGCAGTTGCCGGAAGGCCTGCAGAACGCGCAGAAGCTGCCCGAGCCGATCTTCACGCCGGCCGCGAAGGCCGAGCTCGGCGAGCACGACGAGAACATCACGTTCGAGGAAACCGAGCGCCGCATCGGCACCGAGCTGGCCGCGACGATCCGCGACATCTCGATCAAGCTCTACAAGGAAGCGGCCGACTACGCGGCGACGCGCGGCATCATCATCGCCGACACGAAGTTCGAATTCGGCCTCGACAACCACGGCAAGCTGTACCTGATGGACGAAGTGCTGACCGCCGATTCGTCGCGCTTCTGGCCGGCCGACCAGTATCAGGTCGGCACCAACCCGCCGTCGTTCGACAAGCAGTTCGTGCGCGACTGGCTCGAGGCGCAGCCGTGGGGCAAGACCGCACCGGCGCCGGCGCTGCCGGCCGACGTCGTCGAGAAGACGGCCGCGAAGTACCAGGAAGCGCTCGAGCGCATCACCGGCCAGCCGCTTGCCTGAGCGAGCTTTGCATGGGACCAGAGTAAGTGCTGAAGCACTAACTCTGGTCGACAGGAACCCACGAAATGAATGACATTCAGACTGCCCACACGCACAGCGCGCCGCTCGTCGGCGTGCTGATGGGTTCGAGTTCCGACTGGGACGTGATGAAGAACGCGGTCGCGATCCTGCAGGAATTCGGCGTGCCGTACGAGGCGAAGGTCGTGTCCGCGCACCGGATGCCCGACGAGATGTTCGACTATGCGGAGAAGGCGCGCGAGCGCGGGCTGCGCGCGATCATCGCGGGCGCCGGCGGTGCCGCGCACCTGCCCGGCATGCTGGCCGCGAAAACCACGGTGCCGGTGCTTGGCGTGCCGGTCGCGAGCAAGTACCTGAAGGGCGTCGATTCGCTGCACTCGATCGTGCAGATGCCGAAGGGCGTGCCGGTCGCGACGTTCGCGATCGGCGAGGCCGGCGCCGCGAATGCCGCGCTGTTCGCGGTGTCGATCCTGTCCGGCACGTCGGTCGACTATGCGAACCGGCTCGCCGCGTTCCGCGTGCGCCAGAACGAAGCCGCGCACGCGATGGTGCTGCCGCCGCTGGCATGACGGCGCACCGGCGGCCGCACTGCCATTCCAGCGGCCGTCTGATCTTCCCCACTGCGGCGGGCTGCGCCCGCCGCGACCGACCACTGACATGACCGCAACTCCTGATTCCGTTTCCCCGATCCTGCCCGGCGCGTGGCTGGGCATGGTCGGCGGTGGCCAGCTCGGCCGCATGTTCTGCTTTGCCGCCCAGTCGATGGGCTATCGCGTCGCCGTGCTCGATCCCGACCCGACGAGCCCCGCCGGCGCGGTCGCCGATCGCCACCTGCGCGCGGCCTACGACGACGAAGCCGCGCTCGCCGAGCTGGCCGGACTGTGCGATGCCGTGTCGACGGAATTCGAGAACGTGCCGGCCGCGAGCCTCGATTTCCTCGCGCGCACGACGTTCGTCGCGCCGGCCGGCCGCTGCGTCGCGGTCGCGCAGGACCGGATTGCGGAGAAGCGCTTCATCGAGGCGTCCGGCGTGCCGGTCGCCCCGCACGTCGTGATCGAATCGGCGGCGGCGCTTGCCGCGCTCGACGATGCCGCGCTCGACGCGGTGCTGCCGGGCATCCTGAAGACCGCGCGCCTCGGCTACGACGGCAAGGGCCAGGTGCGCGTAAGTACCGCGCGGGAAGCGCGCGCCGCGCATGCGTCGCTGGGCGGCGTGCCGTGCGTGCTCGAAAAGCGCCTGCCGCTGAAATACGAAGTGTCCGCGCTGATCGCGCGCGGCGCGGACGGCCGCTCGGCCGCATTCCCGCTCGCGCAGAACGTGCATTACGACGGCATCCTCGCGCTGACCGTCGTGCCGGCGCCGGCCGCCGATGCCGCGCGTGTCGAAGAGGCGCAGCAGGCGGCCGTCCGGATCGCCGATACGCTCGGCTACGTCGGCGTGCTGTGCGTCGAATTCTTCGTGCTGGAAGACGGCTCGTTCGTCGCGAACGAAATGGCGCCGCGCCCGCACAACTCCGGCCACTACACCGTCGATGCGTGCGCAACGAGCCAGTTCGAGCAGCAGGTGCGCGCGATGACGCGCATGCCGCTCGGCAACCCGCGCCAGCATTCGCCGGCCGCGATGCTGAACATCCTCGGCGACGTGTGGTTCCCGCACGGTGCGGCGGCGGATGCCGTCACGCCGCCGTGGGACACGGTCGCCGCGATGCCGGCCGCGCACCTGCACCTGTACGGCAAGGAAGAAGCGCGCGTCGGCCGCAAGATGGGCCACGTGAACTTCACGGCCGAGACGCGCGACGACGCCGTCGCCGCCGCCACCGCGTGCGCGCAGCTGCTGCGCGTGCCGCTCGACTGAGGCGTCAGCCGATGTCCATCGATCTCCCGAACTCCGTGACGCCCGCGCAGATCGACGCGGCCGCTGCGCTGCTCGACGCCGGGCAGCTCGTCGCGTTCCCGACCGAAACCGTGTACGGGCTCGGCGGCGACGCGGCGAATCCCGAGGCCGTCGCGCGCATCTACGCGGCGAAAGGGCGCCCGGCGAACCATCCGGTGATCGTGCATCTGCCGCCTGGCGGCGACCCGGGCTACTGGGCCGACGATCTGCCGGCCGATGCGCGGGCGCTGATCGATGCGTTCTGGCCGGGCCCGCTGACGCTGATCCTGAAGCGCCATGCGCGCATTCCCGACGCCGTGAGCGGCGGGCAGGATTCGGTCGGCCTGCGCTGCCCGTCGCATCCGGTCGCGCAGGCGCTGCTCGCCGCGTTCAGCGCGCGGCGCGGCGGCCACGGCGGTGTCGCCGCGCCGTCCGCGAACCGCTTCGGCCATGTGAGCCCGACCACCGCGCAGCACGTGCGTGACGAATTCGGCGACACGGTATGCGTGCTCGACGGTGGTCCGTCCGAAGTCGGCATCGAATCGACGATTCTCGACCTGTCGCGCGGCTTCCCGGCGCTGCTGCGCCCGGGCCACGTGACGCCGCGGCAGATCGCCGACGTGCTCGGCCGCGCGCCGCGGCTGCCCGACGGCAGCGATGCGACCGCGCCGCGTGCGTCCGGCACGCTGAAGGCGCATTACGCGCCGCGCACGCCGCTCGCGCTGCTGCCGTTCGATGCGCTCGAGCCGCTGCTCGCGGCCGCGCAGACCGACGGCGAACGCGTCGCGCTCGTCGCCCGCGCATCGCGCGCGGGACGCTGGGCGCAGGCCGACGGCGTGCATTTCGTCGCGGCGCCGGAAGATCCGCAGGCGTATGCGCGCGACCTGTACGGGATGCTGCGTGCGCTCGATCGCGCGCAGGTCGCACGCATCCTCGTCGAGAAGCTGCCGGAAACCGTCGAATGGATCGCGGTCAACGACCGGCTCGGCCGTGCGGCCGCGGCGTTCGAAGCGATCAAATGAACGTGCGGGGCTGATGCGGCGGCCGCCGTGCCGGCTATCCTTCCCCGAGCATGAAACAACGCCCGACCGGCGAACCGGTCGGGGGGTGGGCGGCTTACTTGCCGACGCCCGACGCCGCGATCTTCGACTGCGCGAACTGGGCGAACAGCGCGTGCAGGTGCGTGGTCGGGTGGACCGTGTCGGCGAACATGTAGGTCTGGTCGGCGTTCGCGGTCGTGTAGGTCTGCGGCGAGCAGAACAGCGACGAGCCGAAGGCAGACGCGTTTGCCACGCCGTATTGCGTGGCAGCCGCGACCATTGCCTTCAGGTTGCACGCGGTATCGGTGTTCGACACCGAGAAGCCGTTGGCCTGGTAGTTCGCGAGGATGCCGTCCTGCCACGTGAACGTGTCGAGCAGCACGTATTTGGTCGTGTCGACCTTGAGCGCCTGCAGCGTGGCGGCGAGCGTGCCGTTGAACAGCATCGACAGTTGCGTGAGCGTCGTCTGCGTGCCGCCTTGCAGCGCGAGCGGCGTGCTGCCGATATCCGGCACGTTCGACACGAACACGTGCGTCGCGCCGGCCGCGACGATCTGCTGGACCAGGCCGGCGAGCTGCTGCGCGGCTGCGCCGATGTTCTGCTGCAGTTGCACCGGCGTGATGGTGCCCGCCTGCAGGGCCGCGACCTGATAGAAGATGTCGTTCGCGCCGCCGTTGAGCAGCACGATCTGGCCGGCGGTGAAGCTGCCGTGCTGCGTCACGTACTGCTTGACCTGGTCGGCGATCGGCGTCGTCGTGGCCTGCGCGTAGTCGGCGTTCGGCACGCTGGCGTCCGCATGGCCGATGCCCGGCTGCTGCGTCACGCGCGAGCCGCCCTGCGCGTAGCCGAGGCCGCCCGTCGCCTGCAGCGGAATGCCGAAGCCGCCCTGGTTCGCGGGCTGCAGCGTGTCGCCGTAGTACTGCGCGACGTCCTGCGCCCACACCTGGCCGGGGTTGGTCGTGAAGCGGCCGCCGCCGAAGCCGAGCTTGATCTGCGAGTAGGTGCCGGCGTCCGACAGGCTGTCGCCGAACGACACGATCTGCATCTTCACACCCGACGGCGGCGTGCTCGACGCGCTGTTGTTGTTGTCGTCACCGCCGCCGCACGCGGCGAGCAGGGCGAGCGCGGCGCCCGCGATCGCGACCTGCGCGGTGCGCAGCAGGCGTTGACGGTTGCGCGACGGAGTGGGTTGTCGTGACTGCATCGATGATCTCCTCGTAGATATGGCCCGATGTGTTGCGCTCGCCCGCTCAGGTTCGGGCTGCGCGGCGGCCGTTGGCTGAAGCGGTTATTGGTCGCGCACGGCCGCAGGCGGCGTGGTGCGCGGATCGTGGTTTGCGGCCTCGGCGATCTGCGCATGATAAGTGCTCGCCCATTCGGGCGGGCCGAAAATCGCACGCAGCTTGTTGCGCCATCCGTCGATGCGCAACGCGTCGGCCGCCATCGACACCCACTCGTGAAACGTCGCGACGAGCGGGTTGTTCGAGCCAAGCGGCTCGACGATTCCGTATTGCGGCGGATCGTCGGGCGACTCCTCGACGTAGCTGCCGAACAGGCGGTCCCAGATCACGAGCACACCTGCGTAATTGCGGTCGATGTAGCGCGGGTTGCGCGCATGGTGCGCGCGATGGATCGACGGCGTGTTGAGCACGTATTCGAGCCAGCCGAGCTTGCCGATCGCCTGTGTGTGCACGAAGAACTGGAACGCGAGGTTGATCAGCACGACGCCGACGATCTGCTGCGGCGGAAAGCCGAGCAACGCGAGCGGCAGCCAGAACGCCCACATGCCCGCGACGGGGTACATGAGGCTCTGCCGGAACGCGGTCGAGAAATTCATCCGCTCGGACGAGTGGTGCACGACGTGCGCGGCCCACAGCCAGCGCACGCGATGGCTCGCGCGGTGGAACACGTAGTAGAGGAAATCCTGGCCGACGAACAGCACGGCGAACGACAGCCAGCCGTCGTGCCACGTGAACAGCCGGAAATGTGCGTAGCAGTACGCATAAACGGGGATCACGAACAGCCACGCGAGCTTGTCGGCGCCCTGGTGCATCAGCGCGAGCGCCGCATTGCACAGCGTGTCGCGCCACGCATAGACAGGGTCCTGCGCACGCGTGCGGGCGAGGTGCCAGGCCTCCCACGCGATGCACAGCAGGAAGACGGGCGCCAGCGCGAGCAGAAGCAATTCGACGTCGAATCGCATGGACGTGTCTCCTCCTTTTCCCCTGCAAGCCGTGAGGCCGGGCGTATGGCCCGTTGTAGATATCGGTCAGGCCAACAGCCTACGCAATCGCCACGCGCTAGGCGAGGGGGCAGCGTAGAGGGTTCCCTCTGAGGACAGGGTTTCTACGGAAGCCATGCGCAACGGGGCCGGGCGGTGCGGCCCCGTTTCATGGGCACGGTGGGCGGGCGGTGCGCGGCGTGCCGGCGGCCCGGGCCGTTTCAAACCGGAAAGGACGAAATCCCGGCGGCCGCGCGCCGCGGCAGGCGGTATCGCCCCGCGGTCGACGCAAGCCGATCGCGACGCGCGGGTGCGCCGCGTCGCGGCGCGTGCGGCGTCAGTGCGCGCCCGCGTAGATCCATTCGAGCAGCGTGTCGTGCGCGGCGCGCGCGGCTTCCGCGTGATCGTCGTTGATGAAACTGACGACGACGTAGCCCTGGCCGTCGGTGCCCGCGACGTAGCCCGCGATCGCGCGCACGTCGCGCAGCGTGCCGGTCTTGATGTGCGCGTTGCCGAGCACGCCGGCGTTGGTCAGGCGGTTCTTCATCGTGCCGTCGATGCCGGCGATCGGCAGCGAATCGATGAACGCCTGCGCGACCGGGCTCGCGTTCGCGGCCTGCAGCAGCGCGGCGAGCGACTGCGCGCTCACGTGCTCGTCGCGCGACAGGCCCGAGCCGTTCTCGATCTCGAGGTCGGGCATCGCGATCCCGCTCTTCTGCAGGAACGCGTGAATCGCGCGGCTCGACTGCTCGGGGGTGGCGGGCGGCTTGCCGGCGACCGCGCCGATCGTCAGGAACAGGTTGCGCGCCATCACGTTGTTGCTGAACTTGTTGATGTCGTAGACGATGCTGCCGAGCACGGGACTGTGATGGACGGCGAGCGGGCGCGCGGCGTTCGGCACCTTGCCTTCGCTGACGGGGCCCGCGATCGTGCCGCCGTCCTGCTGCCACAGCGCGAGGAAGCCGCGCGCGAAGAACGCCGTGTGATCGAGGATCGCGAGGTTGGTCGTGCGCGCGCCGCAGCGCAGCGGATAGTCGCCGGCGAACGACGCGGTCATGATCCCGCTGGCGGCGGCCGACAGCGTCGGGCGCGCGGCCGCGGCGGCCGCGCCGCACGAGCCCGTGCCTTCGACCAGCTGGTTGTCGATCGACAGGTTCGCGAGCGGCGGCAGCACGTCGACGGCCACCTTGCCGTCGTCGCCCGGTGTCACCGTGAACGACACGGCCTTGAACGCGTACAGCAGCGGATCGGGGCCGACGTTGTACGGCGCGCTCACGTCGTCGTCGAACGACGGCAGGTCGCGCGTCGCCGCGGCGAAATAGCTCTTGTCGAGCACCAGGCCGCCGGCCACGCGCTTGACGCCCGCCTTGCGGATCTTGTCGACGAGGTCGATCAGTTCCTCCGGTACGAGCTTCGGATCGCCGGTGCCCTTGATGTACAGGTTGCCCTGCAGCGTGCCGTCCGGATCGACCGGGCCGTCCGCATACGCGGCGGTGCGCCAGCGGAAGTCGGGGCCGAGGATCGACAGGCCCGAGAAGGTCGTGACGAGTTTCATCGTCGACGCGGGCAGCATCGGCCGGCCGGCGTTCCATGCGATCAGCGGCTCGGGATCGCCGACACGCTCGACGACGACGCTCATCGCCGACGCCGGCACCTTCGCGCGCTGCAGCGCGACGAGCACGGACGCCGGCAGGCCGGCCGCGCGCGCGGCGGGCGATACGACGGTGGTCTTGCGCGCGTCCTTGAGGGGCTTCTTGCGGGCTTGCGCGGACGGTGCGAACGCAAGGGCCGTGCAGGTGGCGACGACGGCGGCCGCGCGCAGGCAGAGGCGGGCGCGGGGGGCGAACCGGGCGGAAAGAGCGGGAATCGGCATGGGCGAATACGGGAAATGCACGGGGTTCGGGCAGGGCGCGCGGGGCGCCGGAGCGCACATTGTAGAGACAAGTGCGGATGCGTCCCTTGCAATCCGCCTTTCTGTTGCATTGCAGGCGGCGCACGCGAATCGCGGCGCTACAATGGTCGCCATGTTGACTCGCCCCATGGGTTCCAGTTCCGATGCGGATTCTGCTTGTTGAAGACGATCGCATGATTGCCGAGGGCGTACGCAAGGCGTTGCGCGCCGACGGCTTCGCGGTCGACTGGGTGCAGGACGGCGACGCGGCGCTCACGGCGCTCGGCGGCGAGGCGTACGACCTGCTGCTGCTCGATCTCGGCCTGCCGAAGCGCGACGGCATCGACGTGCTGCGCACGCTGCGCGCGCGCGGGCTGTCGCTGCCGGTGCTGATCGTCACCGCGCGCGATGCGGTCGCCGATCGCGTGAAGGGGCTCGACGCGGGCGCCGACGACTACCTCGTCAAGCCGTTCGACCTCGACGAACTCGGCGCGCGGATGCGCGCGCTGATCCGCCGCCAGGCGGGGCGCAGCGAGTCGCTGATCCGGCACGGCGCGCTGACGCTCGACCCCGCGGCGCACCAGGTGACGCTCGACGGCGCGCCCGTCGCGCTGTCCGCGCGCGAGTTCGCGCTGCTCGAGGCGCTGCTCGCGCGGCCCGGCGCGGTGCTGTCGAAGAGCCAGCTCGAGGAGAAGATGTACGGCTGGGGCGAGGAGATCGGCAGCAACACGGTCGAGGTCTACATCCACGCGCTGCGCAAGAAGCTCGGCTCGGACCTGATCCGCAACGTGCGCGGGCTCGGCTACATGATCGTCAAGGAAAGCTGACGCGTGAGGTCGATTCGTCATCAATTGCTGATCTGGCTGCTCGCGATCGTCGTCACGGGCGTGGGCATCGCGGGCTGGCTGATCTACCGGCAGGCGCTCGCCGAAGCGAACGAGCTGTTCGACTACCAGCTGCAGGAAATCGCCGCGGCGCTGCCGTCCGAGCCGTTCTCGCAGGTCTTCGGTTCGCGCACCAACGGCGACGAAGGCATCGTGATCCAGATCTGGAACCGCAACGGCGTGCTGATGTACTTCTCGCATCCGCGCGCGCCGATCGCGCCGCGCGCGGAACTCGGCTTCTCGACCGAGCGCACCGATCGCGGCGAATGGCGCGTGTACGGCGCGATCGTCGGCGACAACGTCGTGCAGCTCGCGCAGCCGCTGTCGGTGCGCAACCGGCTCGCGGCGAACGTCGCGCTGCGCACGCTGTGGCCGCTGATCGTGTTGCTGCCGTTCCTCGGCGCGGCGGTCTGGATGATCGTCGGGCGCGGGCTCGCGCCGCTCGGCCGCGTGACGCGCGCGGTCGAGGCGCGCCGGCCGGAAGCGCTCGATCCGCTGCCCGATGCGCGCCTGCCGCTCGAGGTGCAGCCGCTCGTGCGCGCGCTGAACGGGCTGCTCGCGCGGCTGTCGGCGGCGCTCGACACGCAGAAGGCCTTCGTCGCCGATGCCGCGCACGAGCTGCGCACGCCGCTCGCGGCCGTGCAGATCCAGGCGCAGCTCGTCGCCCGCGCGAAGGACGACACGTCGCGCCGCGAGGCGGTCGCCGACCTGCAGGACGGCGTCACGCGTGCGACGCGCCTCGCCGAGCAACTGCTCGCGCTCGCACGCGCCGAGCCGGACGGCGCGACGATGCGCGAGCCGGTCGACCTGCAGGCGCTGCTCGTCGAATGCGTGGCCGCGCATGCGCCGCTCGCGCAGCGGCACCACATCGATCTCGGCTTCGAGGAGACGCGCGCGGCGACCGTCGTCGCGGACGTCGGCGCGCTGCGCGTGATGTTCGGCAACCTGCTCGACAACGCGGTGAAGTACACCCCCGACGGCGGCCGCATCGACGTATCGCTGATGCGCGACGCGGCCGGCCGCGCCTGCGTGCAGATCGGCGACAGCGGGCCCGGCATCCCGGCGGACGAGCGCGAGCGCGTGTTCGACCGCTTCTACCGCGACAGCTCCGCGCGGGCGCGCGCCGACCTGTCGGGCAGCGGGCTCGGGCTCGCGATCGTCAAGCGCGTGGCAGCCCAGCAGGGCGCGACGGTGACGCTCGGCGACGCGGCCGCGGGCGGCCTGCTCGTGAGCGTCGTGTTCCGTGACGCCGAGATGCCGGCGCAGGCGCCGCAGGCGTCCGAATCCGCATGACGAACGGCGCCCGCGGGCGCCGGCGCTGGCGGCGGCCTAAGCCCCGCTTAAGGTCGATTAAGCCTCCTTTAAGTCAGGGTCGTTACGCTGCGACCTAACAAAGAGGAGGTCCTACGATGAACACCCGATTCCTTGCGCGCGGCGCCGTCGCGGTCGCCGTGGCGGCCGCCCTGTCCGCTGGCTACGTCGCGGGCACCCGCCGCGCCGATCCGCAGATCATCACGCCCGCGCAGGCCGCCGCGCTGATGCCGGCCGAGGCCGCGGCCAAGACCGGCATTCCCGATTTTTCCGGGCTGGTCGAAACCTACGGCCCGGCGGTCGTGAACATCAGTGCGAAGCACGTCGTGAAGCAGGTGTCGCGACGGGTGCAGCAGCCGCAGCTGCCGATGGATCCGAGCGATCCGTTCTACCAGTTCTTCAAGCACTTCTACGGCCAGGTGCCGGGCATGGGCGGTGACGCGCAGCCGGACGACCAGCCGAGCGCGAGCCTCGGTTCGGGATTCATCGTCAGCGCCGACGGGTACATCCTCACCAATGCGCACGTGATCGACGGCGCGAACGTCGTCACGGTCAAGCTGACCGACAAGCGCGAGTACAAGGCGAAGGTCATCGGCTCCGACAAGCAGTCCGACGTCGCGGTGCTGAAGATCGACGCGAGCGGCCTTCCGACCGTGAAGATCGGCGATCCGGGCCGGAGCAAGGTCGGCCAGTGGGTCGTCGCGATCGGCTCGCCGTACGGCTTCGACAACACGGTCACGTCCGGCATCATCAGCGCGAAATCGCGCGCGTTGCCCGACGAGAACTACACGCCGTTCATCCAGACCGACGTGCCGGTGAACCCCGGCAACTCGGGCGGCCCGCTGTTCAACCTGCAGGGCGAGGTGATCGGCATCAACTCGATGATCTACTCGCAGACGGGCGGCTTCCAGGGCCTGTCGTTCGCGATCCCGATCAATGAGGCGATCAAGGTCAAGGACGAGCTCGTGAAGACGGGCCACGTCAGCCGCGGCCGCCTCGGCGTCGCCGTGCAGGGGCTGAACCAGACGCTCGCGAGCTCGTTCGGGCTGCAGAAGCCGGACGGCGCACTCGTCAGCTCGGTCGACCCGAACGGCCCGGCCGCCAAGGCCGGCCTGCAGCCGGGCGACGTGATTCTGGCGGTCAACGGCTCGCCGGTTGCCGACTCCACGTCGCTGCCCGCGCAGATCGCGAACCTGAAGCCGGGCTCGAAGGCCGACCTGCAGGTGTGGCGCGACAAGTCGAAGAAATCGATCAGCGTGACGCTCGGCGCGATGACCGACGCGAAGGTGGCGTCGAACGACGGCGGCCCCGTCGAACAGGGGCGCCTCGGCGTCGCGGTGCGTCCGCTCACGCCGCAGGAGCGCAGCGCCGCCAACCTGTCGCACGGGCTGATCGTGCAGCAGGCCGGCGGCCCGGCAGCCGGCGCGGGCATCCAGCCCGGCGACGTGATCCTCGCGGTCAACGGCCGCCCGGTCACGAGCCCCGAGCAGTTGCGCGATGCGGTCAAGGGAGCAGGCAACAGTCTTGCTCTCCTGATTCAGCGCGATAACGCACAAATCTTCGTGCCGGTCGACCTGAGCTGACCGGCGGCCGTTGCGGGCCGGCCTTGCCGGCCCTGACGGGCGCTGCCGGCGTCCGGCCCCGGGGTGCTGTGTTCCGACCCGAAAGGAGGGAGCCATGCAATATCTACGCAACGTGTCCCGATTTGCCGTCTCCGCGGCGCTGGCCGCCGGCTTCGCCGCCGCCGCGCCCGGCGCGTACGCGCAATCGGACGGCTTGCCCGCGGCGAGCCAGCAGGGCGATGTCAGCTATGTATCGGGCGGCATCGGCAAGGACCAGTCGACGGCATTCGAGCAGAACGAAGCGGCATGGCCGCTGGCGCTGCGCTTCACCGGCAAGGGTGGCGAATTCCTGGCCGACGTCCATGTGCGGATCGTCGACGGCAAGGGCACCGAGGTGCTGAAGGCGGATGCGCGCGGGCCGTACATGCTCGTGAAGCTGCCGCCGGGGCGCTACACCGTGCAGGCGTCGTACCAGGGCAGCGATGAGTCGCGCGCGGTCACGGTCGGCGCGAAGGGCGGCGCGAAAGCCGCGTTCCAGTGGAGCGCGCAGTAGCACGTCGCGCGCGACCCCGGCCGGGGTTGCGCAATCGGATGCACTTTCGCCCATAATGAAAGCCACGGCACCCTGCCGTGGCTTTTTCGTTCCTGCGCCCGGCTTGCCCGCCGGGGCTGCCGTCCGGAGGAGAAACGATGTCCGATGCCGCCGACCATCACCTTGAAATCGTGCCGAACCGCCATCGCGTGCGCGTGATCCATCGCGGCATCACGTATGCCGATTCGCACGGCGCGCTGACCGTCCGCGAAACGGGCCTGCCGGATATCCATTACCTGCCGCGCGGCGACGTCAACATGCACAGGCTCGTGAAGTCGAGCGTCACGACGGCTTGTCCGCTGAGGGGCCTGGCCGTGTATTTCCACCTGCAGACCGAAGACGGCGTGATCGAGAACGCCGCGTGGAGTTACGAGGAACCGGGGGAGGCCGCGTCCGCGCTCGCGCACTACGTCGCCTTCGATGCCGCACGGGTCGACAATCTCGTCGAGACGTCCTGATGCGGCGCGTGTTCATCGGGGAGGCATCATGGAACTGAACGACACGTTACGCGTACCGCTCGCGCCGGCTGTCGTGCGGGAGGCACTCGAGGATCTCGCGTTGCTGCGGGCGAGCTTCGAGCACTGCGAATCGTTCGTGAAGCTCGCGCACGGCGAGTTCGCGCTGACGATCACGGTCCCGCTCGGCCCGCTGCGTGCGCGCTACGACGTACGTGCGCATTCGGCGAGCGAACAGGGCGACGCGGAAGGGCGGCCGCGCCGCGTGCTCAACTTCAAGGCGCGGGCCGACGGCCTCGGCGCGCTGCGCGGGCAGGTCGAGCTCGTGCTGCTGCCGGACGATGACGACACGGCCGCGACGCGCATCGAATACGTGGTGTGGACGACGGCGAGCGGGCCGCTCGCCGAGTTGCCGGCACGGCAGATCGAGAATGCGCTGCACGAGTGGACCGACGATTTCTTCCGCGAATTCTGCGCGGTCGTGCAGGCGAAGCACGGGCTCGTGCCGAACCGCGCCCGCCCGAGCCCGCAGCGTCGCCAGCATGTGTTCCTGCGGCCCGCGTCGCTGATGGCCGCGGCGAAGCGTCCGCTGCCGCCGCACCTCGGCGGCGCGCTGAGCGGCCGCGCCGCGAGTGCCCTGCATCATCGCGCATCCGGCCCGCTGCCCGTCTGGGCGTGGGCGGCGATCATCGTGTTCGTCGCGCTGCTGCTGTATGCGGCGCGCTGGATCAACGGCGCCTGAGCGGCTGCGCCCGCCACCGCGTTGCCCGGCTGCCCGCCGGCGGCGCGGCGGTCGCTAGCGCCGCGCGTCGGGCCCGGCGCCGCGAAACTCCCTCCGATACGCCGACGGCGACGTGCCGAGTGCGCCCGCGAAATGCTGGCGCAGCGACACGCTCGAGCCGTAGCCGGCCGCCTGCGCGATCGCGTCGATCGATTGTCCGGTGGTTTCCAGCAGATGCTGCGCGCGCGTGAGCCGCTCGGCCTGAAGCCACGCGGTGACGGTCGTGCCCGTCGCCTGGCGGAAGTGGCGCGTGAACGTGCGCCGGCTCATCAGCACGCGTTCGGCGAGCGAGTCCACGCTATGCGCGACGTCGAGATGCGCGCGCACCCAGTCGAGCAGGCCTGCGAGCCGCGCGTCGCGCGGATGCGCGGCGACCGGCTGCGGCACGTATTGCGCCTGCCCGCCCTGGCGGTGCGGCGGGATCACGAGACGGCGCGCGATCCGGTTCGCGGCGTCGGAGCCGAAGCGGCGGCGCACGACGTGCAGGCAGCAGTCGAGCCCCGCGGCCGTGCCGGCCGACGTCATCAGGTTGCCGTCGTCGACGTACAGCACGTCGGGGTCGAGCTTCACGCGCGGAAAGCGCTGCGCGAAGTCGTCGGCCCATGCCCAGTGCGTCGTGGCCGGGCGCCCGTCGAGCAGCCCGGCCGCGGCGAGCACGTACGCGCCGAGGCACAGGCCGACGACTTGCGCGCCGCGCGCGGCAGCCGTGCGTACCGCGTCGACCAGCACGCCCGGCGGCGCTTCGTCGGGATCGCGCCATGCCGGCACGATGACGATGTCCGCGTCGTCGAGCGCGTCGAGCCCGTACGGCGCGGTGATCGTGAAGCCGCCCGTCGTCGACAGCGGGCCGCGCTCGGCCGAACAGACCCGGAAATCGAACGCGGGCATCGCAGCCGCATCGCGCTCCTTGCCGAACACGACGGACGGCACCGACAGGTGGAACGGGCTGATGCCGTCGTACGCGATCACGGCGACGACGGTCGGGGCGGGGGCAACGGACGACGCAACGGCGCGCATGACGGGCTCCGGAATGGCGATGGCCCGATTCTATCGAAGAATGGCAATCGGGCCACTGTCCGCGAGCGCGATGCGATCCGACAATGCATCACATCGCGCTGCTGGCCGCTCCGTTCCGGAGCGAGGCGGCGCGGCCGAACCCGGAGCCTGCCATGTCGAACGCCGTATCGCCTTCCGCGTCACGCCGTGCCCTGATCGTGATCGATGTCCAGAACGAATACGTGACGGGCAACCTGCCGATCGAGTATCCGCCCGTCGACGTCTCGCTTGCGAACATCGGCCGGGCGATCGACGCCGCGCATGCGGCCGGCGTGCCGGTGATCGTCGTCCAGCACGTCGCGCCGGCGGGCGCGCCGATCTTCGCGCCCGGCACGGACGGCGTCGCGCTGCATCCGGTCGTGGCCGAGCGGCCGTATGCGCACCTGATCGTGAAGGCGCTGGCCAGCTCGTTTGCCGGTACCGATCTCGGCGCGTGGCTGGACGCGCACGGCATCGACACGCTCGCGGTCGCCGGCTACATGACGCACAACTGCAATGCGTCGACGGTCTATCACGCGGCGCACGCGGGGCTCGCCGTCGAGTACCTGGCGGACGCGACGGGCGCGTTGCCGTACGAGAACGAAGCAGGCGCGGCGAGCGCCGAAGAGATTCATCGCGCGTACACGGTCGTGTTCCAGTCGAATTTCGCGGCCGTGATGTCGACCGATGCATGGATCGCGGGACTGGGCGGCGCGGCGATGCCGACGCGCGATTCGGTGGCCGCGTCGAACCGGCGGGCCCGCGCGCAACGCGCGAAGGCGGCCTGAGCGAGGCGGGGAGAGCAGGGGGATCGGGCGGCGCCGCTGGCGCCCGCGCATGGCCGGTTCGACCGGCCGATGGCGATGGAACGGCGCGCCCCGCGCCGTCGGAGCGGCTGCCGGTCAGCCGCCCGTCTTCAGCAGCGCCGGGCTGTAGCGCATCATGTCGAAGCAGCCGTCGACGAGTTGTTCCGCATGCTGCTCGGCGTCGATTTCGTCGGGCAGCATCAGCATGTCGCGCACGAAACCGCTGACGAGCGTGTGCAGCATCAGCGTCGCGCGCCACGTGTCGAGCCGCTCGGGCAGCAGCTTGAGCCGCACGGCCACCGCGAGATCGGCGTCGATCGCGTGCAGCGCCTCGCTCATCCCCGCGCGGTTGCGCTGCAGCAGCGGCTCCATGTCCGCGACGTATTCGCACTTCATGAACAGGATGCTGAACACGCGCCGCAACTGCGAGTCGCGTTGCACGCCGAGCAGGCACCAGATCAGGATCTTGCGGATCTTGTCGAGCGGATTGCCGCCGGGCGCGTCGAGCGGCATCCGCTTGAGTTCGTCGATCGGCAGGAACACACGGTCGAACATCGCGTCGAACAGCTCGCTCTTGTTCGCGAAATGCCAGTAGATCGCGCCGCGCGTCACGCCGGCGTGCTGGGCGATGTCCGCGAGCGACGTGTGCGACACGCCCTTCTCGAAGAACACGTGTTCGGCGGCATCGAGAATGCGGTTGCGCGTCTCGAGCGCCTCCTCCTTGGTGCGTCTGACCATGTGCAGGCCTGAATGGATCGATCGTAGGTGAATATAGGGTCTGCAACTCTCGTCGCTGCCGCGCGGAGCCGCTATGCTTGCGACTGGTAATAATTCGTAAGACTTGACGGTCGGCGACGGGCAAGCGGGCTTTTTACATACATTCGTGAATGTATATACAATACCACCCTACGATCGAATGGCCAAAGTGGCAATCAGTTAATATCCCACTCTGCTGATTCCCGCCAAAGTACCAGTCCGCAGTTCGCGGCATCTCGTCGGCATGGAGGTCTCGTGCCGACTTGCTGTATCCAGCAGTCCAGTAATTCAGGTGTTCGATCTGCGCCGCGAGGCGCATCCGTGTGGCGTTCCGCTCGGGCGCCGCACTTATTCCATTGGTTACACACAGAGGTCGCTCCATGCGCGTCGAACGGGTTCCATACCGCTTGATCACTGTCGCGGCAGCCGCGGTTTTCCTGGCTGCCTGCGGAAAAAAAGAATCGGCACCGCCGCCGCAAACGCCGGAAGTCGGCGTCGTCACCGTCGAGCCGCAATCCGTGCCGATCTTCACCGAACTGCCGGGCCGCACCAGCGCGTTCCTCGTCGCGCAGGTCCGCGCACGGGTGGACGGCATCGTGCTGCGCCGTGAATTCACCGAAGGCGGCGACGTCAAGGCCGGCCAGCGCCTCTACAAGATCGACCCGGCGCCGTACGTCGCTGCGCTGAACAGCGCGAAGGCGACGCTCGCGAAGGCGCAGGCGAACCTCGTCACGCAGAACGCCCTGGTCGCGCGCTACAAGGTGCTGGTGGCCGCGAACGCGGTCAGCAAGCAGGAGTACGACAACGCGGTCGCCACGCAAGGGCAGGCCGCGGCGGACGTCGCGGCCGGCAAGGCAGCGGTCGATACCGCACAGATCAACCTCGGCTATACGGACGTCGTGTCGCCGATCACCGGCCGCGTCGGCATTTCGCAAGTGACGCCGGGCGCCTACGTGCAGGCGAGCCAGGCGACGCTGATGTCGACGGTGCAGCAGCTCGATCCGGTCTACGTCGACCTGACGCAGTCGAGCCTCGACGGGCTGAAGCTGCGCCAGGACGTGCAGAGCGGCCGCCTGAAGACGAGCGGCCAGGGCGCGGCGAAGGTGTCGCTGATCCTGGAAGACGGCAAGACCTACTCGGAGGCCGGCAAGCTGCAGTTCTCGGACGTGACGGTCGACCAGACGACGGGCTCGGTGACGATCCGCGCGGTGTTCCCGAACCCGGGCCGCGTGCTGCTGCCGGGGATGTTCGTGCGCGCACGGATCGAGGAAGGCGTGAACGAGAACGCGTTCCTGGTGCCGCAGATCGGCGTCACGCACGACCAGAAGGGCCAGGCGATCGCGATGGTCGTGAACGCGGGCAACAAGGTCGAGCCGCGTCCGCTGAAGACGACCGGCATGCAGGGGCAGAACTGGGTCGTCGAAGGCGGTCTGCAAGCGGGCGACCGCGTGATCGTGCAGGGCGTCGACAAGGTTCGTCCGGGCGCGACCGTGAAGTCGGTCGCGGCGCAGCTGCCGGCCGCCAATGCGGCATCGGGTGCAGCCGCATCCGCCGCGCCGGCCGCCGCCGCCTCGGGTGCCGCCGCATCGGGCGCAGCGCCGGCGAGCGCCGCCGCTGCTTCGAGCGCGCAATAACAGGGAGCCTGTTTCATGGCAAAGTTTTTTATCGATCGCCCGATCTTCGCGTGGGTGATCGCCATCATCCTGATGCTGGCCGGGGTCGCGGCGATCTTCACGCTGCCGATCGCGCAGTATCCGACGATCGCGCCGCCATCGATCCAGATCACCGCGAACTACCCGGGCGCTTCCGCGAAGACGGTGGAAGACACGGTGACGCAGGTGATCGAGCAGCAGATGAGCGGTCTCGACAACTTCCTGTACATGTCGTCGACGAGTGACGACTCGGGTAACGCGACGATCACGCTGACGTTCGCGCCGGGCACCAACGCCGACATCGCACAGGTCCAGGTCCAGAACAAGCTGTCGCTCGCGACGCCGGTTCTGCCGCAGGTCGTGCAGCAGCTCGGCCTGTCGGTGACGAAGTCGAGCAGCAGCTTCCTGCTGGTGCTCGCCTTCAACTCCGAAGACGGCAGCATGAACAAGTACGACCTCGCGAACTTCGTGGCGTCGCACGTGAAGGACCCGATCAGCCGGCTGAACGGCGTCGGTACCGTCACGCTGTTCGGCTCGCAGTACGCGATGCGGATCTGGCTCGACCCGACCCGCCTGACCAACTACGGCCTCACGCCGGTCGACGTGACGAGCGCGATCACCGCGCAGAACGTGCAGATCGCGGGCGGCCAGATCGGCGGCACGCCGGCCAAGCCGGGCACCGTGCTGCAGGCGACGATCACCGAATCGACGCTGCTGCAGACGCCCGAGCAGTTCGGCAACATCCTGCTGAAGGTCAACCAGGACGGCTCGCAGGTTCGCCTGAAGGACGTCGCGCAGATCGGCCTCGGCGGCGAAAACTACAACTTCGACACGAAGTACAACGGTCAGCCGACCGCGGCGCTCGGTATCCAGCTCGCGACCAACGCGAACGCGCTCGCGACCGCGAAGGCCGTGCGCGCGAAGATCGACGAGCTCGCACCGTTCTTCCCGCATGGCCTCGTCGTGAAGTATCCGTACGACACGACGCCGTTCGTGAAGCTGTCGATCGAGGAAGTGGTCAAGACGCTGCTCGAAGGCATCGTGCTCGTGTTCCTCGTGATGTATCTGTTCCTGCAGAACCTGCGGGCCACGATCATCCCGACGATCGCGGTGCCGGTGGTGCTGCTCGGCACGTTCGCGATCATGTCGCTGGTGGGCTTCTCGATCAACACGCTGTCGATGTTCGGCCTCGTGCTCGCGATCGGCCTGCTGGTGGACGATGCGATCGTGGTGGTGGAGAACGTCGAGCGCGTGATGGCGGAAGAGGGGCTGTCACCGAAGGAGGCGACCCGCAAGGCGATGGGCCAGATCACCGGCGCACTCGTCGGCGTGGCGCTCGTGCTGTCGGCGGTGTTCGTGCCGGTCGCGTTCTCCGGCGGTTCGGTCGGCGCGATCTATCGTCAGTTCTCGCTGACGATCGTGTCGGCGATGGTGCTGTCGGTGCTGGTCGCGTTGATTCTGACGCCGGCACTGTGCGCGACGATCCTCAAGCCGATCCCGCAAGGGCATCACGAGGAGAAGAAGGGCTTCTTCGGCTGGTTCAACCGCACGTTCAACAACAGCCGCGACAAGTACCACGTCGGCGTGCACCACGTGATCAAGCGCTCGGGCCGCTGGCTCATCATCTATCTGGTCGTGATCGTCGCGGTTGGCCTGCTGTTCGTGCGCCTGCCGAAGTCGTTCCTGCCCGATGAAGACCAGGGCCTGATGTTCGTGATCGTGCAGACGCCGTCGGGGTCGACGCAGGAAACGACCGCGAAGACGCTCGCGAACATTTCCGACTACCTGCTGAAGGACGAGAAGGAAATCGTCGAATCGGCGTTCACGGTCAACGGCTTCAGCTTCGCCGGCCGCGGCCAGAACTCGGGTCTCGTGTTCGTGCGCCTGAAGGACTACTCGCAGCGTCAGCACGCGAACCAGAAGGTCCAGGCGCTGATCGGCCGGATGTTCGGCCGCTACGCGGGCTACAAGGACGCGATCGTGATCCCGTTCAACCCGCCGTCGATTCCGGAACTCGGCACCGCCGCCGGCTTCGACTTCGAGCTGACGGACAACGCCGGTCTCGGCCACGATGCGCTGATGGCCGCTCGCAACCAGCTGCTCGGGATGGCCTCGAAGGATCCGACGCTGCAGGGCGTGCGTCCGAACGGGCTGAACGATACGCCGCAGTACAAGGTCGACATCGATCGCGAGAAGGCGAACGCGCTCGGCGTGACGGCGGATGCGATCGACCAGACGTTCTCGATCGCGTGGGCGTCGAAGTACGTGAACAACTTCCTCGACACCGACGGCCGGATCAAGAAGGTCTACGTGCAGTCGGACGCGCCGTTCCGGATGACGCCGGAGGACATGAACATCTGGTACGTGCGCAACGGTTCGGGCGGGATGGTGCCGTTCAGCGCGTTCGCGACCGGTCACTGGACGTACGGTTCGCCGAAGCTCGAGCGCTACAACGGCGTGTCGGCGATGGAAATCCAGGGTCAGGCCGCACCGGGCAAGTCGACCGGCCAGGCGATGACCGCGATGGAAGGGCTTGCGAAGAAGCTGCCGGTCGGTATCGGCTATTCGTGGACCGGCCTGTCGTTCCAGGAAATCCAGTCCGGCTCGCAGGCGCCGATCCTGTACGCGATCTCGATCCTCGTCGTGTTCCTGTGTCTCGCGGCCCTGTATGAAAGCTGGTCGATCCCGTTCTCGGTGATCATGGTGGTGCCGCTCGGCGTCGTGGGCGCACTGCTCGCGGCGACGATGCGCGGCCTCGAGAACGACGTGTTCTTCCAGGTCGGCCTGCTGACCACGGTGGGCTTGTCCGCGAAGAACGCGATCCTGATCGTCGAGTTCGCGCGCGAACTGCAGCAGACGGAGAAGATGGGGCCGATCGAGGCCGCGCTGGAAGCGGCGCGCCTGCGGCTGCGTCCGATCCTGATGACGTCGCTCGCGTTCATTCTCGGCGTGATGCCGCTCGCGATCAGCAACGGCGCGGGTTCGGCCAGCCAGCACGCGATCGGTACCGGCGTGATCGGCGGGATGATCACGGCGACGTTCCTCGCGATCTTCATGATCCCGATGTTCTTCGTGAAGATCCGCGCGATCTTCAGCGGCGAGAAGGAAGACGTCGACCAGGCGCTGCGTCTTGCGCAGGATCACATGCACGAGGCGGAGAAGGGCGGCCACGGCGACGACGAGAAGAAGGGACAGTGATGATGCAAAAACACGCTTTGACTGCAATCGCGGTCGCGCTCCTTGCCACGGGTTGCACGATGGCGCCGCATTACACGCGGCCCGACGCGCCCGTCGCACCGGCGTACCCGGCCGACGGCGTCTATGCGACGCAGCCGGGTGCTGCCGGCGCGCGCAGCGCGAACGGCCAGGCGGCGACCGCCATCGGCTGGCGCGAATTCTTCGTCGATCCGCGCCTGCAGCGGCTGATCGAGATCGCGCTGAAGAACAACCGCGACCTGCGGGTCGCGGTGCTGAACATCGAGGCGGCGCGCGCGCAGTACCAGATCACGCGCGCCGGCCTGTTCCCGACGCTCGACGGCACGGGCACGGGCAATATCCAGCGCGTGCCGCGGGGCCTGTCGACGACGGGCGCGCCGTATATCTCGCGCGCCTACAACGTCGGCCTGTCGGCGTCGTGGGAGCTCGACCTGTTCGGCCGCGTGCAGAGCCTGAAGGACCAGGCGCTCGCGCAATACCTGTCGACGTCGTATGCACGGCAGGCCACCGAGATCTCGCTCGTGTCGCAGGTCGCGGATCAGTACCTGACGCTGCTGTCGACCGACGACCTGCTGAAGGTCACGGAAAACACGCTGAAGACCGCGCAGGCGTCGTACGACCTGACGAAGCTGCAGTTCGACAACGGCACGGGCTCCGAGCTCGAACTGCGTCAGGCGCAGACGGTGGTCGAGCAGGCGCTGTCGAACCAGCAGGCACAGGCACGTGCGCGTGCGCAGGCGTTGAACGCACTGGTGCTGCTGATCGGCGAGCCGCTGCCGGACGATCTGCCGGCGGGCATGCCGCTCGACGCGCAGAACCTGCTGACGGACGTGCCGGCCGGCCTGCCGTCCGACCTGCTGACGCGTCGTCCGGACGTGATGCAGGCCGAGCAGACGCTCCTGGCCGCGAACGCGAACATCGGTGCGGCACGCGCGGCGTTCTTCCCGCGCATCTCGCTGACGGGCGCGTTCGGCACCGGCAGCCCGACGCTCGGCGGCCTGTTCAAGGCCGGCACGGCGGCGTGGTCGTTCGCGCCGCAGATCACGATGCCGATCTTCGAAGGCGGGCAGAACATCGCGAACCTGAACCTCGCGAACGTGCAGAAGCGCATCGAGATCGCCAACTACGAGAAGGCGATCCAGTCGGCGTTCCGCGAAGTGTCCGACGGCCTGGCCGCACGCGGCACGTACGACCAGCAGATCGCCGCGCTCGAGCGCAACGAGCACGCACAGCAGCGTCGTTTCGATCTGTCGGACCTGCGCTACAAGAACGGCGTCGACAGCTACCTGTCGGTGCTGACCGCGCAAACTGATCTGTACACCGCGCAGCAGTCGCTGATCAACGCGCGTCTGGCCCGCTGGACGAACCTCGTCGATCTGTATCGTGCGCTGGGTGGCGGCTGGATCCAGCAGGCCGGCGAGACGCCGCGCGCGCCGGACCAGACGGTCGACTACGACAAGGCGGCCGCACCGGCGCCTGCGTCGGCAGCGGCGACGAACGGGTAAGCACGACGGCGGGCAGGGGCGGGCGACCGCTCCGGTTCGCTGAAGTCGCGGTCCCCGGAATGCGACGACGCCACGGACGAAAGTCCGTGGCGTTTCTTTTGTGCGGCCGGTTTGCAGCGAGTGCGGACGGTCAGCGCCGACATCGCCGCCTGCATCGTGCGCCCGCCCATGCAAAGCAAAACGCCACGGCAAGCCGTGGCGTTTTTTCTTTGCCGCATCGCGCCATGGATCGGCGCAGACCGATCAATGATGCACGTCGGCCGGGCGTCCGTCGAAGTCATGCCCTGCGCGGCGGATGTCGCAACGCGCGTCCTTCTCGCCCTTCACGCCGTTGAACACGATGTTCAGGATCACGGCGGTGGCCGACGCGAGCAGGATGCCGCTGTGCAGGATCGGAGCGAGCGCGGGCGGCAGCTTCGAGAAGAAGTGCGGCGACACGACCGGCACGAGGCCCATGCCGACGCTCACGGCGACGATGAACAGGTTGTGCGCGTTGTTCACGAAGTCGACCTTCGACAGCACCTTGATGCCGTTGGCCGCCACCATCCCGAACATCACGATGCCCGCGCCGCCGAGCACGAACGGCGGCACCGACGCGACGACCTGCGCCATCTTCGGGAACAGGCCGAGCATCACCAGGATCACGCCGCCCGTTGCGCAGACGAACCGGCTCTTCACGCCCGTCACGCCGATCAGGCCGACGTTCTGCGAGAACGACGTATGCGGGAACGAGTTGAAGATGCCACCGATCAGCGTGCCGAGGCCGTCGACGCGCAGGCCGCGCACGAGGCGTTCCTGGTTGACCGGACGATCGACCATGTCGCCGACCGCGAGGAACATGCCGGTCGATTCGATGAACGTGACGAACATCACCGTGACCATCGTCGCGATCGACAGCGGGTCGAAGTGCGGCAGGCCGAAGTGGAACGGCATCACGAAGCCGACCCACGGTGCGTGTGCGACGCCGTCGGTATTCACGCGGCCGATCGCAAACGCGATCACGAAGCCGGCGACGATGCCGAGCAGCACCGAGATGTTCGCGAGGAAACCGCGGCCGTACTTGTTGATCAGCAGGATCAGCGTGAGCACGAGCAGCGACAGGCCGAGGTAGACGGGGCTGCCGTATTCGGGGTTGCCGACGCCGCCGGCTGCCCAGTTGATCCCGACTTCCATCAGCGACAGCCCGATCACCGCGATCACGGTGCCGACCACGACCGGCGGGAAGAACCGCAACAGCTTGCCGATCATCGGCGCGAGCACGATGCCGATGATGCCGGCCGCGATGGTCGAGCCGAAGATATCGAGCATGCCGAGGCCGGGGTTGGTGCCGATCGCGATCATCGGGCCGACGGCCGCGAACGTGCAGCCCATGATGACGGGCAGGCGGATCCCGAAGATCCACAGGCCGAGCGTCTGGATCAGCGTGGCGATGCCGCACGAAAACAGATCGGCGCTGATCAGGAACGCGATCTGGTCTTTCGGCAGCTTCAGCGCGCCGCCGACGATAAGCGGCACGGCGACCGCGCCGGCGTACATGACGAGGACGTGCTGGAGACCAAGCGTTACAAGCTTGCCGGTCGGCAGCACCTCATCGCACGGATGGACCGTGTTCGATTGCATCTGTCTCACTCCATGATCTTGTTTTCGGGGTGATACGAAGTTATGCGGAATGAATCCACGCAACAAGAGCGCTGGGTTCTATTCCGTTCTTTGCTGGTTCGATATGCCATTTCGGCATGGAGCAGGGTGTCGATCATCGGGAAACTGCCGCTGGAGTGAGGTTCCCCGGTTTTATAGCCCTCCAAAATAGCGCGGGGCCCCGTGTCAAATATCGGTCGCTTTATGGTGTGTATCGCGACCGCGGCATAGTGGCAAAAACGACCGGCGAAAAATCGTACCGGGTTTACCCGCGAGCGGCTGTTTTGGCGGGCAAGGTGCAGCCCGGCGAAACCGGTCGTGCACGGCCGTGTTTTCGCGTCGCCGCGCTGCCAAAAGCGCCGCGCAAATCGGGGCGCGTGTCGCGATCCCGCTATCATCGATATCCGTTCACTCGATACACCATCCCGTCATGCGCCTGCTCGGAATCGACCTCGGTACCGGCTCCGTCAAACTCGTCACGCTCGACGCCGATGGCATCGAGCGCGCGGTGGCGAGCGAACCTTATGCGCTGTCGTCGCCGCAGCCCGGCTGGGCCGAAATCGCGCCCGACGCGTGGTGGCAGGCGCTCGTGCGCGCCGCCGCGCGGCTGCCGGCCGGCGAGCGCGAACAGGTCGCCGCGATCGGCTTCTCCGGCCAGATGCATGGCGTCGTGCTGATCGATGCGGCCGGGCAGCCGGTACGCCCCGCGCTGTTGTGGCCCGATACGCGCGCGGTGCGCGAAGCGGACGCGGCCGATTGGCCCGGCGCGCCGAATCCCGTCGCGCCCGGCATGGCGGGCCCGCTGTTGCGCTGGCTGGCCGCCCACGAACCGCGGGCACTGCCGGCCGCACGCTGGGCCGTGCAGCCGAAGGACTGGCTGCGCATCGCGCTGGGCGGCGAGGTCGCGGCCGATCCGAGCGACGCGTGCGCGACCGCGCTCGCGACGCCGGACGGCGCATGGGATACGGCGCGGATCGACTCGCTGGGTCTGCCGGCCGACCGGTTCGCACCGGTGCGGGCGTCGGGCGCGCATTGCGGCGTGCTCGCTGCGAAGGCCGCGGCGGCACTGGGGCTGCCGGCCGGCGTGCCGCTGGCGACGGGGGCGGCCGATACCGCGTGTGCGGCGCTCGGCAGCGGACTCGTCGCGGCCGGCGACGCGCTGCTGACCACCGGCAGCGGCGGCCAGATCGTCGTGCTCGCGGATGCGTTGCCGCCCGCCCGGCGCGGACTGCATCGCTATCGCACGGCGGCCGGCGGCGGCTATTACACGATGGCCGCGATGCAGAACGTCGGGCTCGCGCTCGAAGCCGTGCGCGGCTGGCTCGGCTACCCGGGCTGGCCCGATGCGTACGACGACGCGTTCGCGCAGCCGGCGTCGGAGCGGCTCTGCTTCCTGCCGTACCTGACGGGCGAGCGTTCGCCGTGGATGAATCCGGATGCGCGCGGCGGCTGGCTCGGTCTCGGGCTCGGCGACCCGCGCGGCGCGATGATGCGCGCCGCATTCGAAGGCGTCGCGTTTGCGTTGCGCGCGGGGCTCGATGCGATCCGCGATGCGAACCGGGCCGATCCGGTGACGACGCTGCGCCTTGCCGGCGGCGGCTCGGTCGATCCGCGCTGGCGCCAGTTGCTCGCGGATGCGCTCGGCGCGTCGCTCGACGCGGTCGATTGCCCGAACGCCGCGACCCGCGGCGCCGCGCTGCTCGCGGGCGTCGCGCTCGGGCACTGGCGCGACGACGCGCTGCGCACGCTGGCGCCGGCTGCATCGCCGGTCGCCGCGCCGCGCGACGATCGCGCGCTGGCCGCACGCCATGCGCGTTTCATCGATCTGTATGCGCGAACGGATGCGTGGTTCGCGAGCGGCGTTTAAACTCGGACACTTGTCCTGTCGCGACAGCGGTGACGTCTCGCGGCAAGCCGGCGACTGTTTCCCGCACGCGATGGTCGGCGGGATCGGGGATCATGCCGGGCGCGATACGGTTTCGCCGTGTCGCGCGGCACGGCTTGACCTGATCACGCACGCGCTGCCGCTCGAGATGCTCGACGACGGCGTCGAACCGATGAAGACGGGCGAATCGATTCGCCCGATCGTGCTGTATTGAACGGAAGGGAACCCCATGCTCGAACTCGTTTCTTCGCATGCTTGCCACGGTGGCGAGCAACGCTTCTATCGCCACGATTCGAAGGCGATCGGCCTGCCGATGAAGTTCTCGGTGTACCTGCCGCCGCAGGCGGCGCACGGTCGCGTGCCGGCGCTGTTCTATCTCGCGGGGCTCACGTGCACCGAGGAGACGTTCGCGATCAAAGGCGGCGCGCAGCAGTATGCGGCGCAGCACGGCGTCGCACTCGTGATGCCCGATACGAGCCCGCGCGGCGCGGGCGTGGCGGGCGAGGCCGATGCGTGGGATTTCGGCGTCGGCGCGGGCTTCTATGTCGACGCGACGCAAGCGCCGTGGTCGACGCATTACCGGATGGAGTCGTACGTGACGGGCGAACTGCGTGATCTCGTCACGGCCGAACTGCCGATCGACGGTGCGCGGCTCGGGATCTTCGGCCACTCGATGGGCGGGCACGGCGCGCTGACGCTCGCGCTGCGTCATCCCGACCTGTACCGGTCGGTGTCGGCGTTCGCGCCGATCGCCGCGCCGACGCGCTGCCCGTGGGGCGAGAAGGCGTTCTCGGGCTACCTGGGCGACGCTCGCGAAGCGTGGAAGCAGCACGACGCGAGCGAACTCGTCGCGCGCGCGGATGCGCCGAAGTTCGCGGACGGCATCCTCGTCGACCAGGGCCTTGCCGACCCGTTCCTCGCGAACCAGCTGAACCCGGACGTGTTCGAAGCCGCGTGCGCGCAGGCCGGCCAGCCGCTGACGCTGCGCCGGCATGAAGGTTACGACCACGGTTACTACTTCATCTCGACGTTCATCGCCGATCACATCGCGCATCATGCGCGAGTGCTGGCACGGTGACCGGCGCACGAAGCCTGTAATCCGCGCCGCGCGCCGCAGGTCGCGCGCGCATGAAGCATGAAAAACGCCGGCTGCCTTTCATCGGGCATGCCGGCGTTTTCATTGTCGTCGCTCGACGATCAGTGGCGCCGCAGCAGGCTCGCCCCATACACGAGCGCGGACAGCGCGGTGATCCAGAAGCTCGTCGGCCAGTCGGTGTGATACGCGAGCGCGATCCCGACCCATGCCTCGAACAGCGCGAACAGCGCGGCGAGCAGCACGCCGGTCGACAGCCGCGTCGACACGTTCTGTGCGGCCGCGGCCGGCCCGACCAGCAGCGTGAACACCAGCAGCACGCCGACGATCTGCGTCGCCGCGGCCACCGCGAGCGCGCACACGGCGAGGAACAGCATCGACACCGTGCGCAGCGACACGCCCTTGGCTTCGGCCAGTTCGGGCTGCAGCGACGCGAACAGCAGCGGCCGCGCGATCAGCGCGAGCGCGACGAGGCTCACCACGCCGATGCCGGCCAGCACCGCGAGCGTGTCGTGGCTGACCGCGAGCACGTTGCCGAACAGCAGCGCGGTGACCTGCGTCGCGAACGACGTGTAGAAGTGCAGGAACAGCAGGCCGAAGCCGAGCGCGCCCGACAGGATCACGCCGATCGCGACGTCGCGGCCCGCGAGCCGTTCGCCGAGCGCGCCCATCCCGATTCCGGCCGCGAGCGTGAAGCCGACCATCCCCCAGATCGGCGAGATGCCGAGCAGCACCGCGCCGGTCGCGCCGGTGAACCCGACGTGCGACAGCGCGTGGCCGGCGAAGGTTTGTCCGCGCAGCACCAGGAAGTAGCCGACGATGCCCGCGAGCACCGCGACGATCCCCGACGCGGCGAACGCGTTGATCATGAAGTCGTATTCAAACATCGTGCGAATGCCCCGGATGAGCGTGTCCGTGGTGGTGATGGCCATGGCCGCCGCCACCGCCGTGCGAGTGGCCGTCGTCGTCCTCGTGTTCGTGATCGTGCTTCTCGATTTCGACGTCGCCCGACATCACGAAGATCTTGCCGTTCACGCGCATCACGTCGATCGGCGAACCGTAGAGCCGCGACAGCACCGGCCTGGTGATCACCTCGTCGACGGTGCCGAGCGCCGCGACGCCGTTGCCGAGATACAGCACGCGGTCGAGCGCGTTCAGGAGCGGATTCAGCTCGTGCGCGGAGAACAGCACGGTGATGCCGAGCTCGCGCTGCACGTTGCGCACGAGTTCGACGACGCCGCGCTGGTGGTTCGGATCGAGGCTGATCAGCGGCTCGTCGAGCAGCAGCAGCTTCGGGCTGCCGAGCAGGCACTGCGCGAGCAGCAGGCGCTGCCGCTCGCCGCCCGACAGTTCCGACAGCGGCCGGCGAGCCAGCGTCGGGCCGCCGACGAGGTCGAGCACGCGGTCGACGTCGCGCCGCGTCGCGGCGTTCGTGTGCGGCAGCCCCCAGCGATGGCCGTCGGCGGCCATCGCGACGAAGTCGTAGCCGCGCATCCGGCGATTCGCGAGGCCGCTCCTGATCTGCGGCATGTAGCCGATCGACGCGTTGCCGCGCACGACCGGCACGTCGCCGACCGACAGCGTGCCGCCCGTGACGGGCACGAGGCCGAGCACCGCGCGCATCAGCGTCGTCTTGCCCGCCCCGTTCGGCCCGAGCACGCCGACGAATTCGCCGGGTTCGATCGAAAAGCTGACGTCGCGCAGGATCGTGCGGCCGCCCAGTTCGAGCGTGACGTGATCGAGTGCGAGTGCGTGGGGAGTGGCGGTCATTTCGTTGCGTGGGTCATTTCTTGCTGGCGGAAAGTGCGGCCGCGAGCGCGTCGAGCTGGCCGGCCATCCATTGCTGGAAGGTCTTGCCGGCCGGCTGCGTCTCGGTGACGCTCACGCTCGGCACGCCGCCGTCGCGCGCGACCTTCAGCAGGCGCTTGGTCATCGGCGCTTCGGCCTGGCTGTTGTAGATCAGCACGCGCACCTGTTGCTTGCGCAGGTCGTTCTCGAACGCGGCGACGTCCTGTGCGCTGGCTTCGGTGTCGTTCATCGTCGCGAGCTGGAAGCGCTGGTTGCGCATGTCGAGGCCGATCGCGTCGGACATGTAGCCGAACACCGGCTCGGTGGCCGTCACCGGCACGCCCTTGTACCGCGCGCGCAGCGCGGCGATCTTGTCGTCGACGGGCTTGAGCGACGCGACGAACTTCCGCAGGTTCGCGTCGTAGTCGGCCTTGTTCGCCGGATCGGCGCGGCCGAGCTCGGCCGCGAGCGCGCGCGCGGCGGCCGGCATGGTCGCCGGGTCGTACCACAGGTGCGGGTTGTCGCCGGCCTTCCTGCCGACGAGATCCGCGACGACGATCGTCGCGCGCTTCGCCTGCTTCGACGCGCCGAGCAGCTTGCCCATCCACGGATCGTAGTCCGCGCCGTTGTAGATCACGACCTGCGCATGCTGCAGCGCGCGCGCGGTCTTCGGGCTCGCTTCGAACAGGTGCGGATCCTGGTCGGGACTGCTGAGGATGCTGGTGACCGCGACATGGCGGCCGCCGATCTGCGATGCGACGTCACCATAGAAATTCTCCGCGGCGACGACGTTGACGGTCGCGGCCTGCGCGAACGCGGGCGCCGCGATCGACAGCACGGCGGCCGCGGCGGCCAGCAGGCGGGCAAGCGGCAGGGCGCGCCGCGGCGCGCGTTTCAGGGCAATGGACATGAAACTCCTCGTTGGAAAGGGCAGCGCCGTGCGTGGCGCGATGCGGCGTCAGCGTTGCGCGGGCTTGCCCTTGCAGTGCCCGCACAGGCCGTTCAGCTCGACGACCTGGTGGTGGACTTCGAACCCGTGCGCAGGCTCGCTCGCGGACAACTGTTTCGCGAGGTCGCTGCCCGGAATCTCGACGGTCTCGCCGCACGCATCGCAGATCAGGAACTGGCCTTCGTGCGGCACGCCGATCTCGCAGCACGCGAAGAACGCGTTCTTCGATTCGATCCGGTGGATGAAGCCGTGCTCGACGAGGAAATCCAGCGCGCGATAGACGGTCGTGGGCGGCACGCGGCCGCGCTGCGGCTCGAGCTCGGCGAGCAGGTCGTACGCGCCGATCGGGCGCAGCGCGGCCAGCACGTGTTCGTAGACCTGGCGGCGCAGCGGCGTCCACGCGAGCCCGTGCTCGGCGGCGAATGCGTCGGCCCGGGACAGCCGGGCGTCGATGGGCGATGAGGTGGCCATGGCGTGGAGCAGGCGATAAAACGAAGTATGGCGATGATATAACGTATCTCCCCGCCGTGCAGCCCGAATTCCGCCCCGCGCACGCGCTCCGTCCCCTTCATCGCCGTGTCAGCCGCGCCGCACCCGGCGCGCGGCGCCTTATCGGCATTGGCGTGCGGGTCCGTAACCGATGCCGCCGTGCCGCAGCGCATCATCGAAAGCCGCCGTGTCGCCTTGACAGCGCGAATCGCGTATCCGATCATTCGATCAACAACAGAGCAATTGATCGGCCGGCGAGCGTTCGCTCACCTCGCGGCCTTCGTGCAGCAGAACGAACCGGAGACAACCCGTGAGACTGGAAGACAAGGTCGCGATCCTGACGGGCGCGGCAAGCGGCATCGGCGAAGCGGTCGCGCAACGCTATCTGGACGAGGGCGCGCGCTGCGTGCTGGTCGACGTGAAGCCGGCGGGCGGTTCGCTCGCGCGGCTGATCGAGGCGCATCCCGGCCGTGCGGTGGCCGTCACCGCGGACGTCACGCGCCGTGACGACATCGCGCGCGTCGTCGCGACGGCCGTCGAGCGCTTCGGCGGCATCGACATCCTGTTCAACAACGCGGCGCTGTTCGACATGCGCCCGATCCTCGACGAATCCTGGGACGTGTTCGACCGGCTGTTCGCGGTCAACGTGAAAGGGCTGTTCTTCCTGATGCAGGCGGTTGCGCAGCGGATGGTCGAGCAGGGCCGCGGCGGCAAGATCGTCAACATGTCGTCGCAGGCGGGGCGTCGCGGCGAGGCGCTCGTTTCGCACTACTGCGCGACCAAGGCCGCGGTGATCAGCTACACGCAGTCGGCCGCGCTCGCGCTCGCGCCGCACCGCATCAACGTGAACGGCATCGCGCCGGGCGTGGTCGACACGCCGATGTGGGAGCAGGTCGATGCGCTGTTCGCGCGCTACGAGAACCGGCCGCTCGGCGAGAAGAAGCGGCTCGTCGGCGAAGCCGTGCCGCTCGGCCGGATGGGCGTGCCGGGCGACCTGACGGGCGCCGCGCTGTTCCTCGCGTCGGCCGACGCCGACTACATCACCGCCCAGACGCTGAACGTCGACGGCGGCAACTGGATGAGCTGATATGGCGCCGCTCGCACGCGCAACCTGCCGGCCGGCCCGCGACGCAGCGGCCGCCGTCGAACGAGGGCTCGCCTGATGGCCGAGATCGTCGTCGCCGGCGAACTGCTGGCCGAATTCGTCGCCGCCGGGCGCGGCCAGGGTTTCGACACGCCGGGCCTGTTCGCGGGACCGTTCCCGAGCGGTGCGCCGGCGATCTTCGCCGACCAGGCCGCGCGGCTCGGCGCGCGCGTCGCGTATGCGGGCTGCGTCGGCCGCGATGCGTTCGGCGACGCGATCGTCGCGCGGCTCGAGCGCGACGGCGTCGACGTCGCGCGCATCCGCCGTGTCGCACGTCCGACCGGCACCGCGTTCGTCGCGTATCGCGACGACGGCTCGCGCAGCTTCGTGTTCAGCCTGTCCACCAGCGCGGCCGCGTGCGTCGACGCATCCGACGTCGACACCGCGATGTTCGACGGCTGCCGTTACTTCCACGTGATGGGCTCGTCGCTGACGAGCGACTCGGCGATCGCGGCGGTGCAGCGCGGCGTGATCGAGGCGGCGCGCGTCGGCGCGAAGGTGTCGTTCGACCCGAACGTGCGGCCCGAGATGCTGAGCTTCCGGCCGATGCGCGCGGCGCTCGATGCGATGCTCGCCGCGTGTCACCTGTTCCTGCCGAGCGAGGCCGACCTGCCGTTTTTCTGCGGGCCGCAGCCCGCCGAGCGTGCGATCGCGGGGCTGCTCGCGACGCATCCGCTGCTCGAGCGCGTCGTGCTCAAGCGCGGTGCGGCCGGCAGCGTCGCGTTCGACCGTGCGAGCCGCGTCGACGCGCCGGCCTGGCCGGTCGACGAACTCGATCCGACCGGCGCCGGCGACTGCTTCGGCGGCACGCTGGTCGCGAGCCTCGTCGCCGGCCTGCCGATCGATCTCGCGCTGCGCCGCGCGAACGCGGCCGGCGCGATCGCGGTCACGCGGCGCGGCCCGATGGAGGGCAACAGCAGCGCGGCCGAGATCGACCGCTTCCTGACCGAACGAGGTGTCGCATGTCCGGCCTGACGACGATTGCCGAGCGTCCGCGCGCCGCGCACGCGCAAACCGTGCTGCGGATGATCTTCGATGCGAACCGCGCGGATGCGCAGCGCGGCATCTATTCGATCTGCAGCGCGCACCGGCTGGTGCTGGAGGCCGCGTGCGAAGCCGCGCGCGCGGACGGCTCGCCGCTCCTGATCGAGGCGACCTGCAACCAGGTGAACCACCTCGGCGGCTACACGGGCATGACGCCCGCCGATTTCCGGCGCGACGTCGATGCGATCGCGCAGCGCTGCGGGCTCGCGCCGTCGGCGCTGGTGCTGGGCGGCGACCACCTGGGCCCGAACCCGTGGCGGCACCGCCGCGCGGCCGACGCGATGCGCGAAGCGGCTGCGATGGTCGCCGCGTATGTCGAGGCCGGCTTCGAGAAGATCCACCTCGATGCGAGCATGGCGTGCGCCGACGATCCGGCGCGGCTCGACGATCGCACGATCGCCGCGCGCGCGGCCGAGCTGTGCCGCGCGGCCGAAGACGCGGCGGCGCGCACCGGCGTCGCGCCGGTCTACGTGATCGGCACCGAGGTGCCGACGCCGGGCGGCGAAGTGGCGGGCGACACGGGCGGCGACGCGATCGCGCGGATCGCGGTCACGCGCGGCGACAGCATCGCCGCGACGCTCGACGCGCACCGCGACGCTTTCTCCGCGGCCGGGCTCGACGACGCATGGACGCGCGTGGTCGCGATCGTCGCGCAGCCGGGCGTCGACTTCGACGACCGCCACGTGCTCGACTACGACAGCGCGAAGGCCGCGTCGCTCGGCGCGAGCATTCTGCGCACGCCGCGCCTCGTGTTCGAAGCGCATTCGACCGACTACCAGACCGAAGGCGCGCTTGCCGCGCTCGTGCGCGACCACTTCGCGGTGCTGAAGGTCGGCCCCGCGCTGACCTTCGCGCTGCGCGAGGCGCTGTTCGCGCTCACCTTCATCGAGGACGCGCTGATCGACGACGTCGCGCAGCGCTCGCGCTTGCGCGACGTGGTCGACGCCGCGATGCGCGCGCAGCCCGAGCACTGGGCGCCGTACTACCGCGGCGACGAAACCGAGCAGCGGCTCGCGCGCCAGTTCAGCTACAGCGACCGGATCCGCTACTACTGGCTGCAGCCGGCCGTCGCGGCGGCGGTCGAGCAGCTGTTCGACAACCTCGCGCGGCAGCCGGTGCCCGAGACGCTCGTCGCGCAGTGGCTGCCGGACGTGTACGCGGCGTGCCGCGCGGGCGGTCTCGCGAAGGAACCGCGCGCGTGGGTGCGCCACCGGATACGCGACGTGATCGCGCACTATGCGCGCGCGTGCGGGATGCAGCGGCCGGCGTGACGGGCCGCAACGGAAACGACGCAACACGACACACGCACTACGCAACACGCAACACGCAACACCGACGACAGTTCGAACAATCACAGGAGACATGCCATGCAACGAAAGATGCTCGATGCCGCCGTACGCTGCTTCGCCGGAGCCGCGCTCGCGACGGCCGCGTGCGCGGCGTCCGCCGGCACGCTGACGATCGCGACGCTGAACAACCCGGACATGATCGAGTTGAAGAAGCTGTCGCCGGCGTTCGAGAAGGCGAACCCCGACATCAAGCTGAACTGGGTGATCCTCGAGGAGAACGTGCTGCGCCAGCGCGCGACCACCGACATCACGACCGGCAGCGGCCAGTTCGACGTGATGGCGATCGGCACCTACGAGACGCCGCAGTGGGGCAAGCGCGGCTGGCTCGCGCCGATGACGGGGCTGCCCGCCGACTACGACCTGAACGACATCGTGAAGACCGCGCGCGACAGCCTGTCGTACAACGGCCAGCTCTTTGCGCTGCCGTTCTACGTCGAGAGCTCGATGACGTTCTACCGCAAGGACCTGTTCGCGGCGAAGGGGCTCAAGATGCCCGACCAGCCGACCTACGACCAGATCGCCGAGTTCGCGGACAAGCTCACCGACAAGGCGAAGGGCACCTACGGGATCTGCCTGCGCGGCAAGGCCGGCTGGGGCGAGAACATGGCGTACGTGTCGACGGTCGTGAACACGTTCGGCGGGCGCTGGTTCGACGAGAACTGGAACGCGCAGCTGACGTCGCCGGAATGGAAGAAGGCGATCAATTTCTACGTGAACCTGCTGAAGAAGAACGGGCCGCCGGGAGCGAGCTCCAACGGCTTCAACGAGAACCTGACCCTGACCGCATCGGGCAAGTGCGCGATGTGGATCGATGCGACGGTCGCGGCCGGGATGCTCTATAACAAACAGCAGTCGCAGGTCGCCGACCGGATCGGGTTCGCGGCCGCGCCGGTCGCCGCCACGCCGAAGGGCTCGCACTGGCTGTGGGCGTGGGCGCTGGCCGTGCCGAAGACGTCGAAGCAGCAGGACGCCGCGCGCAAGTTCATCGCGTGGGCGACGTCGAAGCAGTACATCGAGATGGCCGGCAAGGACGAGGGCTGGGCGTCGGTGCCGCCGGGCACGCGCACGTCGACCTACCAGCGTGCCGAGTACAAGGCCGCCGCGCCGTTCTCGGAGTTCGTGCTGAAGGCGATCGAGACGGCCGACCCGAACGATCCGTCGCTGAAGAAGGTGCCGTACACGGGCGTGCAGTACGTCGGGATTCCCGAATTCCAGTCGTTCGGCACGGTGGTCGGCCAGTCGATCGCGGGCGCGGTGGCCGGCCAGATGACGGTCGACCAGGCGCTCGCCGCCGGGCAGGCCGCCGCCGACCGCGCGGTCCGGCAGGCCGGCTACAGGAAGTAACGCGGCCCGCACCGTGCGCGCGCGCACGGTGCGCGTCGCCGAAGCAGACAGGCGGGCCGCCCGTGCGCGCCCGCGCCTCAACCGGAGGGACTCCGATCATGCGTCATTTGCGTCTTCCCCTGAGCCACGCGTCGTCGGTCGGCGATGCGTCGTCGCCGCCGGGCGCGCCGCGCCGCGCGCGCGGCGGCGCCAGCTGGCTCGTGTCGCCGTCCGTGGCGGTGCTGCTGCTGTGGATGTCGATTCCGCTCGCGATGACGATCTGGTATTCGTTCTCGCGCTACAACCTGCTGAACCCGGACGTGAAGGGCTTCGCCGGATTCGACAACTACCGCTTCCTCGCGACCGATCCGTCGTTCCTGCCCGCGATCTGGCACACGCTCGTGCTGATCGGCGCGGTGCTCGCGATCACGGTGGTCGGCGGCGTGCTGATGGCCGTGCTGTTCGACCGCAAGTTCTACGGGCAGGGCGTCGCGCGCCTGCTCGCGATCGCGCCGTTCTTCGTGATGCCGACGGTGGCCGCGCTGATCTGGAAGAACATGATCCTGCACCCGGTGTACGGGCTCGTCGCGAACGCGATGCGCGCGCTCGGGATGACACCGGTCGACTGGTTCGCCGATTACCCGCTCACCGCCGTGATCATGATCGTCGCGTGGCAGTGGCTGCCGTTCGCGTTCCTGATCCTGTTCACCGCGATCCAGTCGCTCGACCAGGAACAGAAGGAAGCCGCGCGCATCGACGGCGCCGGCCCGATCGCGATGTTCTTCTACATCACGCTGCCGCACCTGAAGCGCGCGATCGCCGTGGTCGTGATGATGGAGACGATCTTCCTGCTGTCGATCTTCGCGGAGATCTACACGACCACCGGCGGCGGCCCGGGCGATGCCACGACCAACCTGTCGTACCTGATCTACGCGCTCGGCCTGCAGCAGTTCGACGTCGGCCTCGCGTCCGCGGGCGGGATCATCGCCGTCGTGGTCGCGAACGTCGTGTCGTTCTTCCTGGTGCGGATGCTCGCGCGCAACCTGAAGGGGGAATACGAAAAATGAGCGACCTGACCTTCGAAGGCCGGCGCACGCCGGCCGTGTTCGACCTCGTGCGGCGCGCGCTGCCCGGCGCGCTCGCGTGGCTGCTCGCGCTGCTGCTGTTCTTCCCGATCTTCTGGATGGCGATCACCGCGTTCAAGACGGAGCAGCAGGCGTATGCGTCGACGCTGTTCTTCATGCCGACGCTCGACAGCTTCCGCGAGGTGTTCGCGCGCAGCAACTACTTCGGGTTCGCGTGGAACTCGATGCTGATCTCGGCGGGCGTCACGGTGATCTCGCTGCTGTTCGCGGTGCCGGCCGCGTACGCGATGGCGTTCTTCCCGAACCACCGCACGCAGAAGGTGCTGCTGTGGATGCTGTCGACCAAGATGATGCCGTCGGTCGGCGTGCTGGTGCCGATCTACCTGCTGTGGAAGAACGCGGGGCTGCTCGATAGCGTATCGGGCCTCGTGATCGTCTACACGCTGATCAACCTGCCGATCGCGGTGTGGATGACCTTCACGTATTTCAACGAGATCCCGAAGGACATCCTCGAAGCGGGGCGCATCGACGGTGCGTCGACGTGGCAGGAGATCGTCTACCTGCTGATGCCGATGGCGCTGCCGGGGCTTGCGTCCACCGCGCTGCTGCTCGTGATCCTGTCGTGGAACGAGGCGTTCTGGAGCATCAACCTGTCGAGCTCGAACGCGGCGCCGCTGACCGTGTTCATCGCGTCGTACTCGAGCCCCGAAGGGCTGTTCTGGGCGAAGCTGTCCGCGGCGTCCCTGCTCGCGGTCGCGCCGATCCTGATCGTCGGCTGGCTGTCGCAGAAGCAGCTCGTGCGCGGGCTCACGTTCGGGGCGGTCAAATGAGCGCGGCCGGCCATGGGGTGAACGTGCTGATCTGCGATTGCGACGGCGTGCTGATCGACAGCGAGGCGGTTGCCGCCGACGTGATCGTGCGCGAGCTCGACGCGCGCTGGCCGGGCGTCGATGCGCGTCCGGCGGTGATGCCGCTGCTCGGGCTGCGCATCGAGCGCGTGCTGGCCGGCGCGAGCGAGGCCGTCGGCCGCACGCTGACGGACGACGACGTCGACGCGATCCGCCGCGCGGTCGAAGCGGCGGCCGTCAACGCGCCGATGGTCGACGGCATCGATGCGGCACTCGCGGCGATCAGCCTGACGACGGCATGCGCGAGCAACAGCTACCGCGCCTATGTCGCGGCGGCGCTCGCGCGCACCGGCCTCGCGCGCTTCTTCGGCGACCGGCTGTTCTGCGCGGACGCCGTCGCGCGGCCGAAGCCCGCGCCCGACGTGTATCTGGCGGCCGCGCACGCGCTCGGCGCGGTGCCCGCGCAATGCCTCGTCGTCGAGGACAGCGTGACCGGCATCACCGCGGCCGCGGCGGCCGGCATGACCGTGCTCGGCTTCGTCGGCGGCGGGCATGCGTCGGCCGCGCAGATCGACGCGCTGCGTGGGATCGGCGCGCGTCACGTATTCGACGACATGCACGAGCTGCCCGGCTACGTCGCGCGCTGGCAGGCGACGGGCGCCGTGCTGCCGAACTAGCAACAAACGATTGCGCGCCGCGTCGAACGCGGCGCATCACGAACGAACGGAGACAGATCATGGCAAGCGTGCTCCTGCGCAACATCGCGAAGCGCTACGACGACACCGAAGTGCTGCGCAACGTGAACCTCGACATCGCCGACGGCGAATTCGTCGTGTTCGTCGGGCCGAGCGGCTGCGGCAAATCCACGCTGATGCGGATGATCGCCGGGCTCGAGGACATCTCGAGCGGCGACCTGCTGATCGACGGCGCGAAGGTCAACGACGTGCCGAGCGCGAAGCGCGGCATCGCGATGGTGTTCCAGTCGTATGCGCTGTACCCGCACATGACGCTGTACGACAACATGGCGTTCGGCCTGAAGCTCGCGGGCGCGAAGAAGCCCGAGATCGACCAGGCGGTGAAGCAGGCCGCGAAGATCCTGCACATCGATCACCTGCTCGACCGCAAGCCGAAGCAGTTGTCGGGCGGCCAGCGGCAGCGCGTCGCGATCGGCCGCGCGATCACCCGCAAGCCGAAGGTGTTCCTGTTCGACGAGCCGTTGTCGAACCTCGACGCGGCGCTGCGCGTGAAGATGCGGCTGGAATTCGCGCGGCTGCACGACGAGCTGAAGACGACGATGATCTACGTGACGCACGACCAGGTCGAGGCGATGACGCTCGCCGACAAGATCGTCGTGCTGTCGGGCGGCGCGGTGCAGCAGGTCGGCACGCCGAACGCGCTGTATCACGCGCCGGCCAACCAGTTCGTCGCGGGCTTCATCGGCTCGCCGAAGATGAACTTCCTGAAGGGCACGGTCGAGTCGGCCGATGCGACCGGCGCGCTGGTGCGCTTCGACAGCGGCGAGACGCAGCGCGTCGCGGTCGATGCGGCGGGGCTGCAGCGCGGCGCGGCCGTGACCGTCGGCGTGCGGCCCGAGCATCTGCTGGTGGGGCAGGCGGCGACCGGCGTCGCCGCGCGGACGATGGCCGTCGAATCGCTTGGCGACGCCGCGTATCTGTATGCGGAGTCGGCCGTCGCGCCGGACGGGCTGATCGCGCGGATTCCGCCGCTCGACACGTACCGCACGGGCGAGGCGCTGCACGTGCATGCGCAGGCCGAGCACTGTCATCTGTTCGACGAGCACGGACAGGCGTTGCGGCGGCTGAGCGCGCATGCGAAGGCCGCGTGACGGCCGGAAGCGGTCAGAAGCGCAGGTGCGAGGCCATGAAGTCGACGAATGCGCGCAGCTTCGGCGTCGGATGGCGGCCTGACGGCCACAGCACGTAGATCGGCGTGCAACTCGCGACGTGTTCGTCGAGCACCGCGCACAGCGTGCCGTCGTCGAGCGCGTCGCGCACGAAGAACTCGGGCAGGCACGCGATGCCGAGCCCGCGCAGCGTGAAGCACAGGCGCGCTTCCGCGCTGTTGCTGACCATCGCGACGGGCACCTCGGGCGGCGTGCCCGAGCGCGGCGCGCGCAGCGGCCAGGTTTCGAGCTTGCCGCTGCTCGGGAAGCGATAGTGCAGGCAGCGGTGCAGCGCGAGATCGGCCGGCGTGCGCGGCGTTCCATGCCGTGCGAGGTAGTCGGGCGACGCGACGAGGTGCTGGCGGAAATGGCGGAGCAGCCGCGACGACAGTCGTGAATCCGATGGCTGGCCGGTGCGCAGCACCGCGTCGAAACCTTCCTCGACGACGTCGACGAGCCGGTCGCTGAAGTCGATGTCGAGTTCGATCTCCGGATAGGCGGCCATGAAATCGGCGAGCACCGGCAGCAGCAGCGTGCCGATCGTCGGCAGGCTCACGCGCAGGCGCCCGCGCGGCGCTTCGGCGCTGTGCGTCAGCTCCTGCTCGGCCGCGTCGATCTCGGCGATCACGCGCCGGCATCGCTCCAGGAAGCGCGTGCCTTCCGCCGTCAGCGTGATGCTGCGCGTGCTGCGGTGAAACAGCCGCACGTTCAGCCGGGCCTCGAGCCGCGCGATGCGTTTGCCGATCGCGGATGCCGACAGCCCGAGCGCGCGGCCGGCCGCGACGAAACTGCGCGTTTCCGCGACCTGGACGAACACGACGAAGCCGCCAAGATTTTCCATACAGGTTCCCGATTGCGGACATCGATGTCCGGAGTGTCCGGAACTCTAACCCGGTTTTTCTTCTTGCGCCGGCTCCCTACGATGGGCGTTCCTTCACTGTTCGAGGTCACGCCATGTCATCCCTGCCTGTCACCGCCCACCGCGCAGAACCGGACGCCGCGCTGCCCGAGCGCCTCGACGCCGTGCTCGATCGCGCGCTGGCCGAGGCGCGTCTGGTCGGCGCGGTCGTGCTGGTCACCCGCGACGGCGAACCTCGCTATGCGCGCGCGGCCGGTCTCGCCGATCGCGAGGCCGGCACGCCGATGCGGGAGGACACGCTGTTCCGGCTCGCGTCGGTGTCGAAGCCGATCGTGACGGCCGCCGCGATGCGGCTGGTCGCGGCAGGCCGTATCGGGCTCGACGAGCCGGTCGCGCGCTGGTTGCCGGCGTTCGAGCCGACGCTGGCGGACGGCACGCGCGCCGGCATCACGTTGCGTCATCTGCTGTCGCATACGGCCGGGCTCGGCTACCGCTTCCTCGAAGCCGACGGCGACGGCCCGTATGCGCGCGCCGGCGTGTCCGACGGCATGGACCGCGCGGGCCTGTCGCTCGTGGAGAACGTGCGGCGCATCGCCGGCGTGCCGCTGCGGTTCGCGCCCGGCACGTCGTGGGACTACTCGCTCGCGATCGACGTGGTCGGCGCGCTGATCGAGGCGCTCGACGGCCGGCCGCTCGCCGAGGCCGTGGCCGCGCTCGTCACCACGCCGCTCGGGATGACCGACACGGCATTCTTCGCGCACGACGCCGCGCGCTTCGCGACGCCGTACGTGAGCACACCGGGCGCGCCGCGCCGGATGACCGACGACGATCTCGTCCCGGTGTACGACGGCACGGTCGGCATCCGCTTCGCGCCGGCGCGCGCGTTCGATGCGGCCGCATGGCCGTCGGGCGGCGCGGGGATGGTCGGCACCGCGCGCGACTGCATGACGCTGCTCGATACGCTGCGCACCGGCCGCGACGACTGGCTCGCGCGCCGCTGGATCGACGAGATGTCGCGCGTGCAGCCGGGGGCGCACGACCTGCAGGACGCGCCGGGATTCGGCTTCGGGCTCGGCTTTTCGGTGCTGCGCGATCCGGCGGCCGCGCAGTCGCCGGAGTCGGTCGGCACGTGGCGCTGGGGCGGCGCGTACGGGCATGCGTGGTTCGTCGACCGCGCGGCCGGGCTGACGGTCGTGGCACTGACCAATACGTTGTACGAAGGGATGCACGGGCGCTTCGTCACCGACGTGCGCGATGCGGTGTACGGCGTCGACGAACGGAGCGCGACATGAGCGAGTGCATACCCGCTTCCGCTTCCGCCTCCGTCTCCGACCGGGCGTCCGGCCTGTCCGCACCGGTGCGCGAACGCCTGCCGGTCGCGAACCTGCTGGCGCTCGCCACCGCCGGTTTCATCACGATCCTCACCGAGGCGTTGCCCGCCGGCCTGCTGCCGTTGATGAGCGTCGACCTGCGCGTGACCGAGGCGCTGATCGGCCAGCTCGTGACCGTCTATGCGCTCGGCTCGATCGTCGCGGCGATTCCGCTCGTCGCCGCGACGCGCGCGATGCGCCGGCGCCGGCTGCTGCTCGCGGCGCTCGCCGGCTTCGTCGTGTCGAATGCGTTGACGGCGGCGTCGCCGTACTACGCGCTCACGCTCGCCGCCCGTTTCGTCGCGGGCGTGTCGGCCGGGCTGCTGTGGGCGTTGCTGGCCGGCTATGCGAGCCGGATGGTCGACGCATCGCTGCGCGGCCGGGCGATCGCGGTCGCGATGCTCGGCGCGCCGGTCGCGATGTCGATCGGCATTCCGGCCGGCACCGCGCTCGGTGCGTTGTTCGGCTGGCGCATCGCGTTCGCGGGCATCACGATCGCGGCGCTCGCGCTGATCGGCTGGATCCGGCTGCGCGTGCCCGACTATCCGGGGCAGCGGGCCGGCGCGCGCGAGCCGGTGCTCGGCGTGTTCGCGCTGCCCGGCGTGCGGCCGGTGCTGGTCGTGATGTTCGCGTACGTGCTCGCGCACAACATGCTGTACACGTACGTCGCGCCGTTCCTCGCGGGCGTGCGGATGGGCGCGCAGGTCGACGCGGTGCTGCTCGTGTTCGGCGTCGCGTCGCTGGTCGGCATCGCGCTGACGGGCGCATGGATCGGCGCCGCGCAGCGGCGGCTGACGCTCGCGAGCATCGCGCTGTTCGCGCTCGCGGCGGCGATGCTCGGCGCCGGATCCGGAATGGCGATCGTCTATGCGGGTGTCGCGCTGTGGGGGCTCGCGTTCGGCGGCGCGCCGACGCTGTTCCAGACGGCCGCCGCGAACGCGGCCGGCGACGCGGCCGATGTCGTGCAGTCGATGCTCGTGACGGTGTGGAACCTCGCGATCGCGGGCGGCGGCATCGCGGGCGGGATGCTGCTCGGCGCGACGGGCGCGAGGGCGATTCCGTGGGTGCTCGTCGCGCTGCTGACGGCGGCGTGGCTCGGCGCGTGGCGCGCGCGCCGGCATGCGTTTCCGGCACCGCGCGCGGCCGCGGCCGTGTAAGTGTCCGGCGGCGTCAGGCTGCCTTCGCCTCGAGTGCCGCGCGTGCGCATGTCTCGTCGGTGACGAGCCCCGACAGCCAGCCGCCGCGCAGCGCGGCGATCACCGCGTCGCGCTTCTTCGGGCCGCCCGCGAACGCGATCGTCGGACGCTTCGGCGGCGTGTCGAGCGCGACGCTCGTCACGCGCGCGCTCGTCGACACGTCGACCAGCCTGCCCTGCGCATCGATCGGCACGCCCAGCAGCTCGGCCACCGCGCCGAGCGCGGTCATCTCGTCGCGTTCCTGTTCGGTGATGAAGCCGTCCTCGTAGAGCGGGCAGTGCGGGCCGATGTTGCCGATCCCGACGAACGCGACGTCGGCCTGCGCCGACAGCGCATCGACGATCCGGTACAGCCGGTGATTGCACCATTGCGCGCGCTCGGCGTCGCTGTCGGCGAACAGTGGCGCGGGCAGCAGGAAGTGCTTGCTGCCCGTCTTCTCGGAGATGTACTGCGCGACGTCGTAGCGGTTCGACGAGCCGTCGGCCGCGATCGCGCCGACCATCGACACGAGCCGGTGCTGCGGCCGCTCGATCTGCGCGATCTGCGCGACCGCCGCCTTCAGCGTCCGTCCGCTGCTGACCGCGATCACCATCGGCCGTGTTTCGTTCAGGTAGCGCTCCATCACCTGCGCGCCGGCGACTGCGAGCTTGCGGTCGATCGCTTCGGGCGCGTCGGCATCGACCGGCACGACTTCGCACATCGCGAGTCCGTAGCGTTTCGACAGTTGCGCGCCGAGATCGAGACAGTCGGCGAGCTGGTGATCGACGCGCACGCGGATCAGGTTTTTCTCGACCGCGAACGCGACGAGGCGCTGCGCGACCGGGCGCGACACCTGCAGCTTCTCGGCGATTTCGTTCTGCGTGTCGCCCGCGACGTAGTAGAGCCACGCGGCACGCGTGGCGAGATCGAGTTTTTCTGAGGACTTGGACACGATAGCGGTTCGGTTCGGATCTGGGCCGGCCGTCGGGCGGCGCAACGGCATCCACTGTAACGCATGCCGGGCGCGCGGCCGACGGCCGCCGCGCGTCGTCGCGGCGCTTACGCGAGCCGCGCGCGCGACGGTTCGTAAAGCGGGCGCACATGACGATACAGCGAGCGGAACGCGTCGAGGCGTTCGCGCAGCAGCGCATGACGTGCGGCGTCGGGCGCATATTCGGCGCGCACCGGCGGCTTGGTCAGCACGGCAAGCGGATCGCCGCCGACGGCAAGCCAGCCCAGGCGCGCGGCGCCGAGCGCCGCACCGGTTTCGCCGCCGCCGTGCTGGCGCGTGCGCACGTTCAGCGCGTCGGCGATCAGCTGCGCCCAGAACGCGCTGCGCGCGCCGCCGCCGATCAGCGACAGCCGGTCGGTTTCGACGCCCGCCGCGTGCAGCGCATCGAGGCCGTCCGCGAGGCCGAGCGTCACACCTTCGAGCACCGCGTAGCCGAGATGCGCGCGCTCGGTCGCGTGCGTCATCCCGAAGAACACGCCCTGCGCATACGGATCGTTGTGCGGCGTGCGTTCGCCGGACAGGTAGGGCAGGAACAGCGGCGCCGTCGCGAGCGCGTCCGCGTCGAGCGCCTCGATTTCGGCGAGCAGCGCCGGTTCGTCGGTGCCCGTCAGCTTGCAGACCCAGCGCAGGCAGCTCGCGGCCGACAGCACGACGCTCATCAGTTGCCAACGATCGGGGATCGCATGACAGAACGCATGCACGGCCGATGCGGGATTCGGCATGAAGCGGTCGCCGACCACGCTCAGCACGCCCGACGTGCCGAGCGACACGAAGCCGTCGCCGGCGTGGATCGCGCCGATGCCGAGCGCGCTCGTCGCGTTGTCGCCGCCGCCGCCCGCCACCACGACGGCCTCCGACAGCCCGAGTTCGCGCGCGACGTCCGCGCGCAGCGTGCCGGACGGCGCGTTGCCTTCGACGATGCGCGGCATCTGGTCGCGCGTCATGTCGCACGCGGCGAGCAGCGCGTCGGACCAGTCGCGGCGCGCGACGTCGAGCCACAGCGTGCCGGCCGCGTCGGACGGATCGGAGACCTTCGCCCCCGTGAGCCGGAAGCGCAGGTAGTCCTTCGGCATCAGCACGCAGGCCGTCGCGGCGAACACGTCGGGTTCGTGTTTCGCGACCCACAGCAGTTTCGGCGCGGTGAAGCCGGGCATCGCGAGGTTGCCGGCCAGCGCGTGCAGATCGGGCGCGCGTTCGGTGAGCAGCGCGCATTCGTCGGCGCTGCGCATGTCGTTCCACAGGATCGCGGGGCGCAGCACGCGGTCGTCGCGGCCGAGCAGCACCGCGCCGTGCATCTGGCCCGACAGGCCGATCCCGCGCACCTGCGCGAACGCTTGGCGGTGCCGTTCGCGCAGTGCCGCGAGCGCGGCGAGCGTGCCTTGCCACCAGTCGTCCGGATGCTGTTCCGCCCAGCGCGGGTGCGGCCGCGACACGCTGAACGGCGTGCCCGCGGTGCCGGCCACGGTTCCGTCCGGGGCCAGCAGCAGCACCTTGACTTCCGAGGTGCCGAGGTCGATGCCGAGATACATGAGCGATCCGTTCCGTCAGTGAGGAGCCGCTACTTTAGCCGCACGCACGCGCGCATGCCAACGCAGGTTCGCCCGGATGCGCGGCTGCGCACGGGCGGCGGGCCGCCGTGCTTCGGGGCCGCCCATCAGCGCTGCGCGAGCCATGCGTCGACGCGCGCGAGCCCGGCGCGCAGCGCCTCGAACAGCGCCGCGTTGCCGGCGAGCGAGCCCCACAGCGGGCGGCTCGCGCACAGCGCGACGACCGGGTCGTCGGCCTCGACGATCGCTCGCGCGGCGCCGTCGTCCATCACGCCGTCCTGGTACGCATACGGCAGCAAGCCGCGCGCCCAGCGTTCGAGAAAACGCAGGAACAGCGCCGGCAGCACGGCGGTGGCGACCGGCGCCGCGCCGCGTGCGAACGATTCAACGAGCGTCGGCGCGATGAAGCCGGGAATCTTCGAGAAGCCGTCGGCCGCGACGCGCTGGTTCGTGTCGAGCACGTACGGGTTGCCGAAGCGTTCGAGCACGACGTCGCGATAGCGTTCGAGATCGAGCGGGCTCGGGCTGAGGCACGGGATCACGTCCTGCGTCACGTAGTCGTGCGCGAAGCGGCGGATCGCCGCGTCGTGCGTGCCCTCGTGGATATACGTGCAGCCCGCGAGCGTGCCGGCCCACGCGATGCAGCTGTGCGTCGCGTTGAGGATGCGGATCTTCGCTTCCTCGTACGGGTGCACGTCGTCGACCAGTTCCGCGCCGGCCAGCTCCCAGCGCGGCCGGCCGGCCGCGAAGCGGTCCTCGATCACCCACTGGATGAACGATTCGCCCATCACCGGACACGCGTCATCGACGCCGGTGGCCGCGCGCACGCGTTCGCGCACGTCGGCGGTCGGGCGCGGCGTGATGCGGTCGACCATCGCGCTGGGCGTCGCGACGTTCGCATCGAACCACGCGAGCAGGTCCGTTGCGCCGCGCCGTTCGAGGAATTCGCGCATGCCTGCGCGAAAGCGCGCGCCGTTGTTGCGCAGGTTGTCGCAGCTCTGCAGCGTGAGCGGGCCCGCGCCGCGCGTCGCGCGCTCGGCGAGCAGTGCCGCGAGCGCGCCGTACAGCGTCGTGCGCGCGCCCTGCAGGTCGGCCGCGAGATCGGCGTTCGCGAGGTCGAGCCGGTTGTGTTCGTCGAGGTAGTAGCCGCCTTCGGTGACGGTGAACGACACGATCCGGCACGCCGGGTCGGCGCCCGCGTCGATCAGCGCGGCGAGGTCGATCGACCACGGCAGCACGCGCGAGATCGCGCGGACCGTCTCGTATGCGCGCTCGCCTTGCGGCGTGACGGTTTCGAGCGTGTAGGCGCCGTGTTGGGCGGCGAGCGCGTCCATCGTCGCGCGCATGTCGTCGCGGATGTTGCCGACGGTCAGCGACCAGCGTTCGCCGGCCGGCACGGCCGCGTTCACGCGATGCAGATACCACGCCTGGTGCGCGCGGTGAAACGAGCCTGCGCCGATGTGCAGCAGCACGGGCGTGCGCTCGGAGGGCGATTCGCTCATCCGGTGTCTCCTGTTCGTGCCAGTTTTCCTGTCGAATACGATCATTTGCTCTTTGTGTGAGCGAATGATCGTATTCGGGCGAGCGAAAGTCAAGGCGGAGACACGGCATTTCGATGGTGCGCTGCGGCGGTGCGCGGGCAGTGCGGGAGCGGGGGCCGGAAGGAGCAGGGCGTCAGCGCCCTTCGCGCGTGAGCGCGACGAGTTCGTCGAGCAGCTTGCCGGCCGGCCCCGGCAGGATCCCGTGGCGGCGCCGGAACGCGGTGAGCGTGCGCACCGCGACGACCTCGCGCACCGGCAGCGTGTCGATCGTGCCGGCGAGCCGTTCGGCGCCGTACATCGGTTCGGCCATCCAGCTCAGGAAGCCCGCATGCGCGACGAGGCTCTTGAGCGTCGTGACCGAGCGCGTCTCGACCGCGATGTCGGGCAGCGCGAGCCCGTGCGCATCGAAGGTCGCGCGCATGTGATCGAACGGCGCGGTGCCGCGCGGCGGAATCGCCCAGCGCGCGTGCAGCGTGTCGGCGAGCGTCGGTGCGCGGCCGAGCGCGCGCAGCGGATGGTGCGGCGCCGCAACGATATGGCTGCGATCTTCCCAGCGGCACTCCGGAATCGCGACGATCTCGTCGGTGTCGGGCCCGTGCGCCGACAACGCGAGATCGATCTCGTGCTTGTTCAGCCCTTCCGCGAGCCGGTCCCACACGCCTTCGAGAATCTCGACGCGCAGGTTCGGCCAGCGGTCGAGCACGCGGCCGACCGCGACCGGCAGCACGAGGCTCGCGATGCTGCCCACCGTGCCGACCTTGATCGTGCCCTTCGCGAACCCGCGCATCGCGTCGAGCTCCTCGCGCGCGTGTTCTGCCTCGTGCTGCAGCAGCGTCGCATGCGGCAGCAGCGCCTCGCCGAACGCGGTCAGCTGCACGCCTTTCGAATGGCGCTCGAACAGCGGCGCGCCGACCTGGTCCTCGAGCCGCTTCAGGATCCGGCTCAGCGCCGGCTGGGTCACGTGCAGCGCGTCGGCCGCGCGGCCGAGGCTGCCGCACGCGACGATGGTCGTGAAGGCACGCAATTGTCGGAGATCGAAAGTCATGCCGAACCGTAATGGCTTTTCGCAGAAAATACAGTATCCGAGAATGACTCGCGCTTCGATACTGTGGAAACCGCCAAGCCACCGAGGAGACGCCCGAGCATGTCCGGCACCCCGTCCCATTCCGCCACGCCGATCACCGTCCGCGACGCCGTCATCGATTTGTTTCGCCAGTTCGGCATCGATCGCGTGTTCGGCAACCCCGGCTCGACCGAGCTGCCGATGTTTCGCGATTTCCCCGCCGATTTCCGCTACGTGCTCGGCCTGCAGGAGGCCGTCGTGGCCGGGATGGCGGACGGTCATGCGCAGGCCACCGGCAATGCGGCGGTCGTCAACCTGCATTCGGCGGCCGGCGTCGGCAACGCGATGGGCAACCTGTTCACCGCGTTCAGGAACCGCACGCCGCTGATCGTCACCGCGGGCCAGCAGGCGCGCGCGATCCTGCCGTTCGATCCGTTCCTCGGCGCGACGCAGGCCGCCGAGATGCCGAAGCCCTATGTGAAATGGAGCATCGAGCCCGCGCGCGCGCAGGACGTGCCGGCCGCCATCGCGCGCGCCTACCGGATCGCGATGCAGGAGCCGCGCGGGCCGGTGTTCGTGTCGATCCCGGTCGACGACTGGGACCAGCCGGCCGAGCTGCTGCCGCGCCGCGACGTGAGCAGCGTCGTGCGGCCCGATCCCGACGCGCTCGCGCGGCTCGGCGACACGCTCGATGCCGCGCGGCGTCCCGCGCTGGTGGTCGGTGCGGCCGTCGATCGGGCCGGTGCGTGGGACGACGTCGTGCGGCTCGCCGAGCGGCACCGCGCAAGCGTGTACGTCGCGCCGATGTCGGGGCGCTGCAGCTTTCCCGAGGACCATCCGCTGTTCGCCGGCTTCCTGCCCGCGATCCGCGAGAAGATCGTCGCGCGGCTCGACGGGCACGACCTCGTGTTCGCGTTCGGCGCACCTGCGTTCACCTATCACGTCGAGGGCTTCGGCCCGCACGTGCCGCCGGGCGCCACGCTGGTGCAGCTCGTCGACGATCCGGGCACGGCGGCGTGGACGCCGTCGGGCGACGCGGTCGTCGGCAACCTGCGGCTCGCGGCGCGCGACCTGCTGGCCCGGCCGGCGCCGCCCGAGCGGCCGATGCCCGCGCCGCGGCCGCCGCGTCCGCGCGCCGAAGCGCCGGCCGCCGGCGAGCGGATGTCGGTGGCGTTCGCGCTGCAGACGCTCGCCGACGTGCGCGACGCGCATGACATCGTCGTCGAGGAAGCGCCGAGCGCGCGGCCCGTGATGCAAATGCACCTGCCGTTCACGCGCAGCGGCACGTTCTACACGATGGACAGCGGCGGGCTCGGCTACGGGATGCCGGCCGCGGTCGGCGTCGCGCTCGCGCGGCCGGGGCGGCGCGTGATCGGCCTGATCGGCGACGGGTCGAGCCTCTATTCGATCCAGGCGTTGTGGAGCGCCGCGCAGCTGAAGCTGCCGATCACGTTCGTGATCCTGAACAATCGCCGCTACGCGGCGTTGCAGGACTTCGCGCCCGTGTTCGGCTTCGGCCCCGACGATCCGGTGCAGGGCACCGATCTGCCCGACCTGGATTTCGTCGCGCTCGCGCAAGGGATGGGGTGCCGCGGCATCCGCGTCGCCGATGCCGCGCGCCTGCGCGACACGCTGACGGACGCGCTGCGGGCCGATACGCCCGTCGTCGTCGACGTCGAGGTTGCCTGACGCGCATGGCGCGTCGTTCCGGAGAATCCATGCAAACCGTATCGATGCTGATCGGCGGCGAACGCCGCCATTCGTCCAGCGGCGCGACCTTCGTGCGCCGCAACCCGCTCGACGGCGAAGCCGCGTCGGCCGCGCCCGCGGGCACGGTCGACGATGCGCGCGCGGCGGCCGACGCGGCCGCCCGCGCGTTTCCAGCGTGGGCGGCGCTCGGCCCCGGCGCGCGCCGCGCACTGCTGTTGAAGGCGGCCGCGGCGCTCGAAGCGAAGCACGAGCAGTTCGTCGCCGCGATGGCGGCCGAAACCGGCGCGTCGGCGCTGTGGGCCGGCTTCAACGTGCACCTTGCCGCGAGCGGGCTCGTCGAGGCCGCGTCGCTGACCACGCAGGTCGGCGGCGAGCTGATCCCGTCCGACGTGCCCGGTTCGCTCGCGATGGGCGTGCGGCAGCCGGCCGGCGTCGTGCTCGGCATCGCGCCGTGGAACGCGCCGGTGATCCTCGCGACGCGCGCGCTCGCGCTGCCGCTCGCATGCGGCAACACGGTCGTGCTGAAGGGCTCCGAACTGTGTCCCGTCACGCACGGGCTGATCGTCGAGGCGCTGCAGGAGGCCGGGCTGCCGCCGGGCGTCGTCAACTTCGTGACGAACGCGCCCGAGGATGCGGGCGCCGTCGTCGATGCCCTGATCGCGCATCCGGCGGTGCGTCGCGTGAATTTCACCGGATCGACGCGCGTCGGGCGGATCGTCGCCGAAGCGTGCGCGCGTCATCTGAAACCGTCGGTGCTCGAACTCGGCGGCAAGGCGCCGTTCGTCGTGCTCGACGATGCGGATCTCGACGCGGCGGTCGCGGCGGCCGCGTTCGGCGCGTTCGCGAATTCCGGGCAGATCTGCATGTCGACCGAGCGCATCGTCGTCGACGCATCGATCGCCGACGCGTTCGTCGCGAAGCTCGCCGCGAAGGCTGCGTCGCTGCCGCTGGGCGACCCGCGCCACGGTCCCGTCGTGCTCGGCTCGCTGATCGACATGAAGGCCGTCGAGCGCTGCAACGCGCTGATCGACGATGCGCTCGCGCACGGCGCGACGCTGCTGTGCGGCGGCATGTCCGGCAGCACGCTGTTTCCGGCGACGCTGCTCGATCGCGTGACGCCCGCGATGCGGATCTACGCGGAGGAATCGTTCGGGCCGGTGAAGGGCATCGTGCGGGTCGACGGCGAGGCGGCCGCGATCCGCTGCGCGAACGACAATGCGTTCGGGCTGTCGTCGGCCGTGTTCAGCCGCGACGTCGCGCGCGCGATGCGCGTCGCGGCGCGCATCGAATCGGGCATCTGCCACGTGAATGGCCCGACCGTGCACGACGAGGCGCAGATGCCGTTCGGCGGCGTGAAGGACAGCGGCTTCGGTCATTTCGGCGGCAAGGCCGGCATCGCCGCGTTCACGGACCTGCGCTGGATCACCGTGCAGACCGTGCCGCGCCACTATCCGTTCTGAGAGGCCGCCGACGATGAGGATTGCGATTCTCGGTGCGGGCGCGATGGGCTCGCTGTTCGGTGCGCTGCTGGCCGAGCACGGCGAGGCCGTCACGCTGATCGACGTGAACGACGCGCATCTCGATGCGATCCGTCGCGACGGGCTGCGCCTCGACGACGATCGCGGTGAGCGCCGCATCCGTACGTTGCAGGCCATTCGGCCGGAAGCGGCGAATGCGGCCGCAAGCGCGTCGCCCGACATACCGTTCGACTTGCTGATCGTTTTCACGAAATCGCTGCACACGCGTGCGGCGCTCGAAGGCGTGCGCGCATTGCTGACGCCGCATACGCACGTGCTGACGCTGCAGAACGGTCTCGGCAACGTCGAGACGCTGAATGCGTTCGTGCCGCTCGAGCGCATTCTGGTCGGCGTCACGACGTGGCCGGCCGACTTCGCCGGCGCCGGGCACGTGCGTTCGCACGGTGCCGGCACGATCCGCATGATGACGGCCGACGGCGCGACGCGTCCGTTCGCGGCGGCCGTGGCCGACGCGCTGTCGCGTGCCGGGCTCGCGTGTTCGCTCGATGCCGACGTGTGGGCCGCGATCTGGGAGAAGGTTGCGTTCAACGCGGCGCTCAACACGCTGTGCGCGGCGACGGGCTGCACGGTCGACCAGCTCGGCGGCGTTCCGGACGGCCCGCGGCTCGCGCTCGCGATCGCGGCCGAGACGGCCGCCGTCGCGCGTGCGAAAGGCATCGCCGTGGACGGCGAACGCATCGCGCGCAACGTCGAGCATGCGATCCACGCGCATCGCGGCCATCGGCCGTCGATGCTGCAGGACGTGCTCGCGGGTCGCCGTACCGAGATCGACGCGATCAACGGCCAGGTCGTCGCGGCCGCGCGCGAGACGGGCGTCGCGGTGCCGCATACGGACACGCTGCTCGCGCTGGTCCGGCTGATCGACGCACGGATCGACTGAGCATCAGGCCGGCGGCCGGCTTGCGCCGCAAGACGATACGAGTGCGTCGCGCGCAGGCGACGTCGCCGGATCGGGACGGGTTGGACAAGACACCGGAGCCGGCGCCGATGCGTCGACGCCGGCCGACTGCGCAGCACGAGATCCGGGCACGCGCCACCGCGCCAGCCCGGGCAACAGGAGACGCCATGAAAGTCATCGAATGCCGTTGTCTGGACGCGCGCCGTTCGCGCACCTTGCCGCCGACGCGCGGCGCGCGGGAGCGCGCATGAGCACGCGCGACGGGTTGCAGCCGCCCCCGGTCGACATCGGCGCGACGCTCGACGACGGGCCGTTCACGACGATGCAGCGTTACGTGGTGCTGCTCGCCGCGCTCGCGATCGTGCTCGACGGTTTCGACGGCCAGTTGATCGGCTTCGCGATTCCGGTGCTGATGCGCGAATGGGGGATCACGCGCGGCGCGTTCGCGCCGGCGGTGGCCGCCGGGCTGATCGGGATGGGCATCGGCAGCGCGTGCGCGGGGCTGGTCGCGGACCGCTTCGGCCGCCGCCAGGCCGTGATCGGCAGCGTGTTCCTGTTCGGCGTCGCGACCTGCGCGATCGGCTTCGCGCCGGATGTCGCGACGATCGCGATGCTGCGCTTCTGCGCGGGGCTCGGGATCGGCGGCGCGCTCCCGACGGCCACGACGATGACGGCCGAATACACGCCCGCGCGGCGCCGCACGATGATGGTGACGGCGACGATCGTCTGCGTGCCGCTCGGCGGGATGCTGGCCGGACTGTTCGCCCACGAGGTGCTGCCGAGCTACGGCTGGCGCGGGCTGTTCTTCGCCGGCGGCGCGCTGCCGCTCGTGCTCGGCTTCGTGCTGGTGCGCGCGCTGCCCGAATCGCCGCGCTACCTGGCGCGCCGCCCCGCACGCTGGCCGGAACTCGGCGCGCTGCTCGCGCGCATGCAGCGGCCCGTCGCGCCCGGTACCGCGTTCACCGATCTGCGCGATGCACGCGCGCCCGGCGCACGAGGCGGGTTCGGTGCGCTGTTCGCCGGCGGGCAAGCGCGCGACACGATCGCGCTGTGGTGCGCGTTCTTCATGTGCCTGCTCGCGGTGTATGCGGCATTCAGCTGGCTGCCGACGATGCTGGCCGCGAGCGGGCTGAGCGTGTCGGTCGCGGGCTCGGGGCTCACCGCGTACAACCTCGGCGGCGTGATCGGCGCGCTGCTGTGCGCATGGGCGATCGCGCATGCCGGGTCGCGCTGGCCGCTCGCGCTGTGCAGCATCGGCGGCGCCGTGAGCGCGGTGTGGCTGATGGGCGTGGATGCAAGCCGCCATACGGGCTGGCTGATCGTCGGGCTCGGCCTGCACGGGCTGTTCGTCAACGCGGTGCAGTCGACGATGTATGCGCTCTGCGCGTACATCTACCCGACGGCGGTGCGGGCAACCGGGACCGCGAGCGCGCTCGCGTTCGGCCGGCTCGGCGCGATCCTCAGCGCGTTCGCGGGCGCGATCGTGATCACCACGGGGGGCGCCGCGGCCTACCTGACGATGCTGGCGATCGCGATGGGGGTAGTCTGCGTCGCGCTGCTCGTCGTGCGACGGCATATCCCGCGACTGTCGCGCGCGACAGTGCAGCCGCGCGAAGGGGAGGAACTGGCCCGCACGTCGTCGTGACGGCGGGCGCATGACGTGCGCGGCTGACGTGCGTTACAGCGTCGTGCGCACGTGCCAGAGCTCGGGGAACAGCACGACGTCGAGCATCTTGCGCAGGTACGGCGCGCCGCTCGTGCCGCCCGTGCCCTGCTTGAAGCCGATGATGCGCTCGACGGTCGTCACGTGACGGAAGCGCCACTGGCGGAATGCATCCTCGAGATCGACGAGTTCCTCCGCCATCTCGTAGAGCTCCCAGTGTTGCTGCGGGTGACGATAGACCTCGAGCCACGCGGCCTCGACGGTTTCGTCGTGACGCATCGGCTGCGTCCAGTCGCGCTCGAGCCGCTCGGGCGCGATCGGGAAGCCGCGCCGCGCGAGCAGGCGCACGACCTCGTCGTAGAACGACGGCGCCTCGAGCGTCGCGCGCACCTGCTCGAGGATGTCGGGCCGGTGCGCATGCGGCTGCAGCATCTGCACGTTCTTGTTGCCGAGCAGGAATTCGAGCTGCCGGTACTGGTACGACTGGAAGCCCGACGACTGGCCGAGATACGGCCGCATCGCCGAATACTCGGACGGCGTCATCGTCGACAGCACGTTCCACGCCTGCACGAGCTGCTCGAGGATCCGCGACACACGCGCGAGCATCTTGAACGCGGGCGGCAGCGCGTCGCCGCGCACCGCGTCGAGCGCGCCGCGCAGCTCGAAGAGGGCGAGCTTCATCCACAGCTCGCTCGTCTGATGCTGGATGATGAACAGCATCTCGTTGTGATCGGGCGACAGCGGATGCTGCGCGTCGAGGATCGCGTTCAGCGACAGGTAGTCGCCGTAGCTCATCGACTTCGAGAAATCGAGCTGCGCGTCGTGCCAGCCGGCTTGCGCGGGGGCATCGCCCGGCACGTGCGGCGCTTCATGAGCGGGGTGGCCCGCGCGTGCGCCCGAGAACGGGCAGCCCGCCGGCGCATCGTCGCCGGGTGGCTGCATATGACCAGAATTCACGACTCTCTCCAGATTTGAATGACGGGGGCCCGGCGCGCGGCCTGCGCGCGCCGGGCGATGCCGATCAGGTCACCGCGCCGCGCTCGGCGAACTCGGGGGCCTTCCACGCATCGGTGGCGAGGATGTCGCGCAGCGTCTCGACGGCATCCCACACGTCGGCGAAACGCGTGTAGAGCGGCGTGAAGCCGAAGCGCAGCACGTACGGCTCGCGGTAGTCGCCGATCACGCCGCGCGCGATCAGCGCCTGCATCACCTCGTAGCCGTGCGGATGCTCGAAGCTCGCCTGCGAGCCGCGCTGGTGATGCGCGCGCGGCGTGACGAGCTTCAGCGACAGGCCCGCGCAGCGCGCTTCGACGAGCGCGATGAACGCGTCGGTGAGCGCGAGCGACTTGCGGCGGATCGCGTGCATGTCGGTCTGCAGGAACACGTCGAGCCCGCATTCGACCATCGACATCGACACGATCGGCTGCGTGCCGCACAGGAAGCGCGCGATGCCCGGATCGGGCGCGAAGCCCGGCTGCATCGCGAACGGTGCGCGGTGGCCCCACCAGCCCGACAGCGGCTGCGAGAAATGCGCGTGATGGCGGTGCGGCACCCACACGAACGCCGGCGAACCGGGGCCGCCGTTCAGGTACTTGTACGTGCAGCCGACCGCGCCGTCCGCATGCGCGCCGTTCAGGTCGACCGGCACCGCGCCGGCCGAATGCGCGAGATCCCACAGCATCAGCGCGCCCGCGTCGTGCACGAGCTGCGTGACGGCCGGCATGTCGTGCATGTAGCCGGTGCGGTAGTTCACGTGCGTGATCATCGCGACGGCCGTGTCCGCGCCGAGCGCGCCCGGCAGGTCCGCCGGATCGTCGATCAGGCGCAGCTCGTAGCCGCCGCCGAGCTGCTCGATCAGCCCTTGCGCGATGTACAGGTCGGTCGGGAAGTTCGAGCGCTCCGACACGATCACGCGGCGCTGCGGTGCGCGCCCGGCCTGGTGGCGCAGCATCGCCGACAGCAGCTTGAACAGGTTGATCGAGATGGTGTCGGTCACGACGGTCTCGCCGGGCGCGCCGCCGATCAGCGTCGCGAGCTTGTCGCCGAGGCGGCGCGGCAGCGCGAACCAGCCGGCGGTGTTCCAGCTGCGGATCAGGCCTTCGCCCCATTCGGCGCCGATCACCTGTTGCGCGCGGGCGGCCGATGCGCGCGGTTGCGCGCCGAGCGAGTTGCCGTCGAGGTAGATCACGCCGCCGGGCAGCGCGAACTGGTCGCGCAGTGCGGCGAGCGGGTCGTCGCGATCGAGGGCGAGCGCGTCTTCACGGGTCTTGATCATGATGTCGGGTCAGTGGTTCGGTTAATCAGGAGGATCGGCCGGGCAGCGCGCGCAGCACCGCACGCACGGGGCTCGCATCGAGCGTCGCGAACTTCAGCGGCAGTGCGATCAGCTCGTAGTCGCCGGGCGGCACGTCGTCGAGCACGATCCCTTCGAGGATCGCCATCCGGTGCGCGCGCACGCGATGATGCGCATCCATGGTCTTCGATTCCTGCGGGTCGAGCGACGGCGTGTCGATGCCGATCAGCTTGACGCCGCGCGCGGCGAGCAGGTCGACGGTCTCGGGCGCGACCGCGCAGAAGCCGCTGTCCCATTGCTCGACGCGGGCGCGCGCATAGGTGCGCAGCAGCACGCGCGGCGGCACGCCGTCGAGCGCGGCCTCGAGGTCGGCCGGGCGCACGACCGGCGATGCGCCGATGCAGTGGATCACGCGGCACGGGCCGAGATAGGTGTCGAGCGGCACCGCGCCGATCGGCGCGCCGTCGGCGTCGTAGTGGAGCGGCGCATCGCAGTGCGCGCCGGTGTGCGGCGACAGCGTCAGGCGCGCGACGTTGACCGGCGAGCCGGCCTCCATCCGCCATACGCGTTCGACGGAAACCGGCGTATCGCCCGGCCACACGGGGGTGGCGGGGCTGACCGGCGGCGAGATGTCCCAGAGTGTGTCCATGGCATGACGAATCGGTGAATCGATGCTTCGAATGATAGGTGGACGCTCGCAGAAAGTGCTTGCGAAATAAACATGGACAATCCGCCCGATTGGCAGATAATTCGAATCAGAGGGAAAACGGGGACCAAAAATGCATGCGATCACGCTCGATGCCACCGACTGCCGGATTCTGGCGGTACTGCAGGAGGAGGGCAGAATCAGCAATCTCGACCTGGCCGAACGCATCTCGCTTTCGCCGTCGGCCTGCCTGCGCCGGATGCGCCTGCTCGAAGAGCAGGGCGTGATCGAGCACTATCGCGCGTGCCTGAGCCGCGAGAAGCTCGGCTTCGAGCTCGAGGCGTTCGTGCAGGTGTCGATGCGCAACGAAGAGAATCAATGGCACGAGCGTTTCGCGGAAGCGCTGCGCGAATGGCCGGAGGTGGTCGGCGCGTTCGTCGTGACGGGCGAGAGCCACTACCTGCTGCGCGTGCTCGCACACAACCTCAAGCACTATTCGGATTTCGTGCTGAACCGGCTCTACAAGGCGCCGGGCGTGATGGACATCCGTTCGAACATCGTGCTGCAGACGCTGAAGGACGAAGCGGGCGCGCCGGTCGGACTGGCGCGCACCGGGGCGATCAAAGCGGTGTGAGGCCGTGGAAGCCACCGCCGTGGAACACGAGCGGCGGCGCGGCGTCCGACACGTCTCGCACGCCGCAGCGTTCCACTTCGCCGACGAAGATCACGTGGTCGCCTTCGTCGTAGCGGCTGCGGTTGTGGCATTCGAACCACGCCAGCGCACCGTCGAGCACCGGCATGCCCGAGTTGCCGGCCGCATGCGCGATGCCTTCGAAGCGGTCGCCCTTGTAGGTCGAGAAGCGCTTGCACAGGTCGAGCTGCGATGCCGCGAGCACGTTCACCACGTAATGGCTGTTGCTGCGGAACACCGGCGTCGACGCCGATTTGTGCGCGAGGCTCCACAGCACGAGCGGCGGATCGAGCGACACCGAGTTGAACGAGCTTGCGGTGATGCCGATCAGCTGCCCGGACGGCGCACGCGTCGTGATGACGGTGACGCCGGTCGCGAACTGGCCGAGCGCCTGGCGGAAGGCGGCCGAATCGAAATCCGGCGGGTTGGCATGCTTCATCGGGCGGCCATCCGGAACGAAACGGACAGGCGCGGCGCGCGGCGGATGCAACGGGCGCGGCGGACGAAAGGCGGCAAGGCCGGGGCGGTCGGTTGGAAAGTGGTGCGCATGGCCCGATTTTAGCGGAATCGCGACCGGCAAGCCCGTGCGGACGGCGCATTGCGGCGCGAGCGTGAGGTAGCGAACACTGTCGCGCGGCGCCGCCATCGCTGCGGAACGGCCGTTCGATCGCGTTTTGTTGCGCGCCATCGCGGCCGCGCCGCGCGCCGGGGGCTACCGCGTCGCCGCCAACCCGAGCGACAGCGCACCCGTCAGGATCAGGCTCGACGCCCACACCGCATCGAGGTTGAACCAGCTCCGTGCAACGAACTTCAACCCGAGATAGCGGTACACGAGCCACGCCAGCACGCCGCCCGCGCCGATCATCGCGGCCGCGTGCACGGCCGCGACGACAAGCGCCATCCCGAGATGCGCGTCGACGAGCGTGGCCGCCGCGCGATGGCCGGCGTCCCCGTCGAGCCCGCAGAGTCCCAGATAAATCGGCACCAGCATCAGCCCCGCGCCGTGCGCGAGCGCGACCGCGAACGACCAGAGCCCGAGCCGCGCGGGCGGAATCCGCGCGAGCGCGCGCGGATGGCGCCGACGGATCAGCAACGCGGCGCCGAAGCCGATCACGAGCGCGCTCGCGCCGATCCGGATCGCCGACTGCCACGCGAGCAACGCGGCGAGCAGCCCGAACGGCAGCATCACCGTGAATACCGCGAGCGCGTGGCCGAGCGCGAGATAGCCGAGCGCCGCGACGAGCGCGCCTGCGCGGCGCGTCATCAGCGCGTTCGACACCGCGAGCGGCCAGCCCATCGCCGGGTTGAGCCCGTGATAGACGCCGCTCGCGAGCACGGCTGCCCACAACGCGAGCGACGCGGGAAGGCCGGTGCTCAACGCTTGACCGACGGATAGCAGAACGAGTCGGTCGAGCAGTCGCCGCCCTCGAGCCGGATCTGGTGCGCGCGATAGCCGTCGGGGAAGTCGACCCAGTAGTCGTCGGCGAGCGTCAGCCCGCCGTCCGGCCCCGCATGCGCGAGCACCTGCGCGGCCGGCACGCCGTCCGGATAGAACTGGTCGTCCCACGTCGAGTAGAGCGAGTTGGTCCAGTACACGCGCCGGCCGTCGCGGCTGATCTCGACCATCTGCGGGCCGCCCGCGAACGCGCGGCCGTTCGTGTGCGGCGCGCGGCGCACGATCCCGCCGATGCGTACCGACCCCGCGAGCACCGGGTGATGCGGATCCGATACGTCGTACTGGCGCATCTCGCCCGTGCCCCAGCACGACACGTACAGGAAACGGTCGTCGAGCGACAGGTCGATGTCGGTCACGAGCGGCGGCACCGCGCCGAATCCCTTGAGCAGCGGCGGCAGTTCGTCGGCCGCGGCCGGCTCGGGCGGAATCGTCGCTGTCTTCTTCACATGGAACTGGCCGTCCTCGCGCCACCAGGTCCAGATCGACCCTTCGAGATTGGTCGTGTCGACCACGACGCCGACGAACCCGTATTCGCGCACCGGATCGTGCGCGGGCCGCACCTCGAGCGCCATCTGGTGGTGCGCGCCGAGATCGATCGTCTGCACGTTGCGCCGCGCGCGCAGGTCCCAGAAATGCAGCCGGTGGCCGTAGCGGTTCGCGAGCAGGTCTTCCGGCACGATGCCGTTCTCGAATTGCGGCGGCAGCGCCCATTCGCTCGACACCATGTAGTCGCGCGGCAGGTTCCACCAGAAGTCGTAATGCTTGTCCTGCGGGCCGCGGTCGATTTCCCAGCGGCCGAGCACGTCGAAGGTCTCGCAGTCCATGATGAAGATGCCGGGCGCGCCGTCGGTGCCGTCCTTGCCTGCACCGCCGAGCGTGCTCACGTAGATGCCCTCGGGGCCGCAGTGGACCGTGTGCGGCCGCGAATAGCCGGTCTTCGCGAAGATCTCGTCGGGCTCGATGATCTTGTGGATGCGTGCCTGCGTCGGGTGCGGCTTCGTGTCGATCACGTAGATGCGCGACGAGCGCAGGCCGGGGATGATCAGGAAGCGGCGCTCGAGAAACGCGTGGCCGGTCAGCGGCGACAGCGACGACGAACACGCATTCCAGCCGAAGTGGTGGAATTCGTCGCCGGTGTTCGGCATCGTCACCGTGTGCACGATCCTGCCGTAGGTCGCCGAGCCGGGCTTCACGTCGATCACGGCGAGCGCGTCGGGTCTGGAAAAATCGGGGCTCAGCAACAAGGTATAGGCGAATTCCTCCGCCGGCGCCTGCATCGCGAGTTCCGGCGAAGCGTGAAATGTCGGGTCAGGCCGCATGCTCATCGTAGTGCCTCTCTCGGTTGTATCGGATCACGGGCGCACGGCCGTTCGCGTGCGTGCGGGTCGAACAGTTGCGTGATGCGAATGCGCCGGCGGCCGCACGCGTTGCGGGACGCGCGGTGCGGTGCATGCATCAGATCGGGACAGCGGGGAAACGCGGTGCACCGGATCGTCGCGCATGCGGCGCAACGCGCGCACGGCGACGCAATGGTGCGATGGAAGCGACCGCGCGAGGGACGCCGGCGGCCGGGTTCGCGATGCGGACGGAATCTACTGGGGCGTGCATATCGATGTTCCGGCGGATGATGGTGGCATCAGGGCGGGCATGCATCGGACGCTGCGTGCAGCCGGACGGTGTGCCGTCGCGGCGAGGCGTGCCTAAGTGTAGTCGAGAAACGCGCGGCTGGTGGTACGCGGCACGCACGCGTTTCTGCCTGATTCGCGCGCGAGTGAGATACTTGAACGCGTGCCGCTTCGCGCCGGTCAACCGGGCAGCGGCGATACGGACCGGCGGCGCCGGCGCGTGCCTGCGTGCCGGCCGCCGTCATCAACGAGGTGATGATTTCATGGTGAACGAGATGCTTGAAACCGCGACCGTGGGCGGCGGGTGCTTCTGGTGCACGGAGGCCGTGTTTCTCGACGTCGACGGCGTGACGGCCGTCCAGTCGGGCTATGCGGGCGGCCATACGCGCAATCCCGGCTATCGCGACGTCTGCGACGGCGACACCGGTCACGCGGAGGTCGTGAACGTGACGTTCGATCCGGCGCGCATCGGTTATCGCGAGATCCTCGAGATCTTCTTCGCGACGCACGATCCGACCCAGCTGAACCGGCAGGGCAACGACGTCGGCACGCAATACCGGTCGGTCGTGTTCACGCATTCGGACGCGCAGCGCGACATCGCGCTGGAGGTGATCCGCGAACTGGAGCGCGAGCAGATGTTCGGGCAGCCGATCGTCACGCAGGTCGTGCCGCTCGACGACAACTACTGGCCGGCCGAGGACTATCACCAGAACTATTACGCGCGCAATCCGGGGCAGGGCTACTGCTCGGTCGTGATCGGGCCGAAGCTCGCGAAATTCCGCCAGAAGTTCTCGCACCGGCTGAAGTCGCTGCGCGGCGCGTAATCGGCCGGCAAGCCCGCGTGTCATTTGGGGGCGCGGGCGCCCGCGCCGCGACCCCTACGCCGCCTCGCTGCGCCAGTGCGCGCACGCGGCGGCGATCTCGCGCGCGAGCGCGAGGCACGACAGCGGTGCGGAGCCTTCCGCCTTGTTGTTGATCGTGATGATCACCGGCTGTCCGGCCAGCGTGTAGCGCGCGGCCAGCTCGGCGAGCGCCGAGCGTGTGGCCGGATCCTCGTCGACGAGCTTGTCGAACGGCTCGTACTTCGCTTTCGCCTGTTCGTACTTGAACCCGCCGTGCAGGCTCCAGCGCACGATCAGCGGGCCCGGCGCGTCGCCGTCGAGCAGCGCGAGCGCGGCCGCCTGGCGCAGCGGGTCGGGCATCCGCGCGTGCAGGCCGACGCAGTAGCGCACGCCGAGCGCCGCGAGCGAGCGGATGAAGCGCGGCGTGAGCAGGCTCGCGTCGCGGATCTCGATCGCGTAGCGCGTGCCGTCGGCGTCCGGCGGCAGCGGCGGCAGCGCCGCGAAGAACGCCGACAGCCGGTCGATCAGCGCCGCCGGTTCGGCGAGCAGTTGATCGGGCATCGGCGAAAACTGGAACACCAGCACGCCGGCCTTCCTGCCGAGCCCTTCGAGGCACGGCTCCACGAATTCCCGGGTGGCGAGCGGCGCGTCGAGGAAGGTCGGGTTCGGGCCCGACGGCTCGCCGCGCCGGCCGCGCACGACCGCGTCGGTGACGGACGCCGGCGCCTTCACGACGAAGCGGAAGTCGTCCGGCACCTGTTGCGCATAGCGCAGGTAGTCGGCCACCGACAGCGGGCCGTAGAACGACCGGTCGAGGCTCACGCTCTTCAGCAGCGGATGCGCGCCGTACGCCTCGAGCCCCTCGCGCGACAGCTTCGTCTGCGCGAAATCGCCGTCGTAGACGATGCCGTCCCAGCCGGGGAAATACCACGACGACGTGCCGAGCCGCACATTCGGCGGCAGCGCGGCCGCCGCTTCGGCGACGTCGGCGGAAACCGGGGCGGGCGGCACGCCGCGCCGGCGACGGCCCTTCTTCGGCGGCGCGGCCGGCGGGGACGGCTCGTCCCACAGCAGGCCGGAGGCGGGGGGCGGTTCCGGATCCTGATCGGCGGAAGGGCGGGGTGATGCACGGCTGGCGGCGCGCGCAGGCGGCTTTGCAGGTTGCGCGGCGTCGCGCTCGTCCGGCGTCACGCGGTCGCCAGCGCCTGCAGGGTTGTCGTCTTCCGCCGGCGCAGCCGCGCGCGCGTCGTCGGGCGACGCGCCGAACAGGTCGAACTGCCCGTCGGCGTGCGACCCGTCCGGTTCGTCGCGCTGCTGTCGTTGCGGCGGTGTGTCGCGCCGCGTCCTGCCGTCACCCATGCCTGCCCAGCTTGAAGTGCCGCCTAGCGCGGCAGCGGGTTTTCGTACATGTAGCGCCGCGACCACGGCAGCGTTTTCGCGCTGTGACCGGCCTTGCGGCACACGATCTGGAAGATCGACACGTCGTCGTGCTCGAACGCATACGCGCAACCGGCGAGGTACACGCGCCAGATGCGGAATTTTTCGTCGTCGACGAGCGCGCGCGCCTCATCCGCCTTCGCCTCGAAGTTCTCGGTCCAGATCTCGAGCGTGCGCGCATAGTGCCGCCGCAGGCTTTCGACGTCAATCGCCTCGAGCCCGCCGCGCTGCGCCGCTTCGAGTGCGAGACTGATGTGCGGCAGCTCGCCGTCCGGGAACACGTAGCGGTCGATGAATTCGCCGCCGCCGAGCGCCGTCTCGCCGCTTTCCGCGTCGGTCGACGTGATCCCGTGGTTCATCGCGACGCCGTCGTCGGTCAGCAGCTCACGTACGCGCGAGAAATAGAGCGGCAGGTTCTTGCGGCCGACGTGCTCGAACATCCCGACGCTCGTGATGCGGTCGAACTGGCCCTCGATCTCGCGGTAGTCCTGCAGGCGGATCTCGATCTTGTCCTCGAGCCCGGCGGCCTTCACGCGCGCGGTCGCGAGGTCGAACTGGTTCTGCGACAGCGTCACGCCCAGACACTGCGCGCCGAACTTCTGCGCGGCGCGCAGCACGAGCGCGCCCCAGCCGCAGCCGATGTCGAGCAGGCGCTGGCCGGGCTGAAGCTGGATCTTGGTCAGGATGTGGTCGATCTTCTTGATCTGCGCGGTCGCGAGATCCTCGTCGCCGTTCTCGAAGTACGCGCACGAGTACACCATGTTCTCGTCGAGCCAGAGCTGGTAGAACGCGTTCGAGACGTCGTAGTGATACTGGATCGCCTTCTTGTCGGTGCTCTTCGTGTGATTGAAGTAGCGCCTCACGCGCGCGAGCTTGCTCGCGCTGGTGACCGTGCTGCGCGCGAGCGAATAGCTGATGTTGATGATGTCCGACAGCCGGCCCTCGATGTCGATCTTGCCCTTCACGTACGCCTCGCCGAGATTGTCGAGGCTCGGTTCGAGCAGGAGCGGCAACGCGGACGCGCTGTTGACCTTCAACGTGACCTGCGGCGCGCTGAAGGTGCCGAAATCGAGTTGATCGCCGTTCCACAGCACGAGGCGCGCCGGTATGTTCGCTTTTGCCCGTACTTCGTCCGCCCACTGTGCCAGCTTCTTTTCCCAGAACATTTGGATTCTCCGTTTGTTCGTTGAATCGAATACAGCCAAGTATCTTGACCGGCGCCCGCCTCTCGCGAGGCGGGCGCCCGGATGCAACACGAGACACGACCGGCGTGCGCCGGCACCGCGGCAGCGGCGCTTACGGCGACAGGCGCGAGATCGTCCAGCCGGCCGCCGCCGCGGCGTCGCGCGTATAGAGCAGGCGGTCGTGCAGTCGCGACGGGCGGCCTTGCCAGAACTCGATCGCGTCGGGCACGACGCGATAGCCGCCCCACTGCGGCGGGCGCGGCGGGTTCTCGCCGTAGCGTTCGGCCACGGCCTTCTCGCGCGCTTCGAGCGTCGCGCGGCTGTCGATCACGGCGCTCTGCTCGGACGCCCACGCACCGATGCGCGAGCCGAGCGGGCGCGACGCGAAATAGCGGTCGCTTTCGTCGGCGCTGGTTTTCTCGATCCGGCCTTCGATGCGCACCTGGCGCTCGAGCTCGATCCAGTAGAACAGCAGCGCCGCGTGCGGATGGGCGGCGAGATCGCGGCCCTTGCGGCTTTCGTAATTGGTAAAGAAGACGAACCCGCGTTCGTCGACGGCCTTGATGAGCACGATTCGGGCCGACGGCCGGCCGTTATCGCCGACGGTGGCGAGCGTCATCGTGTTGGGCTCGGGGAGCTTGGCGGCGAGCGCCTCCTTGAACCAGCGATCGAACTGGGCGAAGGGGTCGGGGGCGGCGTCTGCTTCGTCGAGCGAAGCACGCGAATAATTGATGCGGAGATCGGCGAGAGTCGTCATGTTATGCAAACGCTTCAATCTGGGGCCAGTATAGCGAACGCGCGAGAATCGTGCGTGCACAGTGGCGCGTGTCGACGGGGAGTTCAGGCAAAATAGAGGGCTGCTCGACTTACGTTTTCCTTGCTGCCATGTCCGCTGCCGACACTGCCCCGCCCAGTTCCTCTGATCTTACCCCGACCCCGACAATCCGGCTTGACGTGGATCGCGAACGCCGCTTTGGCGGCATCGCGCGGCTGTACGGCGCCCCTGCGCTCGCCGCGTTCGAGGGTGCGCACGTTGCCGTGATCGGCATCGGCGGCGTCGGATCGTGGACGGCCGAGGCGCTCGCGCGCAGCGCGATCGGCACGCTGACGCTGATCGACCTCGACAACGTCGCGGAAAGCAATACGAACCGGCAGATCCACGCGCTCGACGGCAATTACGGCAAGCCGAAGGTCGACGCGATGGCCGAGCGGATCGCGCTGATCGATCCGGCGTGCCGCGTGAACCGGATCGAGGATTTCGCGGAGCCCGACAACTTCGACGCGTTGCTCGGCGGCGGCTTCGACTACGTGATCGACGCGATCGACAGCGTGCGCACGAAGGTCGCGCTGATCGCGTGGTGCGTCGCGAAAGGGCAGCCGCTCGTCACGGTCGGCGGCGCGGGCGGGCAGCTCGACCCGACGCGCATCCGGATCGACGATCTCGCGCTGACGATCCAGGATCCGCTGCTGTCGAAGGTGCGCGCGCAGCTGCGCAAGCAGCACGGCTTTCCGCGCGGGCCGAAGGCGCGCTTCAAGGTCAGCGCCGTGTATTCGGACGAGCCGCTGATCTATCCGGAAGCGGCCGCTTGCGACATCGAGGACGGCGCGGAGCCGTCCGCCGCCGCGCATGTCGCGGGGCTCAACTGTGCGGGGTTCGGTTCGAGCGTGTGCGTGACCGCGAGCTTCGGCTTCGCGGCCGCCGCGCATGCGCTGCGGGCGATCGCGGCGCGGGCCGCGGGCTGATCAGGGAACCGATCGACGCGCAGGGGAATGCTGCGGCGCGGCAAACCCGCCGCGCGCGACAGGGCGACTCGGCCGGGCCGTTGCGGCCCGGCCGGCCGTTGGTTCGTCAGTTGAGCGCCATGCTCAGCTTGCGCCGCCACGCGGCGACGAGCTCGGGGCGATCGCCCGCCAGCTCGAACACTGAAATCATCGTGCGGCGGCCGAGGTCGTCGCCATACGCGCGGTCGCGCAACACGATTTCCAGCAACTGCTCGAGCGCGCCTTCGTAGGCGCGTCGCGCGATCAGGCTCTGCGCGAGGTCGAAGCGTGCTTCGAGATCGGCCGGGTTCGCTGCGATGCGTGCTTCGAGCGCATCGGTCGGCGGCAGGTCGGCCGTCGCGTCGAGCGCATCGAAACGGGTCTTGATCGCCTGGTAGCGCGGATCGGCGCCCTGCACGATCTGCGGCGCCAGGCGCTCGGCCTCGGTGCGCGCGGCATCCACCTGGTTGTTCGCGAGCAGCAGTTCGATCAGGTCGAGCCGTGCGTCGTCGAAACCGGGGTTCAGCGCGAGCGCCGCCTCGAGGTGGGTGAGCGCATCGTCGTAGCGCGACTCGGCGATCGCGTATTGTGCGGCGCGGCGTTCGGCTTCGTCGGGCGCCGGCAGCAGCCGGTCGAGAAACGCCCGCAACTGGCCTTCCGGCAGTACGCCGATGAACTGGTCGACCGGGCGCCCGTCGGCAAACGCGATCACGTGCGGGATGCTGCGCGTCTGGAAGTGCGCGGCGAGCTCCTGGTTCTCGTCGACGTTCACCTTCACGAGCTTCCAGCGGCCTTCGTAATCGGCTTCGAGCTTCTCGAGCAGCGGGCCGAGCGTCTTGCAGGGGCCGCACCACGGCGCCCAGAAGTCGACCAGCACGGGCGTGTCCAGCGACGCCTCGATGACGTCTTTCTCGAAAGTGGCAAGCGTGGTGTCCATGTCGTTCTCTTCCGTTCGAATGTCGTCAGGATGGGGGCGGCGCGCCCGTTTTTCAACGCGGCTTCGATTCGGGCAGCGCAATCCACTCGGTTTCGCCGGGCACCTTGCCCATTGCCTGGTTCGTCCATGCTGCTTTCGCGCGCTCGATCGCGTCGCGGCTGCTGGCGACGAAATTCCATTCGATGAAGCGCTCGCCGTCGATCTTGTCGCCGCCCAGCAGCATCGCGCGTGCGCCGTTGCCGCTCGCGAGCGTGACGGTTGCACCCGGCGCGAGTACGGCCATCTGCGCGGCCGGCACCGGCGTGCCGTCGATCGTCAGGTCGCCGTCGACCACGTAGACCGCGCGCTCCTCGTGCGACGCGTCGAGTTCGAGGCGGCCGCCGGCCGCGAATTGCGCGGCGACGTACAGCGTGCGCGAGAACGTCGTGACCGGCGAGCGCAGGCCGAACGCGTCGCCGGCGATCACGGTCAGCGACACGCCGTCTTCGTGGCGCGTGGGCAGCGTATCGGCCGCATGGTGCTCGAACGACGGCTCGGTGGTCTCGTGGGCGACGGGCAGCGCGACCCAGGTCTGGATCCCGTGCACCGTATGGCCGCTCGCGCGCTGCGCGTCGGGCGTGCGCTCCGAGTGGACGATGCCGCGGCCGGCCGTCATCCAGTTCACGTCGCCCGGCACGATCTCCTGCAGCGAACCGAGGCTGTCGCGATGCAGGATCGCGCCGTCGAACAGGTAGGTGACGGTGGCGAGCCCGATATGCGGGTGCGGGCGCACGTCGAGCCCGGTGCCGGCCGGCAGCGTCGCGGGCCCCATGTGATCGAAGAAGATGAACGGGCCGACGAGGCGCGCGGCGAGCGCGGGCAGCGTGCGGCGCACCTGCAGGTTGCCGATGTCGCGGACGTGCGGCTTCAGCAGGGCTTTGATCGGATCGCTCATGGCGGACCTCGTGGGGAGCGGCTGGAATGCCGGTCATTGTACTGGCGGCGCGGCGGCGACGCGCGTGACGGACCTGACGAACGCGCCGGCCGGCGGTATCGGCGCCGGCGGGTACGCGCGATGCTGCTTTCCTGCCGACGCGTGCCGACGCGTGCCGACGCGCGGCCGCGCAGGCCGCCGATTCCATGCGCGCCTCGCGGGTATCGGGCCGCGTGGCGAAACCCGGTAGACTGACCGGCTTCAGAACATCCATCCGACAATCGAGGAGACGCCGATGATGGCCCCGAAGGACTTGCTGCTCGCGCTGGTCGTGATCCTGGCGTGGGGCGTGAACTTCGTCGTGATCAAGGTCGGCCTGCACGGCATGCCGCCGATGTTGCTCGGCGCGCTGCGCTTCACGCTTGCGGCGGTGCCCGCGGTGTTCTTCGTGCGCCGGCCGCGGATTCCGTGGCGCATGCTGATCCTGTACGGCGCGACGATCCAGCTCGGCCAGTTCGTGTTCCTGTTCACCGGCATGTACGTCGGCATGCCGGCCGGCCTTGCGTCGCTCGTGCTGCAGTCGCAGGCGTTCTTCACGCTGGTGTTCGCGATGCTGTTCCTCGGCGAGCGGCTGCGCGTGCAGAACCTGGCCGGGCTCGCGATCGCCGCGGCCGGGCTCGTCGTGATCGCGGCGCAGGGCGGCCGCGCGATGACGCTCGCGGGCTTCCTGCTGACCATCTGCTCGGCCGCGATGTGGGCGTTCGGCAACATCGTCACGAAGAAGGTCGGCCGTGCGGACCTCGTGTCGCTCGTCGTGTGGGCGAGCCTCGTGCCGCCCGTACCGTTCTTCCTGCTGTCGCTGTGGTTCGAGGGGCCGCAGCGGATCGGGGCCGCGCTCTCGGGGCTGGACGGCGCGTCGATCTTCGCGGTCGTCTATCTCGCGTTCGTCGCGACGCTCGTCGGCTACGGCCTGTGGAGCCGCCTGATGTCGCGCTATCCGGCCGCGCAGGTCGCGCAGTTCTCGCTGCTGGTGCCGATCGTCGGGCTCGCGTCGTCGGCGCTGCTGCTCGACGAGCATCTGACCCAGGCGCAACTGATCGGCGCCGCGCTCGTGATGGGCGGGCTCGCGGTGAACGTGTTCGGCGGAAAGCTGGTGCGCCGCTTCGCGGCGTCGTGACGCGCCGGCACGCGGCGCGTGCCGGCGGCGGGGAAGGGGCGGCCGTGCTTCAGGCCATCCGGCTCTTCGCGAGCGGCGGATTCGCGGCGAAGTAACGCTTGATGCCGCGGAAGATCGCGTCGGCCATCTGGTCGCGATAGCTTTCGTCGTTGAGCCGGCTTTCCTCTTCCGGGTTGCTGATGAACGCGGTCTCGACGAGGATCGACGGAATGTCCGGCGCCTTCAGCACCGCGAACCCGGCCTGCTCGACCGAGCCCTTGTGCAGCTTGTTGATGCCGCCGACTTCCTTCAGCACATAATTGCCGTAGCGCAGCGAATCGCGGATCTGCGCGGTCGTCGACATGTCGAACAGCGCGCGGCTGACTGCCGCGTCCTGCGTCTTGATGTTGATGCCGCCGATCAGGTCCGACGAGTTCTCCTTGTTCGCGAGCCAGCGCGCCGCGGCGCTCGACGCACCGTGGTCGGACAGCGCGAATACCGACGAGCCGCGCGCGGACGGCGTCGTGAACGCATCCGCGTGGATCGACACGAACAGGTCGGCGCCGACGCGGCGCGCCTTCTGCACGCGCACGTTCAGCGGCACGAAGAAGTCGGCGTCGCGCGTCATCATCGCGCGCATGTTCGGCGCGCCGTCGATCTTCGCGCGCAGCTTCTTCGCGATGTCGAGCGCGATGTGCTTCTCGTACGTGCCGCCGCCGCCGATCGCGCCCGGATCCTCGCCGCCGTGGCCCGGATCGATCGCGACCGTCAGGAGCCGCACGGTCCCGCCCTTGCCGGATTTCGGCGCGGTGAATTTGTAGGTGTCGCCGTCGTCCTCGCTGTCGTCGCGGCGCGCGATGACGGGCGGCGGCTTGACGGCCGGCTTCGCGGGCGCGGAAGGCGTCGTGGTGCCCGGTGGCGTGCGCGGCGTGGCCGGCGTGTTCTGCGCGAAGCGCTGGAAGAACGCATCGCTGTTGTCGCCCGCGGCGGGCGGCGGCGTGGCCGGGCCCGCGAGCGCGGTCGGCGGCTGCATCTGTTGCGCGCGCGCGGTGTCGTTGAGCGCCTGTTCCTTGCGTTCGGTCTGCGCGATCAGGTCGGTCAGCGGATCGGGCGCGACGGCCGGATACAGGTCGAACACGAGCCGGTACTTGTAGGTGCCGACCGGCGGCAGCGTGAACACCTGCGGCTTCACCGAGCCTTTCAGGTCGAACACCATCCGCACGACGTGCGGCTGGTACTGGCCGACGCGCACCGACTGGATCTGCGGATCGTTCGGCGCGATCTTCGACACGAGGTCGCGCAGCGCCTGGTCGAGATCGAGCCCGTTCAGGTCGACGACGAGCCGGTCGGGACCCTGCAACAGCTGTTGGCTATTCTGCAGCGGCTGGTCGGATTCGATCGTGACGCGCGTGTAATCGCGCGCGGGCCAGACGCGCACGCCGAGCACCGACGACGCGTGCGCGAGCCGCGGCACGGCGAGACCGAGCACCAGCGTCGACGCACCCGCGCGCAGGATCTGGCGGCGGCGCCAGTTGTGCGTCGCGGTGGCCGCCGATTCGATCGAGCGGAACGGTTTGATCAACATCTTTCGAGACATGCCTTTCCTGAAGCGCTGTACGCCCGCACGGTGAGGGCGCGGCCGTCGCCATCCACGTCGAGCGAGAAAACCAGATCGGGCACGCCGAGCAGGGTGCCCGCCTGTTGCGGCCATTCGACGAGACAGATCGCGCTGGAATTGAAATATTCGCGAAAGCCTGCGTCGGACCATTCGGCCGGATCGTTGAATCGATACAGATCGAAGTGATAGACCTCAAGTTCCCCGTCATCGCGTGCGAACGCATAAGGTTCGACGAGCGTGTAGGTCGGGCTGCGCACGCGTCCCGGGTGGCCGAGGCCGCGCAGGATTGCGCGCACGACGGTCGTCTTGCCCGCGCCGAGGTCGCCGATCAGCTGGATCTGCAGTCCGTCGAACGCGTGCGCGCGGGCGAGTTCGGTGCGTGCCGCGTCGAGCGCGTGCGCGAAGCGGGTGCCGAAGGCCTCGGTCGCCGCTTCGTCGGCGAGTGCGATCACGCGCTCCGCGAGCGGGGCAGGCAGCGTGTCGGCATGAGGCGTATGAGGCGTGGCTGGCATTCTCGTAAAATAGTGCGATGAACCGATTACCGGAACTCGCCGCATCCGACAGGCCTTCGACTCGTGCCGAAGGCGCGGCGCCGTGCGCGCTCGATGATGCGACGTTGACTGCGCTCGCCGCGCGCATCAGGGCGTGGGGGCGCGAATTGGGTTTCGGGGCGATCGGCATCAGCGATACCGATCTCTCGGATGCCGAAGCAGGCCTCGCCGCCTGGCTGGAAGCCGGGTGCCACGGCGAAATGGATTATATGGCGAAACACGGGACGAAACGCGCGCGGCCGGCCGAACTTGTGGCCGGTACGCGACGCGTGATCTCCGCGCGGCTCGCCTATCTGCCGGCCGAAACGCTCGCCGCCGACGCGCCCGATGCGTCATCCGGCGCACGCGTGCCGCACGACTGGCGCGCCCGCGAGCGCGCGCGCCTCGACGATCCGCAGGCCGCCGTCGTGTCGATCTACGCACGCGGCCGCGACTATCACAAGGTGCTGCGCAACCGGCTGCAGACGCTCGCGGAGCGCATCGAGCGCGAGATCGGCGCATTCGGCTACCGCGTGTTCACCGATTCGGCGCCGGTGCTCGAGGTCGAGCTCGCGCAGAAGGCCGGTGTCGGCTGGCGCGGCAAGCACACGTTGCTGCTGCAGCGCGACGCGGGTTCGCTGTTCTTCCTCGGCGAGATCTACGTCGACATTCCGCTGCCGACCGACGCGCAAACGGCGCCCGACATCGCGCCCGAGACACCCGGCGCGCACTGCGGCAGCTGCACGCGCTGCATCGCCGCATGCCCGACCGGCGCGATCGTCGAGCCGTACCGCGTCGACGCGCGCCGCTGCATCTCGTACCTGACGATCGAACTGAAAGGCAGCATTCCGGAGCCGCTGCGCCCGCTGATCGGCAACCGCGTGTACGGCTGCGACGACTGCCAGCTCGTGTGTCCGTGGAACAAGTTCGCGCAGGCCGCGCCCGTCGCCGATTTCGACGTGCGGCACGGGCTCGACCGCGCGACGCTCGTCGAGCTGTTCCGCTGGGACGCGGACGCGTTCGACACGCGGATGCAGGGCAGCGCGATCCGGCGCATCGGTTACGAAAGCTGGCTGCGCAATCTCGCGGTCGGGCTCGGCAATGCGTTGCGCGCGCCGGCCGACCGGCTCGCGCCCGATGCGCGCGACGCGATCGTCGCCGCGTTGCGCGCGCGGGCCGACGATCCGTCGCCGGTCGTGCGCGAGCATGTCGAATGGGCGCTGCGTGCCGCATGATCACGGCGTAAAGTGTCGTCGGCGCGCGGCGGCGCCGCGCGTTTCACGGTGAGGAGAAGCTCATGTTCAACGCAGTCATCGACGCACCGTTCGGCAAGGTCGGCATCCGTACCGATGCCGTGGTGGTGCGCGAGATCGTCTATCTGCCCGAGTCGATCGAGCCGGTCGAGCCGGACTCGCCGCTCGCGAAGCGCGTGGTCGAGCAGATCGAACGTTATTTCGAGCGCGCGTCGGCGCGCTTCGACCTGCCGCTCGCCGACGTCGGCAGCGCATTCCAGCATCGCGTGTGGAACGTGATCAGCGACATTCCGCCGGGCACGGTGCTGACCTACGGGCAGGTCGCGAAGCGGATCGGCAGCGCGCCGCGCGCGGTCGGCCAGGCGTGCGGCGCGAACTATTTCCCGCTCGTGATCCCGTGCCATCGCGTCGTCGCGGCGGGCGGCCTCGGCGGCTTCGCGAACCACGACGACGACGGCTATTACCAGAAAGTGAAGCGCTGGCTGCTGGCGCATGAAGGCGTGCCGTACTGATGAGTGAACCGCTGCTTTCCCCCGACTCCGCGTCCGGCGCCGATGGCGACGCGGCCGCCGCATCGCCCGCGCTGCTCGCGAGCCGCGCATCGATCGACGTGTTCTGCGATGGGCTGTGGCTCGAGCACGGGCTCGCGCGCAACACGCTCGATGCATACCGGCGCGATCTGGTGCTGTTTTCGCAATGGCTGGCCGCGACGCACGACGTGCCGCTCGACTCGGCCGACGAAGCGATGGTGACCGGCTATATCGCCGCGCGCAGCGACGGCAAGGCGACGTCGTCGAACCGGCGGCTGTCGGTGTTCCGTCGCTATTACGGCTGGGCCGTGCGCGAGCATCACGCGAGCACGGACCCGACGCTGCGGATCACGTCGGCGAAGCAGGCCGCGCGCTTTCCGTCGACCCTGTCCGAGGCACAGGTCGAGGCGCTGCTCGGCGCACCCGACATCGGCACGCCGCTCGGCCTGCGCGATCGCACGATGCTGGAGCTGATGTACGCGAGCGGGCTGCGCGTGAGCGAGCTCGTCACGCTGAAGACCGTCGAGGTCGGGCTCAACGAGGGCGTCGTGCGCGTGATGGGCAAGGGCTCGAAGGAGCGGCTCGTGCCGTTCGGCGAGGTCGCGCACGGCTGGATCGAGCGCTACCTGCGCGACGCGCGGCCGGCGCTGCTCGGCGCACGCGCGGCCGACGCGCTGTTCGTGACCGCGCGCGGCGACGGGATGACGCGCCAGCAGTTCTGGAACATCATCAAGCGCCACGCGCAGCAGGCCGACGTGCGCGCGCACCTGTCGCCGCATACGCTGCGGCACGCGTTCGCGACACACCTGCTGAACCACGGCGCCGACCTGCGCGTCGTGCAGCTGCTGCTCGGCCACAGCGACATCTCGACCACGCAGATCTACACGCACGTCGCGCGCGAGCGGCTGAAGACGCTGCATGCGCAGCACCATCCGCGCGGTTAGCGCGGCGCGTGCGCCGGCCCGCGTGCGCGATGCGGCCGGCGCCGCGCGTCACGCGAGTTCGCGCAGCTTGTGCTTCAGCACCTTGCCCGTCGACGCGGCGGGCAGCGCATCGAGCACGCGGATGCGCGCAGGGCGCTTGTAGGGCGCGAGCCGTTGCGCGCACCACGCCTGCAGCGCGGCCTCGGTCGCGGTCGCGCCCGGCACCAGCTCGACGAACGCGAGCACTTCCTCGTTGCCCTCGACCGCGCGGCCGACGACGGCTGCCTGCACGACGTCCGGGTGTGCGTTCAGCACCTGTTCGACCTCGACCGGATACACGTTGAAGCCCGAGCGGATGATCAGCTCCTTGCTGCGGCCCGCGATCGTCACCGAGCCGTCGGCTTCCTGGCGCGCGAGATCGCCGGTGCCGAGCCAGCCGTCCGGCGAAACGGCCGCGCGCGTCGCCTCCGCGTTGCGGTAGTAGCCGAGCATCACGTTTGGCCCGCGCACGCGGATTTCGCCCACTTCGCCCTGCGGCACGTCGGTGCCGTCCGGTGCGACGATCCGCATCTCGACGCCCGGGATCGGCACGCCGACCGAGCAGTCGGTACGCGGTGCGTCGAGCGGCGTCTGCGTGATCGTCGGGCTGCTCTCGGTCATCCCGTAGCCATTGTGGAGCGGCACGCCGTACACACGCTCGACGCGCGCCTTCAGGTCGGCGTCGAGCGGCGAGCCGCCCGAATACGCGAAGCGCAGCCGCGGCGCGTGCCACGCGTGCGCATGCGTGTGCAGGTGCTCGAGCAGCTTCGCGTGCATCGCGGGCACGCCCTGGAAGATCGTCACGCCTTCGTCGGCGAGCGCGACGCGCACGGCCTCCGGCGAGAAGCGCGGTGCGAGCCGCAGCGTCGCGCCCGCGTACAGGCTGCCGAGGCAGACCGACGCGAGACCGTACACGTGCGACACGGGCAGCACCGTATAGACGACGTCATCGGGCGACACGCGGCGCAGCGCGCTCGACGTCGCCGCGATGAACAGCAGGTTGCGATGCGACAGCATCACGCCTTTCGGCGTGCCGGTCGTGCCGGTCGTGTAGATCAGCGCCGCGCATTGCGCGGCGCCGTCGGCCGCCACCGGTTCGCCGGGCGCGCTCATGTCGATGCGGTACGACCATGCGCCGATGTCGACCGGCAGCGCGTCGGCCGGCGTCGCGTCGTAGCGTGCCGCGTGCGTGCGCGCGTCGGGCGACGCTTCCGTCGCGAACGCGATCAGCTTCGGGCGCGCGTGCGCGGCGATCGCATCGAGCTCGCCGGCCGACAGCCGCGCGTTCGACACGAGCGCCCATGCGTCGACACGCGCGACCGCGAACAGCAGCACGATCTGCGCGACGCTGTTCTCCGCGACGATCATCACGCGATCGCCGCCGCGCACGCCAAGGCGCGCGAGCCGCCCGGCGGCGGCATCGACGGCCTGCGACAGCTCGCCGTACGACAGGCGGCGCGCATCCTCGATCAGCGCCGGATGCGCGCGCGCGCGTGCGGCCCAGCGGGCGGGCACGTCGGCGATGCGGCCGGGCAGCGCGGCGAGCAGTGCCGCGACGTCGAGCGGCGCGGATGAGCGGACAGGCGAGGTCATGGCGTCTCCAGAAAAAGGGCCGGGCGGCGGCGCGGCGAGTTTTGCGAACGATCGTGCCATGATGGCGGGCGCGCCACAATCGGCCAATCGGGCAATAGCGCTTCGCGATGTCCGCAATGATGATGGCGCGCTGCGGCGACGGGCGCGCTCGCCCCGGACAAAAGGGCCGCGAGTATACCGCCGGCGCGCGGCGCACCGGCGCGAACACGGGATGCCGCGATTGTGCGATGGCGGCCGCCCGCCGGTCGTTCGCCATTAAAATGCCGCCATGAGCAAATCCAGACACGTGTCCGAGACACCCGCGACCCAGCTGCTGCGCCGCCACGGCGTCGCGTTTGGCGAGCATCCGTACGATTACGTCGAGCACGGCGGCACCGGCGAGTCGGCGCGCCAGCTCGGCGTCGACGAACACAGCGTCGTGAAGACGCTCGTGATGGAGGACGAGCATGCGAAGCCTCTGATCGTGCTGATGCACGGCGACCGCACGGTGTCGACCAAGAACCTCGCGCGGCAGATCGGCGCGAAGCGCGTCGAGCCGTGCAAGCCCGACGTCGCGAACCGCCACTCCGGCTATCTGGTCGGCGGCACGTCGCCGTTCGGCACGCGCAAGACGATGCCCGTGTACGTCGAGTCCACCATCCTCGAATTGCCGACGATCTACCTGAACGGCGGCCGCCGCGGCTATCTCGTCAGCCTCGCGCCGGCGGTGCTCGCGACGCTGCTCGGCGCGACGCCCGTGCAGTGCGCGAGCGTCGACTGAGGGTTTCACCCTCGTGGCAGGCCGTGCTCGTTCGGTAGAATGGGCGCCGCTTCGGCCGGGCGCGCCCGGCCGTCCCTTCACCGATACGTTGAAAGAAGAGTTCTCCGCATGCAGATCCTGCTCGCCGCACTAGTTGCCTACCTGATCGGTTCGGTGTCGTTCGCCGTCGTCGTCAGCGCCGCGATGGGCCTGGCCGATCCCCGTTCGTACGGGTCGAAGAATCCCGGCGCGACCAACGTGCTGCGCAGCGGCAACAAGAAGGCCGCGATCATGACGCTCGTCGGCGACGCGTTCAAGGGCTGGCTTGCCGTGTGGCTCGCGCGGCACTTCGGGCTGTCCGACGTCGCCGTCGCGTGGGTCGCGATCGCCGTGTTCCTCGGCCACCTGTATCCGGTGTTCTTCCGCTTCCAGGGCGGCAAGGGCGTTGCCACCGCGGCCGGCGTGCTGCTCGCCGTGCACCCGGTGCTCGGCCTCGCGACCGCGCTGACCTGGCTGATCGTCGCGTTCTTCTTCCGCTATTCGTCGCTCGCGGCGCTGGTGGCGGCCGTGTTCGCACCGGTGTTCGACGTGTTCCTGTTCGGCACGGGCCACAACCCGGTCGCATGGGCCGTGCTCGCGATGAGCGTGCTGCTCGTGTGGCGTCACCGCGGCAACATCTCGAAGCTGCTGAAGGGGCAGGAAAGCCGGATCGGCGACAAGAAGAAGGCAGCGTCCGACGGCGGTGCGCAGGACGGCGGGAAGGTCTGAGGAAGGCGTTGCTGCTGTCGCCCGCCCGCCGGGGCATCCCGCATGCGGGGCCCGGCGGCGCGGCGTGACCGGTCGACGGCGTCGATCAGTCGCGGAAGTTGTTGAAGTCGAGCGGGGTGTCGGTCACGTCCTTGCGCAGCATCGCGATCACGCTTTGCAGGTCGTCGCGCTTCGTGCCGGCCACGCGCACCGCGTCGCCCTGGATGCTCGCCTGCACCTTGATCTTGCTGTCTTTCACGAGCCTGACGATCTTCTTCGCGAGGTCGCCCGTCACGCCTTTCTTCACGGTGACGATCTGCTTGACCTTGTCGCCGCCGATCTTCTCGACCTTGCCGTAGTCGAGGAAGCGCACGTCGACGTTGCGCTTCGCGAGCTTGTTGATCAGCACGTCCTTGACCTGGCCGAGCTTGAAATCGTCGTCGGCGAACAGCGTCAGCTCGCGCTCCTTCTGCTCGACACGCGCGTCGGAGCCCTTGAAGTCGAAGCGCGTCGAAATTTCCTTGTTCGACTGCTCGATGGCGTTCTTCACTTCGATCATGTTCGCTTCGGAAACGACGTCGAACGATGGCATGGCATTCTCCCTTGAGATGCAAGCACCCGGCTCGCGCGCGGGCACTCGCTATAATTGCGGACTGTTTGCCATTTTACCGATGCCCCTCCGTTTGCCCAAGGCCGGCCGTGCGCCCGCCCGGCGGACGTGACCGCGAATGCCGATGCCTCCTGACGATTCCGCCCTGTCGCTGCTCCCCGACCATCCGCTCGCCGCGCACAACACGTTCGGCATCGGCGCGACCGCGCGCTTTGCCGCCCGCATCACGCATGCGGCGCAGTTCGCGGCGCTGCATCGCGACCCGCGCGTCGCGCATCTGCCGCAGCTCGTGCTCGGCGGCGGCAGCAACGTCGTGTTCACGCGCGATTTCGACGGCGTCGTGCTGCTCGACGAGATCGCCGGCCGCCGCGTCGTGCGCGAGGACGACGACGCGTGGTACGTCGAGGCCGGCGGCGGCGAGACCTGGCATGCGTTCGTCGCGTGGACGCTCGAGCACGGGATGCCGGGCCTCGAAAACCTGGCACTGATTCCGGGCACCGTCGGCGCCGCACCGATCCAGAACATCGGCGCGTACGGCCTCGAGATGAAGACGTATTTCGAGTCGCTGGTCGCCGTCGAACTCGCGACGGGACGTAGCGAGCGCTTCGACGCCGCGCGCTGCGCGTTCGGCTATCGCGACAGTTTCTTCAAGCGGGACGGGCGCGGGCGCTTCGCGATCGTCGCGGTGACGTTCCGGCTGCCCAAGCGCTGGACGCCGCGGCTCGGCTACGCGGACGTCACGCGCGAGCTCGACGCGCGCGGCATCGCCCCCGACTTCGCGACGCCGCGCGACGTGTTCGACGCGGTCGTCGCGATCCGCCGCGCGAAGCTGCCCGATCCGCTGGCGCTCGGCAACGCCGGCAGTTTCTTCAAGAATCCGGTGATCGACACCGCGCAGTTCGATGCGCTGCGCGCGCGCTCGCCGGACGTCGTGTCGTATCCGCAGCCGGACGGGCAGGTGAAGCTCGCGGCCGGCTGGCTGATCGACCGCTGCGGCTGGAAAGGGCGCGCGCTCGGCGCGGCGGCCGTGCACGACCGGCAGGCGCTCGTGCTGGTGAATCGCGGCGGCGCGACGGGGGCCGACGTGCTCGCGCTGGCGCGCGCGATCCAGGACGACGTGTTCGCGAAATTTGGCGTCGAGCTGGAGCCCGAGCCGGTTTGCCTGTGAGCCGGGCCACGACGCCCGCGTAACGGAACCACGCCGGTTGTTGCCGATTCCATACGGCAAACCGTCCCTTTTTCTAGAGGCGCGCTGTCGTGTCCCGCATCGCGCCCGCACCCCGCACCGCTCGGCGGCGGCGATGCGTGCGTCGTTCCGTTCCGCCGCCCGTCCATCCACGCCGTTGCGTCCCCCGGCCGCCACACCCGTCATCCCCTTGACTCTCATTTAACCTTGAAGTTAAATGAGATCATGCATTCCACATCCGATCCCCTGTCTGCGGTGTTTGCTGCGCTGGCCGACCCTACCCGGCGCGCGATCCTGGTGCGGCTGGCCGAGGGCGCGGCGCCCGTCAGCGAGCTGGCCCGGCCGTTCGACATGTCCGCGCCGGCGATTTCGAAGCACCTTCGCGTGCTGTCGGAGGCGGGGCTGATCGAGAGGGAAGTCAATGCGCGCTGGCGAATCTGCCGGTTGCGCGCGGACGGGATGCGCGATGCGCATGGATGGCTCGAAGCCTATCGGCAATATTGGGAAGAGAGCCTCGATCGACTGACGGCGTTCGTCGAATCGTGCGCGGGCGGCACGGCCGGCGACGACGCCCCACCTCGGCGAGAGAAGTCATGAGTCAGGCAGCGACGTTTCATCTCGAATTGAACCGGTTCATCCGCGCACCGCGCGAACGTGTTTTCGACGCGTTCACGAACGAATCCGCGCTGGCGACCTGGCATTGTCCGCGCGGGATGAGCGTGATCGAAGCGAGCGCCGACGCGCGGGTCGGCGGCACGTACCGCATCGTGATGGGCGGGCGCGACGGTTCGCGCCACATCGCGGGCGGCGAATACCAGAAGGTCGATCGCGTCGACTTTCTGGCGTACACATGGGCGTGGGAGGCCGGGTCGATGCCGGCCGACCTGAAGACGCTGATCGAGGTCACGTTCACCGACAAGGACGGCGGCACGCATCTGCACATGCGTCACAGCGGCTTTCCGGGCGAGGCCGAGCGCGATTCGCACATGGGCGGTTGGCAATCGGTGTTCAACCGGCTCAGCGATCTGCTGGACCCGGAAGGCAGCGCGGGTACCGTCGTCGTGATCGGCGATCCGCGCAGCAGCTATTGCAGGACCGTGCGCATGGCGCTCGCGGAAAAGGGCGTCTCGTACACGTTGCAGCCGCTGCCGCCGCATTCGCCGGACGTGCTCGCGCACAACCCGTTCGGACGCATCCCGGCATTCTGCGACGGTCCGATCGAGTTCTACGAAACGCGTGCGATCCTCGGCTATATCGACGAAGCGTTCGACGGCCCGAGCCTGCTGGCCCAGTGGGGCGCCACCGCGCATGCGCGCGGCGAGCAGTGGATCAGTCTGATCAACTGCCACGCGTACGACGCGATGGTGCGCCGCTACGTGCTGCAATACATCTTCCCGAAAGGCGAGAACGGCCAGCCCGATCGCGCGGTGATCGACGCGGCGCTGCCTGAAATCGACAAGCATCTGCAGGTGTTCGACGCGGCGTACGGCGGTCGCGATTACCTGGTCGGCAGCGAGTTGTCGATGGCGGATCTGTTCCTGGCGCCGATCCTGGCTTACGTGGGCATGTTCCCCGAAGGGGCGGAATTGCTGCGGAAATACCCGAACGTCACGCGTGCGCAGGCGGTGATGCGCGAGCGGCCAAGCTTCGCCGCGACGCAGCCGACGCCGGGCTGACGGGGGCATCGGCATGCGCGCGCATGCCGCGCGGGTGGCGGGAAAATAAAAAGCGCCGGGCTGTGCCGGCGCTTATCGCTTGCGACGAGGCCGCGCGCGTCAGTGCTTCAGCCGGCCGAGCAGCAGGAACTCCATCAGCGCCTTCTGCACGTGCAGGCGGTTTTCCGCCTCGTCCCACACGACGCTTTGCGGGCCGTCGATCACGCCGGCCGTCACTTCCTCGCCGCGGTGCGCGGGCAGGCAGTGCATGAAGAGCGCGTCCGGGTTCGCGTGGCCCATCATTTCCTCGTCGACGCACCAGTCGGCAAACGCCTGCATGCGCGCTTCGTTCTCGGCTTCGAAGCCCATGCTCGTCCACACGTCGGTCGTCACGAGATCGGCGCCCTTGCACGCTTCGTTCGGGTCGTCGAACACCTCGTAGAACGGCGCGCTGTCCGGCGACACGAGCTTCATGTCGAGCGCATAGCCGGGCGGCGTCGACAGGCGCAGCTTGAAGCCGAGAATCTGCGCGGCTTCGATCCACGTGTACAGCATGTTGTTCGCATCGCCGACCCACGCGACCGTCTTGCCGGCGATCGGGCCGCGGTGCTCGTAGTACGTGAAGATGTCGGCGAGCACCTGGCACGGGTGGTATTCGTTGGTCAGGCCGTTGATCACCGGCACGCGGGAGTTCTGCGCGAAGCGCGTGATCACGTCCTGCTCGAACGTGCGGATCATGATGATGTCGACCATCCGCGAGATGACCTGCGCGGAATCCTCGACCGGCTCGCCGCGGCCGAGCTGCGTGTCGCGCGTGCTCATGAACACCGCATGGCCGCCGAGCTGGAAGATGCCGGCTTCGAACGACAGCCGCGTGCGCGTCGAGCTCTTCTCGAAGATCATCGCGAGCGTGCGGTCGTGCAGCGGGTGATAGGTCTCGTAGTTCTTGAACTTGCGCTTCAGGATACCCGTGCGTTCGAGCACGTACTCGTAGTCTTCCAGCGAGAAATCCTTGAACTGCAGGTAGTGACGAATGGTTTTGGCGGTCATGAAACGAGATACGGCGGGTTTCACCCGGCCGCGGGGCCGGACGGCGCCGCCGTCGGGTGTGGATAACTCAAAGCAGCATAAAGGATTTTCTGTGCTTTGACGAGCCGCGAAGAAAAGCGGGGAGCGCTTGGGGCGGGCGACGGAGCGTGTCGGGAGAGGGGGGCGGCACGACGCGCGATGGCGCGCTGCGGTATAATTCAAAAGTTTTCTCCAGCCCGGCAGGCAAGGCTTTTCGCGCTCTGCCGGACACAAGCCGTGCGCTGCACAAATCCGGTGCGGCGCGCCGGCGGCACGCATCGACGGCCTGTTTTCGGGATATCGAAGCGCGTGTGCAGCCGTCCACTCCAGCTTTGTGTTCGCATATCCAGGCGCCGTCGCCTGGATATCGCCGGGCCGTCACTTGGGTAACCACATGGCTGAAACCCCTCCGACCGAATTCTTCATCCAGGGCATCACGAAAGACGGGAAAAAGTTTCGCCCGAGCGACTGGTCGGAGCGTCTGGCCGGCGTGATGGCCTGCTTCGGGCCGGGTGCGAGCGGGCCGAATGCGCGCCTGAAATATTCGCTGTACGTGCGCCCGACGATGCTCGGTGACCTGAAATGCGTGATCCTCGATTCCCGGCTGCGCGACATCGAGCCGATGGCGTTCGATTTCGTGCTGAACTTCGCGAAGGACAACAACCTTGTCGTCACCGAGGCGTGCGAGCTGCCGGACTACAACGAGAAGAAATGAGTTCGACGGACGAGGGTGCATGCCGCGCCCACGTCCGGCAGTCGTCCGGCGCGATGCGCGGACGACGCGCAACAAAAAAGCCCGCCTAGGCGGGCTTTTTTGCGATCGCAGGAAACAGGAGCGCCCGCCGAGGCGGGCGCCCTCGCCGGTCGCACCGGATTTACGCTGCTGCCTGCAGACCCTTGACGGCTGCGGCGAGGCGGCTCTTGCTGCGAGCGGCCTTGTTCTTGTGAACGATCTTCTTGTCGGCGATCGTGTCGATCGTCTTCACGGCAGCCTTGAACAGCTCGGCAGCCTTAGCCTGGTCGCCGGCTTCAACAGCCTTGCGAACCGACTTGATCGCGGTACGGAATTTCGAGCGCAGCGCCGAGTTGTGCGAATTTGCCTTCGCGGCTTGGCGGGCGCGCTTGCGTGCTTGTGCGGAGTTAGCCATGACGGTTCCTTATCCTGTCCTGTTTCCAGAGCTTGGAGCCTGACGGCCAAGCGCTGCTTTTCGATCCGTCCCCTGAGAACGATTGCCCAGGGGCGCATAAAAAACGGTGATTTTAACCGAGGCCGAGACATGAAAACGACAGGCGCCGTGCATGTAACAGGCTCAGAAACCGGCAATTATAGCAACAAAATCAAGCGCGTGGCAAGTTCAACGTGACATCGGCCGGATGGGGCGCCGGCGACGCGCGCGCTTTTCCGGATCCGTCCGTGCCGGGACACGCAACGTCCGTATAATAAGCGCCCCATGAATCTATTCCGAGCCCTGCTGACGGTCAGCGGCTTCACGCTGCTGTCGCGCGTGACCGGACTGGCCCGCGAGACGCTGATCGCCCGTGCGTTCGGCGCCAGTCAATACACCGACGCGTTCTACGTCGCTTTCCGTATTCCGAACCTGCTGCGCCGCCTGTCTGCCGAAGGCGCGTTCTCGCAGGCGTTCGTGCCGATCCTGGCCGAGTTCAAGAACCAGCAGGGGCACGATGCGACCAAGGCGCTCGTCGATGCGATGTCGACCGTGCTCGCGTGGGCGCTCGCCGTGCTGTCGGTCCTCGGGATCGTTGGCGCGTCGTGGGTCGTGTTCGCGGTCGCGTCCGGCCTGCGCACCGACGGGCAGGCGTTCCCGCTCGCGGTCACGATGACGCGGATCATGTTCCCGTACATCGTGTTCATCTCGCTGACGACGCTCGCGTCCGGCGTGCTCAACACCTACAAGAGCTTCTCGCTGCCGGCGTTCGCGCCGGTCCTGCTCAACGTCGCGTTCATCGCCGCGGCCGTGTTCGTCGCGCCGCACCTGAAGGTGCCGGTGTTCGCGCTCGCGTGGGCCGTGATCGTGGGCGGCGTGCTGCAGTTCGTCGTGCAGTTGCCGGGCCTGAAGAAAATCGACATGGTGCCGCTGATCGGCCTCAACCCGGTGCGCGCGCTGCGTCACCGCGGCGTGAAGCGCGTGCTCGCAAAGATGGTGCCCGCGACGTTCGCGGTGTCGGTCGCGCAGCTGTCGCTGATCATCAACACCAACATCGCGTCGCGGCTCGGGCAGGGCGCGGTGTCGTGGATCAACTACGCCGACCGCCTGATGGAATTCCCGACCGCGCTGCTCGGCGTCGCGCTCGGCACGATCCTGCTGCCGAGCCTGTCGAAGGCGCACGTCGACGCCGATACGCAGGAGTATTCGGCGCTGCTCGACTGGGGGCTGCGCGTCACGTTCCTGCTCGCGGCGCCGAGCGCGCTCGCGCTGTTCTTCTTCGCGACGCCGCTCACCGCGACGCTGTTCAACTACGGCAGGTTCGACGCGCATACCGTCACGATGGTCGCCCGCGCGCTCGCGACCTACGGGATCGGTCTCGTCGGCATCATCCTGATCAAGATCCTCGCGCCGGGCTTCTATGCGAAGCAGGACATCAAGACGCCGGTGAAGATCGCGATCGGCGTGCTCGTCGTCACGCAGATCTCGAACTACGTGTTCGTGCCGCTGATCGGTCATGCGGGCCTCACGCTGAGCATCGGCGTCGGCGCGTGCCTGAACTCGCTGCTGCTGTTCCTCGGGCTGCGCAAGCGCGGCATCTACCAGCCGTCGCCGGGCTGGCTGCGCTTCTTCGTGCAGTTGATCGGCGCGGCGCTCGTGCTCGCGGGCCTGATGCACTGGTTCGCGATCAGCTTCGACTGGACCGGCATGCGTGCGCAGCCGCTCGATCGCATTGCGCTGATGGCCGCGTGCCTCGTGCTGTTCGCTGCACTATATTTCGGTATGTTGTGGGTAATGGGCTTCAAATACGCTTACTTCAGAAGGCGCGCCAAGTGACGACCGCAATGACCCGCGTCCTCGACTACTTCAGCACGCTCGTGGCGGACGACGACAGTCTGCCCGTCACGGAAACCGCGCTGTCGCTCGCACAGGACGCGTATCCCGACCTCGACCTGCAGGGCACGCTGGCCGAAATCGACATGCTGGCCGCGCGGCTGAGCCGCCGGCTCGCCGACGATGCGGACCTGAAGGACCGCGTCGCCGCGCTGAACGAGTTCTTCTTCCGCGAACTCGGCTTCGCGTGCAATCACAACGATTACTACGACCCCGACAACAGCCACCTGAATGCGGTGCTGAAGCGGCGGCGCGGGATTCCGATCTCGCTGTCGGTGCTGTACCTCGAGCTCGCCGAGCAGATTGGCGTACCGGCGCGCGGCGTGTCGTTCCCCGGCCACTTCCTGCTGCGCGTGACACTGCCGGACGGCGACCTGATCATCGATCCGACCAACGGCCATTCGCTGTCCGAAGCCGAGATGGTCGAGATGCTCGAGCCGTACGTCGCGCGCGCGGCGGGCGCGGTCGACAGTGCGTTGCGCGCGCTGCTGCAGCCCGCCACGAGCCGCGAGATCATCGCGCGGATGCTGCGCAACCTGAAGACGATCTATCTGCAGACGGAACGCTGGCAGCGGCTGCTCGCGGTGCAGCAGCGGCTCGTGATCCTGTTGCCCGAACAGCTCGACGAGGTGCGCGACCGCGGCTTCGCGTATGCGCGGCTCGATTACCTGCGTCCCGCGCTAGAGGATCTCGAGCAGTATCTCGGCGAGCGGCCCGATGCAGAGGATGCGACCGTCGTCGAATCGCAGGTGACGGAATTGCGGCAGCGGATGCAGCGCGACGGCGAGGACTGAGCCGCTTGCGGGCGGCATTGCCGGTGGGCAAGCCCGCCGTCCGGCGCCTCGAATGAAAAACGCCAGCGGGCGTTTTTCGTTTGCAGTTGTTTGCACTTATTTCGGCTGCATCCGGATCGCGCCGTCGAGGCGGATCACTTCGCCGTTGAGCATCGGGGTTCTCGACTATCTGGCGCACCAGCAGCACGTATTCGTCCGGTTTGCCGAGCCGCGGCGGGAAGGGCACCATCGCATCGAGCACGACCTTGCCGCCTGCCTGCGCGAGCATGCGGGCCGTTCCGGCGCCGAGGCCCGATGCGCCGCCCGTGATCGGAAAGACGTTGCCGGCCGCGAATCTCCATCACGGTCTCCTTGGCTGGGTCCGATGCCGGTCGATCGGAGCAAAGCCGGGGCGTCTGCGTTCGATCGATTGTATGGGGCGCCGGCGAGGCCGGCACGGCCGTGCGGATCCTGGTCAGACGAAACGGAGGAAGCAGACGAAAAAAAGCCGCCCGGAAAGGGCGGCTTGCGGGGGCACGACGCGGTGCTTACTTCAGTGCGTCGAACGCACGCTCGCGGATTTCGTCCACGCTGCCGAGGCCCGAGATCTTGCGATACTGCGGGGCCTTCAGGCCGTTTTCCTCGCCGCGCTGCGCCCAGTCGCCGTAGTACGTGATCAGCGGCTTGGTCTGCGCTTCATACACTTCGAGACGCTTCTTGACGGTTTCTTCCTTGTCGTCGTCGCGCTGGATCAGCGGTTCGCCCGTCACGTCGTCCTTGCCCTCGACCTTCGGCGGGTTGAACTTCACGTGGTACGTGCGGCCCGATGCCGGGTGCGTGCGGCGGCCGCTCATGCGCTCGACGATTTCCGAGAACGGGACGTCGATTTCGAGCACGTAGTCGATCGCGACGCCGGCTTCCTTCATCGCGTCAGCCTGCGCGATCGTGCGCGGGAAGCCGTCGAACAGGTAGCCGTTCGCGCAGTCCGATTCCTTCAGGCGCTCCTTCACGAGGCCGATGATCAGCGCGTCCGGCACGAGCTTGCCGGCGTCCATGTAGCCCTTCGCCTCGACGCCGAGCGGCGAGCCGGCCTTGACGGCCGCACGCAGCATGTCGCCCGTCGAGATTTGCGGGATGCCGAACTTTTCCTTGATGAAGTTTGCCTGGGTGCCCTTTCCCGCGCCGGGCGCGCCCAACAGGATCAAACGCATGGTGATATCTCCAGTATGTAGATTCGTATGGCGAGACGCAAAAGTGTCAGCGACAGCGTGCGCGGGGCTTGCCTGGCGCGCGGCGGACCGGTCTGACGCGGCACGTCGGCGAAAGCGACGCGCGGCTGCCGGGATGGGCCGTGGCGGGGTCAAGCGAGAACGCGCGGGTCGCGGACGGCTCGCACAATCGCCTGATTATGCCACGGGTTATTTTGAACCCGGCCGAAAAAGGGCCTGCACGCGTGCAAGATCGGCCGGCGTGTCGATTCCGGCTTCGGGCGCGTGCTCGGTAATCAGCACGGCAATGCGCTCGCCGTGCCACATCGCGCGCAGCTGTTCGAGCTGCTCGGCCTGCTCGATCGGCGCCTGCGCGAGCGACGGATAGGTGCGCAGGAAGCGCGCGCGATACGCGTAGAGGCCGATGTGGCGGTAGACCGGAAACGCCGGCGCCGGCATGGCTCCGACGTCCGGCCAGTGTGGCTGGTACGCGTCGCGGCTCCACGGAATCGGCGCGCGCGAGAAGTACATCGCGACGTTGCGCGCGTCGAGCGCGACCTTCACGATGTTCGGGTTGAACACGTCGGCCGCTTCGTGGATCGGGTGCGCGGCAGTCGCGATCGCGCAGTCCGGATGCGCGGCGAGGTGCGACGCTACGTCGCGCACGAGCACCGGGTCGATCAGCGGCTCGTCGCCCTGCACGTTGACGACGACGGTGTCGTCGCTCCACCCGAACGTCGCGGCGACTTCCGCGAGCCGGTCGGTGCCCGACGGATGGTCGGCGCGCGTCAGCACCGCTTCGAAACCGTGATCGCGTGCCGCGTCGAGCACGCTCTGCGCGTCGGACGCGACGAGCACCTGCTGCGCGCCCGCTTCGCGCGCGCGCTCGGCGACGCGCACGACCATCGGCTTGCCGCCGAGATCGGCGAGCGGCTTGTTCGGCAGGCGCGTCGACGCGAGCCGGGCAGGAATGACGGCGATGAAGGGCTGCGGATGAGTCATCGGGACTGGGCGGTGAGAAGGGCGGGGCGGGCGGCGCGTCGAAAGCAGGCCGCCCGGCAGGGTTCGGCACGCGGCCGCGGCGAACCGCGGCGGGGCGCCGGTGCAGCGGTCGGCGTTCAGCTGCCGGCCGGGCCGGCGGGATCGACCGGCGTGCCTTCGACGGTCTGGCGTGCTTCGTCGACGAGCATCACGGGGATGCCGTCGCGGATCGGATAGGCGAGCTTGTCCGCGTTGCAGATCAGCTCCTGCGCGGCGCGGTCATAGTGGAGCGGGCCTTTGCAGATAGGGCACACAAGGATTTCAAGCAGGCGAGCGTCCACGGAGTTTCTCCACAACGAGGGCAATGAGGCGAGGATCGAGCGCGGCTTCGACGGGGACGACCCACAGCCGAGCGTCGCGCCAGGAAGCGCCCAATTTTACTGCATCCTTCTCGGTGATCAGGATCGCGTCGACCGCGTCGTCGACGAACGGATTGTCGGCGAACGCGTAATGGTCGGGCAGCGCGCGTGTCGCCGGCGCGAGGCCGGCCGCGCGCAGCGTCGCGAAGAAGCGTTCCGGCGCGCCGATGCCGGCCGCGGCGAGCACGCGCTCGTTCGCGAACTGCGACAGCGGGCGGCGCAGCGCCGGCTGGTCGAGGTGCCACGCGGCGCCCGGTGTCAGCGCGAGCGCGTAGGTGTCGGGCCACGGCGGCAGCGCGCCGCTGTACGGATCGTTGACGAGCGTCGCGTCGCGGTGGCGCGACAGCGGCTCGCGCAGCGGGCCGGCCGGCAGCAGGAAGCCGTTGCCGCCGAGCCGGTGGTCGAACACGACGAGCTCGACCGTGCGCGCGAGGCGGTAGTGCTGGAGGCCGTCGTCGCTGACGATCACGTCGACGTCAGGATGCGCGGTGCGCAGCGCCTGCGCGGCCGCGACGCGGTCGGGGCATACCCACACGGGCGCGCCGGTGCGGCGCGCGATCAGCAGCGGTTCGTCGCCGGCCGCGCTCGCGCGCGACGCGGGCGTGACCGCGGTCGGCGCCTTCACGTTCGCGCCGTAGCCGCGCGACACGACGCCCGGCGTGAAACCGGCCGCGCGCAGCGCATCGACGAGCGCGATCACGGTCGGCGTCTTGCCCGTGCCGCCGACGGTCACGTTGCCGACCACGACGACGGGCACACCGACGTCGACCGGTTGCTTCCAGCCCTGCGCATAGGCCGCGCGGCGCAGCGCCGCGCACAGGCCGAATACGCATGCGAACGGCGTGAGCGCCCAGGCGAGTGCGCCGCGTCGCTGCCATTCGCGCGTGAGGCGCGCTTCGAGCCGCGCGAGCGGGCCGCCGGGCGCGCTCATCGGGTCGGGCGCGGCGTATCGTGCGCCGCGTCGTGGGACGGATTCGTCAAGACGGATTCTCCGTTGGGCGGCGCATGCCGCAAGGTCTTCGGAAGGCGGCACTCTAGCGCGCCGCACGCGGGCGCGGCAAGCGCGGCCGGGCGACGTACCCGGCGGGGCCGGATCGGGGCGGGCTGTGGATAACTCTGTGAAAAACTCGCTGCCCGTCCGCACCAAACGCCCGCCGGGTGGACGTCGAGTCGGCGTCGAATAAAATTGTAAGGTTGGAAAATCTATAAAAATCAATGGATTGCGTGAAATTGTCTGGTTTTTCCCGCGGTTTTCAAGCGTTTTGGGTGGATGAATGTCAGAGTGTGGACACCTTCCGCGCGTCGCGGCGCGGACGCTCGGCGCTGGACGCCGCGCGCGTGTCGGACTATCGTGTCGCCGCCAGCATTCATCCGATCGCCCATGCTTTCCGACTCTCCTTTTTCCGCTCCCGGCGCCACCCGCGGCGGTGACGAAGTAATTCCCGTTTCGGCGCTCAATCGCGCGATTTCGACGATGCTCGAACGTTCGTTTCCACTGCTGTGGATCTCGGGCGAAGTGTCGAATTTCACGCGCGCCGCGAGCGGCCACTGGTATTTCTCGATCAAGGACCAGCAGGCGCAGATGCGCTGCGTGATGTTTCGCGGTCGCGCGCAGTATGCGGAATTCACGCCGCGCGAAGGCGACCGGATCGAGGTGCGCGCGGTCGTCACGATGTACGAGCCGCGCGGCGAAGTGCAGCTCAATGTCGAGGCCGTGCGGCGCACCGGGCAAGGGCGCCTGTACGAGGCGTTCCTGCGGCTGAAGGCGCAACTCGAGGCCGAAGGCCTGTTCGCGCCCGAGCGCAAGCGTTCGCTGCCCGCGCATCCGCGCGCGATCGGCATCGTCACGTCGTTGCAGGCGGCCGCGCTGCGCGACGTGCTGACCACGCTCGCGCGCCGCGCGCCGCACATCCCCGTGATCGTCTATCCGGCGCCCGTGCAGGGTGCGGGCTCGGCCGAGAAACTCGTCGCGGCCGTGCAGGCTGCAAACGTGCGGCGCGAGGTCGACGTGCTGCTGGTCTGTCGCGGCGGCGGCTCGATCGAGGATCTGTGGTCGTTCAACGATGAAGCGCTCGCGCGCGCGATCGCGGCGAGCGAACTGCCGGTCGTCAGCGGCGTCGGCCACGAAACCGATTTCACGATCGCGGACTTCGCGGCCGACCTGCGCGCGCCGACGCCGACCGGCGCGGCCGAACTCGCGAGTCCGCAGCGCGCGTTGCTGTTGCGCGAGGTCGCCGACCGGCAGCGCGCGCTGGCGCGCAGCCTGGAACGCGGGCTCGAGCAGCGTGCGCAGCAGCTCGACTGGCTCGCGCGCCGGCTCGTCAGTCCGGCCGAACGGCTGCAGCGGCAGCGCACCCACGTCGAGCAACTGGCCGTGCGGCTCGCGTCGGCGGCGTCGCGGCCGGTGCGCGACGCGCGTGCGCGCTTCGCGCTCGCGCAGCTGCGCTGGCAGCGCGCGCGGCCCGACCCGGCGCAGGCGCGCCATGCGCTCGCGGGACTGTCGCAACGTCTCGCGGTGGCGCTGCAGCGCCGTCACGAGCGCGATACCGCGCGCGTGTCGGCCTGCGCGGCGCGGCTCGAGGTGTTGAGCCCGCAGCGCACGCTCGAGCGCGGCTACGCGGCGCTGATCGACACGCAGACCGGCCGCGCGGTGCGCGCGCCGAGTGCGCTGAAACCGCAGCGCCGCCTGACCGTGCATCTCGCCGAAGGCTCGGCCGACGTGTCGCTTGCCGACGTGCAGCCTCGGCTGACCGATACGATCTGACGACGGCGGCGTAAGCGAAACGAAGGTCGTGTGCCCGGCGGTCCGGATGCACCGGGCGCGCCGGACCCGGGAACGGAAGCTGCGCATCGTCGTCTCGTCCTGCCGGATGAAGCGCCAGCGCCGATTTTCTGCATACCGCGGATAAATGCCCGTGAGTTTGCGGGGATATTCGGACTCGCCTACAATCGGACGCTCGGCAGCATTCAACACAGCCTCCCTACATACTCAACGAAGGAATCGCCATGGCTCATACGCTCCCGCCGCTCCCGTACGCTGAAGACGCACTCGCGCCGACCATCTCGAAAGAGACGATCGAGTACCACTACGGCAAGCATCACCAGGCATATGTGACGAACCTGAACAATCTGATCCCGGGCACGGAATTCGAAAGCCTGTCGCTGGAAGAGATCGTGAAGAAGTCGTCGGGCGGCATCTTCAACAACGCCGCGCAAATCTGGAACCACACGTTCTTCTGGAACAGCCTGTCGCCGAACGGCGGCGGCGCACCGTCGGGCGCGCTGGGCGACGCGATCAACGCGAAGTGGGGTTCGTACGACGCGTTCAAGGAAGCGTTCACGAAGGCCGCGGTCGGCACGTTCGGCTCGGGCTGGGCATGGCTCGTGAAGAAGGCTGACGGTTCGCTCGACATCGTGTCGACGAGCAACGCCGCAACGCCGCTGACGACGGCCGACAAGCCGCTGCTGACGATCGACGTGTGGGAACACGCGTACTACATCGACTACCGCAACGCACGTCCGAAGTTCGTCGAAGCGTTCTGGAACATCGTGAACTGGGACTTCGCAGCGAAGAACTTCGCGTAAGTCCAGGCATCCCGCGCGCCTTCGCGGCGCGCGGTACCTCAAGAAAGCCCTCGTCAAGAGGGCTTTCTTGTTTTTGTCGGACATGAATCGACGCACGACATTCGCCGGATCAGGCGATCATCCCCGACAACCACCCGAGCGCCGCGCTCGCGATCACGACCGCCCACGGCGGCACGCGCCAGAACGCGAGCGCAACGAACGCGACGAGCGCGGCCGCGAAATTGCGTGGCGACGAGATCGTGTCGCTCCACACCGGGTGATAGAGCGCGGCGAGCAGCAGTCCGACGACGGCCGCGTTCACGCCCGCGAGCGCGGCCTGCATGCGCGTGCTGCGGCGCAGGCGTTCCCAGAACGGCGCGGTGCCCGCGACAAGCAGGAACGACGGCGCGAAGATCGACACGAGCGCGATCGTCCCGCCGAGCCAGCCGTTCGGCGCGTCGCGCAGCGAAGCACCGAGGAAGGCCGAAAACGTGAAAAGCGGCCCCGGCACGGCCTGCGCGATACCGTAGCCGCCCAGAAACACCGAATCGCCGACCCAGCCCGGCGCGACGACGGCCGCCTGCAGCAGCGGCAGCACGACGTGCCCGCCGCCGAACACCAGCGCGCCGGTGCGGAAGAATGCGTCGACGACGGCGAGCGTGTTCGAATGGAGCGCGCGGGCCGCGACCGGCAACCCGGCGATCAGCGCGGCGAACAGCACGAGCCAGAGCACGCCCGCGCGGTGCGATACATGCAGCGGCAACGGATCGTGGGCGTCGCGCTCGGGCTGCGGCAACAGCACGCGTCCGGCTGCCCCCGCCGCGACGATCACGGCCACCTGCAGCCATGCGGCCGGCACGAGCAGCGCGATGCATGCAGCGATCGCCATCAGCGTGACACGGCGCGCGTCCGGGCACAGCGTGCGCGCCATGCCCCACACCGCCTGTGCGATCACCGCGACCGACACGATGCGCAGCCCGTGCAGCGCGCCGGCGGCGACCGGCATGCCCGTCGCGTGCACGCCGAGCGCGAACAGCAACATCAGCAGCGCCGACGGCAGCGTGAAGCCGAGCCACGCGGCGAACATCCCCGCATAGCCCGCGCGCGACAGGCCGATCGCCATCCCGACCTGGCTGCTCGCCGGCCCCGGCAGGAACTGGCACAGCCCGACGAGATCCGCATACGCGCGCTCGGTCAGCCAGCCGCGTCGCGTGACGAACGCGTCGCGGAAGTAGCCGAGATGCGCGACGGGGCCGCCGAACGATGTGAGGCCGAGCCGCAGGAACGCGGCGAACACGGGCCATGCGTGGCGGGACGGGGTGGTGACGGTCGACGTGTTCAAGAGCGGATGCGGGGAGGGCGAAAGAGCTGCCACGATAGCGCAACGCCATGGCGGCGCAAATGCGGCGTTGCGGCGCTGGCGCGGCGGTGTCAGCAGGTGCCGTCGGGCAGCCCGCTCGCGCGGCGCAGCGCGTCGACGTCGACGAGTTCGATCTCGCCGACATGCAGCCGCACGACGCCGTCGGCCTGCAGCGCCTTCAGCAGCTGGTTGGTGGTCTGGCGCGTCAGCGACAGCATCGCAGCCAGCTTTTCCTGCGACAACCGGATGCGCGTGCGGCCGGCGCTGATCCCGCCGTAGCCGTCGGCGATCATCAGCAGCCGCGCGGCAAGCCGCTGCGCGGCCGGCATCACGCTCATCGATTCGACGGTCAGGAAGCTCAGCCGGAGCTTTTGCGCCATCAGGAGCGCGAACTGCCGCCAGTATTGCGGCGTCGCGTCGAGCATCGCGAGCAGCGCGGCCTGCGCGACGTGCAGCAGCAGCGTGTCGTCGAGCGCGATCGCGTCGTGCGTGCGCGGCTGGCCGTCGAACAGCGCGATCTCGCCGAACCACGTGACCGGTTCGGCGACCGTCAGCAGCGACTCCTTGCCGTGCGGGTCGACCGCGCCTATGGTGAGGGAACCGGCCAGCACCGCATACAGCCCGCACGGCGGGTCTCCGCGGCGGAACAGCGCGTGGCCGGCCGGCAGGGGCCGCAATGCGGCGCGGGCGAGCAGGTCTTCGCGCAACGCGGGCGGCAGCGCGGCGAACCACGGGTGCGCTTCGATCTGCGGCTGGTAGGGGGCGAGCGACGAGGGCATGGGCGCGCGATGTCGGGTAGCTGACAGAGGTTCTCGGGCGTGACGCGCATCATAGCGCTCAATGATCGTTCAGGAGACGCCATGAAGACGCTCGAAGACCACCTTTCCCAGTATGCGGCCTACCATCGCGATGCGCGCAACATCGCGACGCATCTGGTCGGCATTCCGATGATCGTGTTCGCGGTCGAGGTGCTGCTGTCGCGGCCGGCGCTCGGCACGCTGGCCGGCGTCGCGCTGTCGCCGGCGCTGCTGCTCGCCGCGGCGTTCGCGGTGTTCTACCTGCGCCTCGACCTGCGCTTCGGGGTGGTGATGACCGTGCTGTTCGCGCTCGGCCTCTGGGCCGCGCAGACGCTCGCGCTGTTGCCGACCGCGCAATGGCTCGGGATCGGCATCGGCGCGTTCGTGGTCGGCTGGATCGTGCAGTTCGTCGGGCATTGGTTCGAAGGGCGCAAGCCCGCGTTCGTCGACGACTTGGTCGGCCTGATGGTCGGGCCGTTGTTCGTCGTCGCCGAGGTCGCGTTTTTCGCGGGCCTGCGCGGCGACGTGCGCCGCGAAGTCGAGCGGCGCTCGGGCCCCGTGCACGGCGGCGCGCACTCGCATGTCTGACGGAGCGGCCGCGCAGGTGCCGCGCGCGGGCGACTTGCGCGCGGCGTAGGGGCGCGCGTCGCGCACGACACCGCGCACGATGCGCAACGGCTAAGATGCGGGGTGCGTCGCACGACGAGACGCGTACGCGGAGCAATCGCCATGGTGGACCGCCCGACTCTCGATGCCTACGAAGCCCATGCCGTGCAATACGCGCGGGACTGGCTCGACGAGGCCGTCCCCGACGACATGTATGCGCTGCTCGATCAGTATTTCGCGCCGGGGCCGACGGCCGATGTCGGCTGCGGCGCGGGGCGCGACACCGCGTGGCTCGCTTCGCAAGGATTCGACGTGCGCGGCTACGATGCGAGCGCCGCGCTGCTCGCCGAGGCGCGTGTGCGCCATCCGTCGCTGACGTTCGAGCTGGCCGCATTGCCGGCGCTCGCCGGCGTGCCGTCCGGCGTGTTCCGGAACGTCCTCTGCGAGACGGTCGTGATGCACCTCGAACAGGCGGATGCGGCCGCGGCGGCCGCGCGGCTGGCCGCGCTGCTGATGCCCGGCGGCACGCTGTACCTGAGCTGGCGGGTGGCCGGCAACGGTGCGTTGCGCGACGAGCGCGGCCGCTTGTACACGCCACTCGATTCGGCGCGCATGCATGCGGCACTCGGCGCCGGCATGCACGTGCTCGACGAGCACGAGGTGGTCAGCGCGTCGTCCGGCAAGCGCGTGCACCGGCTGATCGTGCGCCGCGCCGGCGGCGTCGATGGCGCCGCATGAGCGCGGCGCGCACCTTCCACCTTCATTCGCGGTTGAGCGCCGCTTCCCAGTTGATGTCCACGCACAGCACCTGCATGCCGGTCGCGGCCGGCGCGGCGATCGATGCGGTCACGCACAGGTGCGCCTCGTTGATCGACAGGTACGGCGGCGTCAGATGCACGCGGCTCGGCGCGCGCATCGCGTGGATGAAGTAGGGGCGGCGCTCCCAGCTCGCGCCTTCCGAATGCAGCAGCGGCCGGAAGCGCTTCGCCCGCTGCGATACGCTGCCGCGCGCGAGCACGTTATCGCCGATCTGGCGGCCCGATGCATCCAGCAGGAAGCAGCGCGCGGTTTCCGGCAACCCGAGCACGGCGCCGGCGGCGTCGATCAGCGACTCGCCCGCGGCGAGCTTCTGGCTCGCTTCCTCCAGCGCGGCGACATACGGCGCGAGGCGTTCGGCCTGCGTGCGCTCGCGTTGCCCGACGCGCAGCCGCAATGCGGCCGACAGCGTGTCCATGCAGCCGGCGGCGGCCTGCGGTTGTACGGGGTCGACGCTCGGCCCCGCGAAGTACTGCCCTTGAACGAAATCGACGTCGCATTCGAGCGCGATCAGCGCGTCGCGCTCGGTCGAGAGCCCGCCCATCAGCACGAGCTGGCCGGATTCGTGCAGCAGCGACACGAGCCCCGGCAGCACGCGTTCGAGATGCGAGTGTTCGCTCGCCTGCGCGAGGATCCCGCGGTCGAGCGTGACGATGTCGGGATGCAGGTGCCACACGCGGTCGATGTTCGAATGCTTGGCGCCGAAGCCGCCGAGCGCGATCAGGAAGCCGGCCTTGCGCAGCCCGTCGACGATCGCCGCATAGCGCGGCGTCTCGCCGCCTGCCTGCTCGGGCACCTCGAGCACCACGCGATGCGGCGGCAGGCCGAGCGCCTTCAGGTTCGCGAGCAGCGCGTCGCCGTAGACGGTGTCCATCAGCGCGGCCGGATGCAGGCTCAGGAAGAGCCATTCGTCGTGGCTGTCGAACGCGTGGAAGTTGCCGAGATGCAGCGATTCGGCGAGCCGGCCGAGCTCGAGCAGGTCGCCGCGCCGCGCCGCCTGCGTGAACACCTCGTGCGACGCGACCTGGCGGCTTTCCTCATCGTGCGCGCGCAGCGACGCGTGATAGCCGATCGCGCGGCGGTGCGACACCGAGAAAACGGGCTGGAACACGCTGAACACGGTGTACGCGCCGTACAGCACGGTGCGCCGCCTTCCGTCGTCGCCGGCGACGGGGCGGGGCGGCTGGAAGCCGGGTGGGTCGATGTCGATCATGCTCATGATGTCGGCCGAGGGAAGACTGCCAGTTTACCTACAGAATAGGCGAGCAAGAAGCATGCACGACATCGCGCCCCGTGCGGCGGGCCGTCGCGCCCGCCAGTTGCGGCGCGGTGCAGTCTTGTTGCACCGACCTGGTGCGTCGCGCGCCGCCGTGGCGATTGCCGCGCCCTGCGTCATGCGCGCTCGGAGGGATCGGTCTTGTACTGCGCGCGGCCGCGGATTTCGGGCGCGAGCTGCGCGAAGATCCACGCGGACGCGGCCGTGATGATCCCGACGCAGATGAAGGTCGCATGGAACGCGGGCAGCGTGTTGCTCGGCGTCACGGTGCGCAGCATCCCGGTGAAGGTGGCCAGCAGCGCACCGGCGACCGTGACGCCGAGGCTCATCGACAGCATCTGCACGAGCGAGAACAGGCTGTTGCCGCTGCTCGCGCCGCCGGTGCCGAGATCCTTCAGCGTCAGCGTGTTCATCGCGGTGAACTGCATCGAGTTGAAGCCGCCGAACAGCGCGAGGTGGACGACCTTCACCCACACGGGCACCGTGTCGCGCATCAGCGCGAAGCTCGCCATCATCACGCCGACCATGATCGTGTTCGCGAGCAGCACCTTGCGGTAGCCGTGCTGCGTGATCAGGCGCGTGATGATCCGCTTCGAGAACATCCCGGCCGCCGCGACGGGCAGCATCATCAGCCCGGCCTCGAATGCCGAATACCCGAGGCTCACCTGCAGCAGCAGCGGGATCAGGTACGGCATCGCGCCGCTGCCGATCCGTGCGAACAGGTTGCCGAGCAGGCCGACGCTGAACGTATGGATCTTGAACAGTTCGAGCGAGAAGATCGGCTGCGGCGCGCGCACCGCGTACAGGCCGTACGCGACGAAGCACGCGAGGCTCAGGATCAGCAGCACCAGCACGGCGGCGTGCTGCATCCCGAGATCGGCGAGCCCATCGAGCGACAGCGAGATCGCGACCATCCCGATCGTCAGCAGCAGATAGCCCTTCAGGTCGAAGCGGCCGACGGCCGGGTTGCGCGCGTCGGGCATCGAGTAGAAAGTCGCGACGCAGCCGGCGATGCCGACCGGGACGTTGATCAGGAAGATCCAGTGCCACGACGCGATCTTGACGAGCCAGCCGCCGAGCGTTGGCCCGATCAGCGGCCCGATCAGCCCGGGAATCGCGACGAACGACAGCGCGGACAGGTAGCGTTCGGCCGGAAACGTGCGCAGCACGGCGAGCCGCCCGACCGGCAGCAGCATCGCGCCGCCCACCCCCTGCACGACGCGGAACACCACGAGCTGTTGCAGCGTATGCGCGTTCGCGCACAGCAGCGAGCCGAGCGAGAACACCAGGATCGCGCTGAAGAACACGCGCCGCGTGCCGAACGTGTCCGCGAGCCAGCCCGAGACGGGAATCATCACCGCCATCGTCAGCGAGTACGCGATCACGACCGACTGCATCCGCAGCGGCGATTCGCCGAGACTCACTGCCATCGACGGCAGCGCCGTGTTGACGATCGTCGCATCGAGCGTCTGCATGAAGAAGCCCGTCGCGACGAGCCATAGCATCACGGTAAGGTTCTTTTCGCCGGGTGCGGCGGCGGGCGGGCGTTGGAACATGGGGACGGACCGGTGGCGCGGGACAGCCGCCATTGTAGGCAAAGCCGCCGCGCCACGCAGGATCGGGCGGGCGCGCCGGCCGTCCGGATACGATGCCGGGCGGACGCCCGTCCGCCGGCGGACCGGTACAGTTCAGCCGAAAGTGTCTGCAGGCGTATCTGTCCGCGTGCTGTCGCTGTCCGAAATACTGGTGTCATTGAACCCACGCGACCCGGAGGCGGCCATGCGCGAACTGCGACTTTACGAGATTGACGGCAACGAGCCGGCCGGACGGTGGCGGATCGTCGATCGCACCGCACTGCAGGTCGCGGACGGCGACCTGTGGGTGACGATCGAGGGCCGGCCCGACGATCACTGGCTGCGCGCCGGCGAGTCGCTGGCGCTGCTGCCCGGCATGCGCGTGTGGATCAGCGCGGCGGCGGGCGGCGCGGTGTTCGCATTCGGCCCGCAGGCGGCGCCAGCCGTGCAGGCCGCGCCGATCGCATGGCGACGGCTCGCCGCATGGCGCGGCGGCCGCGCTCAGGCCGTCGCGTCGTTGCCGACGTAGCGCGCGCGGGGCCGGATCAGTTTGCCGTCCGCATACTGTTCGAGCGCGTGCGCGATCCAGCCCGCGGTGCGGCCGGCCGCGAACAGCGTGAACGCGGCGCCGTCGGGCAGCGCGAGCGTGCGCTCCAGCACCGCGAGTGCGAAATCGATCGCCGGCTGCACGCCGGTCGCCGCTTCGACGCGTGCGGCGAGCGCACGGGCCACCTGTAGCGGCGCCCGGTCGGGCAGCGTCGCGTGCAGCGCGTCGAGTAACGCGCGTGCACGCGGATCGCCGTCGGGATAGAGCGGATGCGCGAAACCGGCGAGCGCCGTGCGTGCGCCGTCCGCGCGTTCGTCATGCGCGACGCGCAGCGCGAGGTACCGGTCGAGGTCGGCGGCGCGCGCCGCTTCATCGAGCAGGGCGCCCGCCCGGAACGTCTCGCCGCCGTGGCGCGGGCCCGACAACGCGGCGAGCCCGCCCGCGACCGCACCGAACAGGTGCGTGCCGGTCGACGCGATGCAGCGCACCGCAAAGGTTGACGGATTCAGTTCGTGATCGGCGCACAGCACGAGCGCGCGGCGCAGCAGGTCGGCCTCGTCGCGCCGCCGGATGCGCCACGCGGCGGCGAGTTGCCGATGCACGGGCGCATTGCCCGGCGCGCTGCCGGCCAGCGTGGCCGTCGTCACGCGCAGCAGCAGCGTGGCCGCGTCGAACTGCGCGTCGCGCCCCTGCGCCCACCGGCGCGGCAGCGCCGCGGCCGCGGCGGGGAGCAGCACCAGCGCACGCTCGAGCGGCGCGAGATGCGCCCAGCGGCGCGCCCAGTCGTCCCACTGCGCGGCGTCGAAACCGGTCGAGGCAAGCGATGCGGCGGCGAGCCGCGCGGGCGGACAATCCCACAACCGTGCGGCGGTTTCCTCGAGCGTCGCATCGTTCGCGAGCGCGATCGCGTCGGCGCCGCGATAGTGCAGGCGGCCGTCGGCGATCTGCGTGATCCGCGATTCGAGCACGGGCACGCCCCAGTCGAGCGAGCGCTCGGCGACGCCGCCCGCGCGTTTTGCGTCGGCGCGACGGCGCGCGAGCAGGCGCACCTCGTTCGCGTCGTAGCGGCGGCGCTTGCTCGCGCCGTCGGGCAACGAGCGCAGCAGGCCGCGGCTCACATACGCATAAAGGGTGCTCACACTGACACCGAGGATGCCGGCGGCTTCCGGCGCACTGAGGGACGTCATGCGGATCGCTCCTGTCGGGGCGCATGAAACGCAGCCCGGCTACGACTATTCGTTATGCATTGATTCGCGCAATCAAGATTGATCGCACCTGTCGCGAATTCTAGACTCGATTACGTCTCCTCAACGGCGCGTTCCCACCATGACACCCGAACTCGCATTGACCCGTTTGTGGCAACTCGCGCACGGCGAGCCCGGCGCGCTGGCACGCGCAGCGGTGACGGGGCAGGACCCGACGCTGCCGTCGACGTTCCACGTCGGCACGCTGGCCGCGGCGACGATCGCGGCAGCGGGGCTCGCGGCGGCCGAATGCCACCGGCTGCGCACGGGCGTCGCGCAGCGCGTCGACGTGTCGATGCGCGACGCGCTCGTCGCGTTCCGCAGTGAACGCTACCTGCGCGTGGACGACGGCCCGCCGCCCGAGCCGCGCCATCCGGTGACGGGCTTCCACGACACGCGCGACGGATGCTGGGTCCAGCTGCATGCGAACTTTCCGCATCACCTGCACGGGATTCTCGACGTGCTCGGCTGCGGCCCGCGGCGTGACGACGTTGCCGCGGCGATCCGCACGTGGGACGGCGCGGCACTCGATACCGCGCTGGCCGAGGCCGGCCTGTGCGCGGCATTGATCAGAACCCCTGACGAATGGGCCGCGCACGACCAGGCGCGCGCGCTCGCGTCGCTGCCGCTGTTCGAGATCGAACGGATCGGCGACGCGCCCGTCGAGGCGATCGGTCGCGGCGAGCCCGACCAGCCGCTCGCGGGCGTGCGCGTGCTCGATCTCACGCGCATCATTGCGGGGCCGGTCGCGGGCCGCACGCTCGCATCGCACGGCGCGCAGACGCTGCTCGTCAACGGCCCGCACCTGCCGAACATCGCGTCGCTCGTGATCGACAACGGGCGCGGCAAGCGCTCGACGTGGATCGACCTGCGCGAGGCAGCGGGTGTCGCCACGCTGCGCGACCTCGCACGCGACGCCGACGTATTCGTGCAGGCCTATCGCCCCGGCGCGCTCGCGGCGCGCGGGTTCTCGCCGCAGGCGCTCGCGGAACTGCGGCCCGGCATCGTCTGCGTGTCGGTGTCCGCTTACGGGCACGCGGGGCCGTGGTCGATGCGGCGCGGTTTCGACAGCCTCGTGCAGTCGGCCAGCGGCATCGCATGGAGCGAGCAGCACGCCGCGCACGCGGACGGCCCGCGCCATCTGCCGTGCCAGGCGCTCGATCACGCGACGGGCTATCTCGCGGCGTTCGGCGCGATGATCGCGCTCGCGCGCCGGGCGACGGAAGGGGGAAGCTGGCACGTGCGGTTGTCGCTCGCGCAGACGGGGCGCTGGCTGCAATCGTTCGGCGTGGTGCCGGACGGCCTGCACGCACCGGATTTGACGCCTGACGACGTGCGCGACCGGATCGACCGGACCGCGTCGCCGTTCGGCGCGATCGACGCCGTGCGCCCGGCCGAACGCCTGTCGGCGACGCCGCCGCGCTTCGCGCGGCCGCCCGTGCCGCTCGGCACGGACGAAGCGCGCTGGCTGTGAGCGCGGGCGGCGCCGCGCGCGTTACTTGCGCAGCTCGACGACGAAGTCGTAGTAGTCGTTGCGGCAGTAGGTATCGGTGAGCTCGATCGCGCGCTGGTCGGCCGTATAGCCGATCCGCGTGATCAGCAGCAGCGCGTCGTGCGGCGCGATGCCCATCTGTTGCGCGATCTCGTCGGTCGCGTTGACCGCGCGGAAATGCTGCAGCGCGCGCACGATCGGCGTGCCGCGCGCTTCGAGATAGCTGTACAGCGACCCGCCGATCGCCTGCGGATCGGGAATCAGCGTGGCGGGGAACGTCGAGTTCTCGACGGCCATCACGATGCCGTCGGCGAGGCGCAGGCGCTTCAGCCGCGTGACTGATGCGGCCGGCGACAGGCCGAGCTGAATCACTTCGTCGCGGTTCGCCGGCTGGATTTCGCGCTCGAGCCATTGCGAGCTCGGCTTGAAGCCGCGGCGCTCGAGCATCTCGCTGAAGCTCGACAGCCGCGACAGCGGATCCTCGTAGCGCGGCTGGATGAAGTTGCCGGCGCCCTGCGTGCGGCGGATCAGGCCCTGCTCGACGAGCAGCGCGATCGCCTTGCGCGCGGTGATGCGCGACACGCCGAGCGCTTCGGACAGCACGCGCTCGGACGGTAGCGCCTCGCCGGCCGCCCAGCGATTGTCGTGGATCGCGTCGCCGAGCTTGCGGGCGAGCTGCAGGTAGAGCGGCGTGTCGTTGTCGGGGTCGGGGCGCAGGTCCTGCCAGCGGTCGTCCGTGGGTGCCTTCATGGAATGGGTATCGATCAGGTTGCCGGCCATTCTAAGTCATCATGCGGCGCCGTTATAGCCGGTTTTTGCCGTGCAATAGGCGGGCAGGGCGCCGATTGACTACACTGGCCCATGCTTCGGCCGCGGTGCGCGGCCACCTATCCGCAGCGAGGAGTGCATGAGAGACACGATCGCCACGGTCGTCCTGCCGGACGGCGAGACGATTCCGAAGCTTGGCCTGGGGACCTGGGAAATGGGCGAGCGGCCCGCGCGGCGCGTGGACGAGATCGTCGCATTGCGCGAGGGCATCGCGCTCGGGATGACGCTGGTCGACACCGCCGAGATGTACGGCGACGGCGCGACCGAGGCACTCGTCGGCGAGGCGTTGGCTGGCCTGCGCGACGACGTGTTCCTCGTCAGCAAGGTGTACCCGCATCACGCGAGCCGGCGCGGCGTCGTCGCCGCGTGCGACGCGAGCCTCAAGCGCTTGCGTACCGACCATCTCGATCTGTACTTGCTGCACTGGCGCGGTTCGGTGCCGCTCGAGGAGACGGTCGAGGGGTTCGAGGCGCTGCGGCGCGCGGGCAAGATCCGCCACTGGGGTGTCAGCAACTTCGATACGGCCGACATGGCCGAACTCGTCGACGTGGCGGGCGGCAGTGCGTGCGCGACCAACCAGATCCTCTACAACATCGCGCGTCGCGGGCCGGAGTTCGACCTGCTGCCATGGCTTGCCGACCACCGGATGCCGACGATGGCCTACAGCCCCGTCGATCACGGGCGGCTGCCGAAGCGCTCGCCGCTCGACGAGATCGCGCGGCAGCGCGGCGTGTCGGTGACGCGCGTCGCGCTCGCCTGGGTGCTCGGGCAGCCGGGCGTGTTCGCGATCCCGAAGGCGTCGCGGATCGAACACGTGCGCGACAATCGCGCGGCGCTCGATCTCGTGTTGAGCGATGACGAGCGCGCGCAGCTCGACGGGTACTTCCGTCCGCCGCGCAGCAAGCGCGCGCTCGAAATGCTCTGACAGCACGGGGTCAGGCGGTGCTTCGGTCAGTGGCCATGGCCGCCGGCCGATCCACCGTTGCCGCCGCCATTGCCATTGCCGACACCGTTGGCACCGCCGTTACCGGCGCCGCCACTACCGCTGCCGTTGCCGTTGCCGCCACCGTTGCCATGACCGCCGCTGCTGCCGTTGCCGCTGCCTCCGGTTCCATGCCCGCCAGCACTGCCGCTGCCGTTGCCGACGCCGTTGGCACCGCCGTTGCCGGCACCTCCACTTCCGTTACCGCTACCGTTGCCGCCGCCATTGCCGTGGCCGCCGGTGCCATGACCGCCGCCGCCGCTGCCGCCGCTGCCGCCGCTGCCGCCGCCGCCGCCGCCGCCACCGCCGCCACCGCCACCGCCACCGCCACCGCCACCGCCACCGCCACCGCCACCGCCACCGCCACC